>JAGPIM010000003.1 GCA_018055005.1 Laribacter sp.
TCCGTCAATTTGCCTCTTTTCCTATGTGTGCCCGATTCCGGTGTACGACGAGCCACGTGAGGATCGCCGGGTCAGTGGTCAGCCACGCCGGACGACCTGGAACCATTACGACAGCGATGACGGCGTAGTGTCTGCCGGCGTGTGGGCCTGCGAAACCGGCCGCTGGCGCATTACATTTGCTGCGGACAAGGAAGAATTCTTTGCCGTGCTGGAAGGCCGGGTTCGACTGTGGGACGCCGACGGTGTGGCCGTCGAGGTGCGGGCCGGGGATGCCGCAGTGATCCCGGCCGGCTTTCGTGGTGAGTTCGAGGTCTGCGAGCCCGTACGCAAGTTTTACGTGGTGGTATCGCGCAACGGCGGAAAAGCGTGATGAAGGCCGCCGGCCGTTGCGGCATGCGCCGGGTGCTTGTAGCCGGACTGGTGGCCGCCCTGCTTGCCGGTTGTGCCAGCTCGCGGTTGACCAGCGCCAACTATGCCCGGATCGGCGACGGCATGGACCGGGCTGACGTGGTGGCCATCCTGGGGGAACCCACTGAAATGATCAGCGGTTCGCTGATGGGGGAGAGCGGAGGAGGCGCCGTGTGGCGGCAAGGGGATACGGTGGTCGTCATCCAGTTTGCCGGTGACCGGGTTGCCGGCAAGCAGATCGTCAAGGGGCGTGCCGTCGGTTTACTGGACTGGCTGGAATGATCTGGCCCGTGAGGCAGAAAAGGCGGCCCTGAGAGAGGTCGCCTTTTTTCCGTCATGCCTCGTTGTGCTTGGCAGGCAGCGCCCGCTGGGCGCGTTCTTCGCGCGGCGTGATGCCGAAGTGGTTGCGGTAAGTACTGGAAAAGTGCGGGCCGCTGGAAAAACCGCACGACAGGCCGATTTGCACAATGGACTTGCTTGTTTGCTGCAACAGCTGCCGGGCGCGGTTGAGGCGCAATTCCAGGTAATAGCGTGACGGCACCGTGTTGAGATACTGCTTGAACAGGCGCTCGAGCTGTCGCCGTGACACGCCGACGTAAAAGGCGATGTCGTCGGTCGACAGCGGCTCTTCAATGTTGGCCTCCATCAGGCTGACGGCTTCGGTGAGCTTGGGCTGGCTGCCGCCGATACGGGTAGCCAGCGGGATGCGCTGGCGCTCGCTGCCCGGACGGATGCGCTCAAGACTGAAGCGTTCGGAAATCTCGGCGGCAAACTCGTTGCCATGCTGCTGGCCGATCAGCGTCAGCATGAAATCCAGCGTGGCCGCTCCCCCGGCGCAACTGGCTCTTTGCCGGTCAATTTCAAAGAGGTTGGACGATACGATTACGTCATCAAATGCTTCGGAAAAGCGTGCCATCTCTTCCCAGTGGATGGTGGAGCGGTATCCGGACAACAGGCCGATGCGGGCCAGCAGGAAACTGGCGGTTTCCATACCGGCAATCAGGCAGCCTTCCTGGGCAAACGGCATCAGTTGCTGGGCCAGCAGGTCGCAGTCGAAGTCGACGTTCAGGTCGTCGGCAAACACGAAAATGCCGTCAAGCTTGGGTGCGAATTCGGGTGCCAGATCGGCTGCCAGATCAATGCCGTTGGCCGCACGCACCCGGCCACCGTCCAGCGACAGCGTCAGGGTGTCGTAGAGCTTGCGTTCGGCGCGGTCGTTGGCCGCGGCAAGTACGTCCATTGCCAGTGCGTAGCTCGACAGCGAGAAACGCGGCAGCAGCAGGAAGCCATAACGCCTGAGCGTTGGCGGCGCAGAGTCAGCGTGGAGTCGTTTGCGGAGCGGAATGGGCACGATAAGCAGCCAAGTAAGCGAACCTGCACAGCATTCGCCGGGTGAGAGTAAACAGGACGGCAACCTATAGAAGTTTAACCTGAAATACCGATTTATGCGGAATTGTTCACAATACTCTGTTATGGCGCAAATTCATCCTCAATGATTGAGCATCGGAAACAGCCGGTACAGCCCGTTGACAATGACTTCCACCGACACGGCAGCCAGCACCATGCCCATCACCCGGTTGACAATGTTGATGCCGGTCTGGCCGAGCATGCGGCTGATGGGTGTGGCGGCACGCAGGGCCACATAGCAGGTGACGGCGATCAGGCCGCAGGCCAGCAGCAGCATCAAAAGTTCTATCCAGTCGTGCGAAGTGCTGGCGTAGATGATGATGGTGGACATGGTGCCCGGACCGGTCATCAGCGGAATGGCCAGCGGTACGACGGCGATGTTGGTCTTGAACTCGGCTTCTTCCTGCTCCTGGCGCGTGGTCTTGGTCGGGGTCTGCTTGGCGTTCATCATGGCGATGGCAATCAGCATCATCAGGATG
The DNA here is from genome assembly GCA_018055005.1 of Laribacter sp. GTDB lineage: Bacteria > Pseudomonadota > Gammaproteobacteria > Burkholderiales > Aquaspirillaceae > Laribacter. The sequence continues at coordinate 2,295 of JAGPIM010000003.1, forward strand.
CCGCCGCCGACCTGAAACGACCCGACGCTGATGTTCAGGAATTTCAGGATGGTTTCGCCCAGCAGGGCAAAGGTGACCGTGACGATGGCCACCGCTTTGGATGTGGTCAGCGCAATGCGCTGGCGCTCTTCTGCCGTCGAGTTGGGGGTCAGGCTGATGAAGATCGGAATGGCCCCGATCGGGTTGACCAGCACGAGAAGCGCAATGAATATCTTGAAGACTTCCATGGTTATCCGGAATTTCGCACAAACAAAAAAGCCCGCTGTCAGCGGGCCAGAAGGGATGCCAGTGTCCGCCTGTATATCTCTGACAGTTTTGGCACATCCTCCACTGCCACGCACTCGTTGACTTTGTGAATGGTGGCGTTGAGAGGGCCGAATTCAATGACTTCGCGGCACACATCCTTGATGAAACGCCCGTCAGACGTGCCGCCGCTGGTATTGAGCTCCGGCATGATGCCGGTGACGTCTTTCACGGCTGTTTCAATGGCGGCAATCAGGTCACCGGTAGCGGTCAGGAACGGGTTGCCTGACAGGCTCCATTCCAGTTCGTAGTCCAGACCATGCCTGTCCAGCAAGGAATGAACTGCATTTTTCAGGCCGTCAGCAGTCTGCTCGGTCGAAAAACGGAAATTGAACTGCACTTCGACCGTGCCGGGAATGATGTTGGTGGCGCCGGTACCGCCATGGATGTTGGATACCTGCCAGCTGGTCGGCGGGAAATGGGCGTTGCCTTCGTCCCAGCGGATGGCGGCCAGCTCTGCCAGTGCCGGAGCCAGCAGGTGGACCGGATTCCTGGCCAGATGCGGGTAGGCGATGTGGCCCTGTACGCCCTTGACGGTCAGCTTGCCGGACAGCGAGCCGCGACGGCCGTTCTTGATGGTGTCGCCGAACTGCCGGGCTGAGGTGGGTTCACCCACGATGCACCAGTCGAAGGTTTCACCGCGGGCTGCCAGGGTTTCCACGACGGCACGCGTTCCGTGCACGGCCACGCCTTCTTCGTCAGAGGTCACCAGCAGGGCGATGGAGCCCTTGTGGTCCGGATATCCGGCAACAAAATCTTCAATGGCAGTCACGAACGCAGCCAGCGAGGTTTTCATGTCGGCAGCACCCCGGCCGAACAGGTGGCCGTCCCGCTCGACAGGCTCGAACGGATCGGAATGCCAGGCAGCCAGCGGGCCTGTCGGTACCACGTCGGTATGGCCGGCAAAACACAGTGTCGGGCTGCCGGTGCCGCGCCGGGCCCAGAAATTGTCCACTTCACCAAAACGCATGCGTTCGACCGTGAAGCCGATGCGTTCCAGGCGCGCGATCATCAGTGCCTGGCAGCCGGCATCGTCCGGCGTGGTGGAGTTGCGGCAGATCAGTTCGCGGGCGAGTTCGAGAGTCGGATTCATGCGCCGAAGCTTTCGGTGTAACGGGTTTCGTCAAAGCCGACCAGCAGGCTGCTGCCGGTTTCCACGACAGGACGCTTGATGAGCGAGGGATATTGCTGCATCAGGCCGATGGTGCCTTCGCGGCTTGCTGCGCGCGCCTTGTCGGCATCGCTCAGGCTGCGCCAGGTCGTACCTTTACGGTTGAGCAGCGTATCTGCGGGCACCTGGTCAAGCCAGCTTTCCAGTCTGGCGGCGTCGATGCCGGCTTTTTTGAAGTCATGGAAGCAGTAGTCGATGCCGTGGTTTTCGAGCCAGAGGCGGGCTTTTTTGACGCTGCCGCAGTTGGGGATGCCGTAGAGGCTGAGCATGATCGGGTCGGTTCGGGTTGAGCTGCCGGTCGGCAGCGGAAAGTGGGCGACTATAGCATGCAGACTTGTCGTTGTTATGTCGCCACGGCGGCGTGACAGACAAGAAAACGGCCATGTGCAACACATGGCCGGGATGGCTGGAAATGCCGGAATGCCGCGGCTCAGGCCGTGGTTTCGTCCCTGAGGGCGCGGCGCAGGATCTTGCCGACGTTGGTCTTGGGCAGTTCGTTACGGAATTCTACGAATTTTGGAACTTTGTAACCGGTCAGGTTGGCCTTGCAGTGTTCGATGATGTCTCGCTCGGTCAGTGCCGGATCCTTGCGGACGACGAATACCTTGACGACTTCGCCCGACTTGTCGTCCGGCAGGCCGATGCAGGCCACCTCAAGTACTCCCGGATGCATGGCGACCACGTCCTCGATTTCGTTCGGGTAAACGTTGAAACCCGAAACCAGGATCATGTCCTTTTTGCGGTCGACCAGCTTGACGAAGCCGTCGGGAGTGATGACCGCCATGTCACCGGTGGCCAGAAAGCCGTCCTGCCCCAGCACTTTGGCGGTTTCTTCCGGCCGGTTCCAGTAGCCTTTCATGACCTGCGGACCCTTGATGAACAGTTCGCCGGCCTCACCCATGGGGACTTCGCACCCTTCCAGATCACGGATCTGGATGTCGGTGGAGGGCACGGGCAGGCCGATGCAGCCGTTGTAGGCCGGCAGGGTCAACGGGTTGATGCAGGCGGCCGGGCTGGTTTCGGTCAGGCCGTAGGCTTCGATCAGCGGAATGCCGGTGACCTGTTTCCATTTGTCTGCCACGGCTTTCTGGACCGCCATGCCGCCTCCGAGTACAACCCGCCAGCTGGAAAAATCAAGCCTGGCAAAGTCCGGGTGGTTGAGCAGGGCGTTGAACAGGGTGTTGACGCCGGTCATGGCCGTAACCTTGTACTTGCCCATTTCCTTGATGAAGCCCGGGATGTCGCGCGGATTGGTGATCAGGATGTTGAGGGCGCCGGAGCGGGTGAAGACCATCAGGTTCGCCGTCAGCGAGAAGATGTGGTAGAGCGGCAGGGCGGTGACGATGATTTCCTGTCCGGGGCGGACCTGGTTTTTCACCCATTCGGCAGCTTGCTGCATGTTGGCCACGATGTTGCCGTGGGTGAGCATGGCACCTTTGGAAACGCCGGTGGTGCCGCCGGTGTACTGGAGGAAGGCAATGTCGTCGTGGGTCAGCGCTGCATCCTGGCAGCTGCTCTGGCGCCCGGCGGCCAGTGCATCCAGGAAGCGGACATGGCCTGGCAGCCGGTAGGGCGGCACCATCTTCTTCACCTTGCGCAGCACGAAGTTGACGATGGTCCGCTTGGGGAAGCCAAGGAGGTCGCCTACGCCAGTGACGATGACTTGCTTGACCGGGGTTCGGCGGATCACCTGCTCCAGCACGCTGGCAAAATTCTCGACGATCACGATGGCGTCGGCGCCGGCATCCTTGAGCTGGTGTTCAAGTTCGCGCGGCGTATAGAGCGGGTTGACGTTGACCACGGTATAGCCGGCCCGCAGGATGCCGAATACCGCAACCGGGTATTGCAGCAGATTGGGCATCATGACGGCCACGCGGTTGCCGCGGACAAGCTTGAGCCGGTTTTGCAGGTAGGAGCCGAATTCGCGGCTCAGGACATCCAGTTCGCCGTAGCTCAGCACCTTGTCCATGTTGGCCATGGCCGGACGGTCACGAAACTGTTCGACGGCCTGACGGAAGACGTCCGGGATCGAGGCGAACTCGTTGGTGTCGACTTCATGACGCACTCCCGGCTCGTAATTCTTGAACCAGATCTTTTCCATGGGTGTCTCTCCTCGGTTGCGCTGCTGTAGCGCAGGTCTTGTATGTCTGCCTGGTGCGGTCATGTTGAGTGTGGTTGACATGACAAACCAAACGTCCGTTTGATTTTGGGGGACTTTAGCCCAGTTATCCGCATGTCGTAAAGAGAGGGGCGCGAGCCGAAGCGTGTACCTCCCGCCAAAGATAAGGCACGGCGCGGTTTTCTTCCGGCGGAAAAGCAGGTAAAATCCAATTGTTTAGGGATGGGCGTTTCGCCCATTTTTTATTTGCGGAACGAAACTGAATGGATGTCCGTACGTTGTTGGAAACCACCCTGTCCGGGTTGGGTTATGAACTGGTCGATTTCGAGCTCGGGCATGGCGGCCTGATGCGCGTATTCATCGACGCGCCGGCAGGAATTGCGCTGGATGATTGCGTCAAGGTGAGCAACCACCTGACGCGGCTTTTCACTGTGGAAAATATCGATTATGACCGGCTGGAAGTCAGCTCGCCCGGTCTTGACCGGCCGTTGACGCGCGAAGCGGATTATGTGCGCTTTGCCGGAGAGAAGGTACGCATCAAGACACGCCAGCTGATTGGCGAGCGCAAGAAGTTTGCCGGCACGCTGGTCGGGCTGACAGACGGACAGGTCGAACTCGATATCGATGGCGAGCGCGTGGCGATTCCGCTTGCCAGCATCGACAAGGCCCGGCTTGACCCGCAGTTTTAAGCGGGCAAACGGGGACAGCCGACTGCGGCGATAGCCCACAGGATGTGTGGGTGCAAGAATTCGGAGGAATCATGAGTCGCGAAATTCTGTTGCTGGTGGATGCACTGGCACGTGAAAAAAACGTCAGCAAGGACATCGTTTTCGGTGCCCTTGAACTGGCTCTGGCTTCGGCCACCAAAAAGAAAATCAGCCAGGATACCAATCAGGACGAAATCGACGTGCGTGTGTCGATCGACCGGCAGACTGGCGCCTATGAAACCTTCCGCCGCTGGACCGTGGTGGAAGACAACGACCATGAATTCCCCAGCCGCCAGATCGCCATGTCTGACGCGGCCGAGCACGAAGTCGAAGCCGTTGTCGGAACCATCAAGGAGGAGCCGGTCGAGGCTATCGAATTCGGTCGTATCGGAGCCCAGACTGCCAAGCAGGTCATCCTGCAGAAGATTCGTGATGCCGAGCGTGAGCAGGTGCTTAACGACTTCCTGGACCGCAACGAAAAACTGGTGTCAGGAGCCATCAAGCGTATTGAGCGCGGCAATGTGATCATTGATCTTGGCAAGCTCGAAGCCCTGCTGCCGCGTGAGCAGCAAATCCCCAAGGAAAACCTGCGGGTCGGTGACCGGGTCAAGGCCTACCTGCTGCGCGTGGACCGCATGGGGCGCGGGCCGCAGATCATCCTCTCGCGCATTGCGCCGCAGTTCATTACCGAGCTTTTCCGTCAGGAAGTGCCGGAAATCGACGACGGCATGCTTGAAATCAAGGGCTGCGCCCGTGATGCAGGCAGCCGTGCCAAGATCGCCGTCAAGGCCAATGACCCGCGTCTTGATCCGCAAGGCACTTGCATCGGCATGCGCGGTTCGCGCGTGCAGGCCGTGACCAACGAGCTGGGCGGTGAGCGTGTCGACATCGTGCTGTGGGCTGGCGACATCGTGCAGTACGTCATCAATGCCCTGTCGCCGGCCGAGGTGCAGCGCATCCTGATCGACGAAGACAAGCACGCCATGGATGTCGTCGTGGCCGAAGACCAGCTGGCGCTGGCCATCGGTCGAGGCGGCCAGAACGTGCGTCTGGCTTCCGAGCTGACCGGTTGGGTGCTAAACATCATGACCGTGGCCGAAGCCGAGGAAAAGCACGAGGCAGAAGACGCCGCCATGAAGCGGCTCTTCATGGATGCCCTGGATGTCGACCAGGACGTGGCCGACGTGCTGGCCAGCGAAGGCTTTACCACGCTGGAAGAAATTGCCTACGTACCGCTCGAGGAAATGCTGCAGATCAGCTATTTCGACGCTGAAACCGTCAACGAGCTGCGCAGCCGTGCCCGTGAAGCCCTGCTGACCCAGGCAATCGCATCAGAAGAAAAGATGAACAGCGTCGAAGAAGCCCTGCGCGAACTGCCGGGCATGACGCAGGACGTCTTGGTCAAGCTGGCCGAAAATGGCGTCACCACCCGTGACGACCTGGCCGACCTCGCCGTCGATGAGCTGGCCGACATGACCAACATCACCGAAGACGAGGCCCGCGCACTGATCATGAAGGCGCGCGAGCACTGGTTTGAACAGAAGTAACGCCCGGCGAACCGGACGAGAAGCATGGAACAGGAAACCGCATGCAAGAAATGAATGTCAAACAGTTCGCCGGCGAGTTGAAGATGCAGCCCGAGCATTTGCTCGAACAGCTCAAATCCGCCGGTGTCAACAAAACTTCCATCAATGACGCATTGAGTCACACGGACAAGGAGCGCCTCCTTGACTTCCTGCGGCAAGGCCGCAACGAAGGCGGGCGTGTCACGCTCAAGCGCAAGGAAACCTCAGAAGTGCGTGCCAACGATGCTTCCGGCCGCTCACGCACCATCCAGGTAGAAGTGCGCAAGAAGCGCGTGCTGGAGCGCCCGGCCGAAGCCGCCCGTCCGGCAGCAGCGCCTGCTGTAGCCCAGGAGGCCCAGCCTGCCGAAGTGCATGAGCCGGAAGCCCGTCCGCAGGCCCCTGCCGCCGAACCGGCGCTCAAGCCGGCTGACCGTGTGGGCGCCCCGGCCGTTCGTACCGAGCGCAAGCCGGAGCCGAAAACCGAGCCTGCCAAAGCCGAGTCTGCTCGTGCTGCCAAACCGGAGCCGAAGCCGGAGCCTGTCAAGGCTGAACCGGCCAAGCCCGCTGCCGAGGCAGCTCCTGCTGCCGAAACCGCACAGCCGGCTGCTGCACCTGCCGCCCGCCCCGTGTCGATTCTGAGCGCCGAGGAAATCGCCTCGCGTGAAGCCGAAGAGCGTCGTCAGGCCGAGCTGCGTGCCCGTCAGGAAGCCCTGATCCGTGAACGCCAGGAGCGCGAGGCCCGCCGCATGGCAGCCAAGCTGGCCGCCCAGCAAAAGGCCCAGGAAGCGGCTAATCCGAAGCCGGTGGCTGAAAAGCCTGCGGAATCGCGGCCGGCCAAACCGGCTGATGGCCGCAGTGCGGCCCGTCCGGCTTCGGCAGCCCGTCCGGCTGCCGGTGGTGCCCGTCCGGCTCCGGCTGGCGCACCCGCAGGGGCAGCCCGCCCGGCTGGCAGTGGCGGCGACGACCGTCGTGGTACCGGCGGCAAGAAACCCGGTGGCGGCAATAACGACCGCGATGGTGGCAAGAAGCGTGGCGGCCTGAAGACCCGCGGCGGCGATGCCTCCTCGGGCTGGAAGAGCGGCTCCCGCAAGGGCAAGCGTCAGCAGCAGGACAACCAGCACGCCTTCCAGGCACCGGCCGAGCCGATCGTGCATGAAGTCATGGTGCCGGAAACCATTTCGGTGGCCGATCTGGCTCACAAGATGGCCGTGAAGGCTGCTGAAGTGATCAAGGCGCTCATGAAGATGGGCATGATGGTCACCATCAACCAGGTGCTTGACCAGGAAACCGCCCTGATCGTAGTCGAGGAGCTCGGCCACATTGGCAAGGCTGCCAAGACCGATGATCCGGAAGCCTATCTGGATGTCGAAGACGGCAATGTCGTCGAAGCCAGGCAGGAGCACCGTGCGCCGGTCGTGACCGTGATGGGCCACGTCGACCACGGCAAGACCTCGCTGCTGGACCGTATCCGCAAAGCCAAGGTGGCTGCCGGTGAAGCCGGTGGCATTACCCAGCATATCGGTGCTTACCACGTGGATACCCCGCGCGGCATGATCACCTTCCTCGATACCCCGGGTCACGAAGCGTTTACCGCCATGCGTGCCCGTGGTGCCAAGGCAACCGACATCGTGGTGCTGGTAGTGGCCGCTGACGATGGCGTGATGCCGCAGACCATCGAAGCCGTCCACCATGCCAAGGCCGCCGGTGTGCCGATCGTGGTGGCCGTCAACAAGATTGACAAGCAGGGTGCCAACCCCGAGCGCATCCGCCAGGAACTGGTTGCCCAGGAAGTGGTGCCGGAAGACTGGGGTGGCGACACCCAGTTTGTCGAAGTGTCGGCCAAGCAAGGCCTCAACATCGACGGACTGCTGGAAGCCATCCTGCTTCAGGCCGAAGTGCTGGAACTGACCGCTCCGGTTGATGCTCCGGCCAAGGGCATCATCGTCGAAGCCCGTCTGGACAAGGGGCGTGGCTCGGTGGCAACGCTGCTGGTGCAGTCGGGTACCCTGCGCAAGGGTGACGTGTTGCTGGCCGGTACCGCATTCGGCCGCGTGCGTGCCATGCTGGACGAAGACGGCAAGCAGATCGAAGAAGCCGGTCCGTCGATTCCGGTGGAAATCCTCGGCCTGTCGGATGTGCCGGGTGCCGGTGAAGACGCCATGGTGCTGGCTGACGAGAAGAAGGCGCGTGAAATCGCCAACTTCCGCGCCGGCAAGTACCGCGACGTCCGCCTTGCCAAGCAGCAGGCCGCCAAGCTGGAAAACATGTTTGCCCAGATGGCCGAAGGCGAAGTCCGTTCCCTGCCGCTGATCATCAAGGCCGACGTACAAGGTTCGTACGAAGCCCTGGCCGGCAGCCTGCAAAAGCTGTCGACCGACGAAGTGCGCGTGCAGATCCTGCACTCGGGCGTCGGTGGCATCACCGAATCCGACGTCAACCTGGCAGCGGCTTCCAATGCGGTCATCATCGGCTTCAACACCCGTGCCGATGCCACTGCCCGCAAGGTGGCCGAAGCCAACGGCGTGGACATCCGTTACTACAACGTGATCTACGATGCAATCGACGAAGTGAAGTCGGCGCTGTCGGGCATGCTGGCACCGGAGAAGAAGGAAGAAATCACCGGTACCGCCGAAGTGCGTCAGCTCTTCGTGGTGTCCAAGGTCGGCACGATTGCCGGTTGCATGGTCATCGACGGCATGGTCAAGCGGACTTCGCGCATTCGCGTCATCCGCAACCACGTGGTGGTGCACGACGGCGAGCTCGACTCCCTCAAGCGTTTCAAGGACGACGTCAAGGAAGTCAAGCAGGGCTACGACTGCGGCATCATGCTCAAGGGTTTCAACGACCTGCTCGAAGGCGACCAGCTGGAAGCCTACGAAATCGTCGAAGTTGCCCGCTCGCTGTAACCGGGTTGCATGACAGGGCGGCGGGGCGATTCCCGCCGCCTTTTTGTTTCAGGAGACAGAATCATGGCTCGCAAAAAGGGATTTTCCCGTGCTGACCGGGTGGCCGACCAGATCCAGCGTGATCTGGCCGAACTGATCCGGGTCGAGCTGAAAGATCCGCGCACCGGCTTCATTACCCTGACCGGGGTGGAGGTCACGCGCGATTATTCGCACGCCAAAGTGTTTTATACCGTGCTGAACAGCGAGGACCTGTCGGAAACCCAGTCCACGCTGGAGAGGGCGTCTGGCTGGCTGCGCAGCGAAATTGCCCGTGGCATCCGGCTCTTTACCGTGCCGGAACTGCATTTTGTGTACGACGAGTCGGTCGAGCGCGGCATGTACATGGACCGCCTGCTGGATCAGGTGGCAGAAGCTGACGCACAGTTGCCACGCGACGACGACAAGCAGGACTGATACATCGGCATGGCGCAACAGAAACCCCGCATTGAGCGCCGTCCGCTGGATGGCGTGCTGTTACTGGACAAGCCATGCGGCATGACCAGCAACACGGCCCTGCAACGGGCCCGCTGGCTGTATCGTGCCCAGAAGGGCGGGCATACCGGTGTGCTGGATCCACTGGCAACCGGTTTGCTGCCCCTGTGCTTTGGTGAGGCCACCAAGTTTTCGGCCTTTCTGCTGGATGCCGACAAGGGCTATCGGGCCACGCTGCGTTTCGGGGCGGTCAGCTCGACGCTGGACCGCGAGGGCGAGATTACTCCGGTGGCGCCGCCGGGTTTTGACCGTGAACGGCTGGAAGCGGTCATCCGGGATTTCATGGGCGTAATCGAGCAGGTACCGCCGATGTATTCCGCCCTCAAGTTCCAGGGCAAGGCGCTCTATGAGTATGCCCGTGCCGGAATCGAAATCGAGCGCAAAGTGAGGCAGGTGACGATTCACCGGATCGATCTGCTGGCGTTTGACGGCGAAACGGCGGTCATGGACGTGGCGTGCAGCAAGGGGACCTATATCCGCACGCTGGCGGCTGACATCGGTGAACGTCTGGGATGTGGTGCTTATCTGACTGACCTGCGGCGCACGACCACCGCCGGCTTCCGGCTGGAGCAGACCGTGACGCTGGAGCAACTGGAGGCACTGGATGAGGCCGGCCGCGACGGACTGCTGTTGCCGGCGGATATCCTGGTCAGCCACTTGCCCCGGGTCGTGGTGGACGAGGCGGATTTCCAGCGCATGACGCATGGTCAGCCGGCTGCCGTTGATCCGGAAAAAGCCGTGCAGAGGGATGAGAAAGCTGCGACAATCTCGCGCTTGCGCCTGTACGCAGAAGACGGGCGTTTTTTCGGCCTTGGCGAAATCCGTGCAGACGGCAGGTTATGGCCGGATCGAATGCTGGCAAAAGCCCGCGAGGACTGATGCCGGCACTTGGGAGTACGGAAGGGTTGCGGCTCACCGTGCTTGTCTCGGGACTTGCGTCCCTGCTTTTTGAAAATGGAAACAAAAAATGGCCATCTCGACCGAACTGAAGGCGGAAATCGTCAAGGACTACCAGCGCGCTGAAGGCGATACCGGTTCCCCGGAAGTGCAAGTGGCACTGCTGACCGCCCGCATCAATGACCTGACCCCGCACTTCAAGGCCAACACCAAGGATCACCACAGCCGTCGTGGCCTCCTGAAAATGGTGAGCCGTCGTCGCAAGCTGCTTGACTACCTCAAGCGCACCGACGCCGAAGCCTATCGCGCCCTGATTACCCGTCTGGGTCTGCGCAAGTAAGCTTCGTATCACGGAGAGGTCGCAGACTCAGGTTTGCGACCTCTTTGTTTATGGGTTGCCGCAGATTGTTTATGCTGTGACCGGCAGTACCGCAGCACCATTACTGTTTCGCAACGGGGGGGAGCCTCTACCTATCGTGGTCAGGTTGTCGCGATGATAGGTAGGGGTTCCCGTTGCAGCCCGCCACCCGTGGGGTGGCTCAAGCCTCAAGGAAAACCTCAGTGTTCAACAAATTCAGCAAGACCTTCCAGTACGGTCGTCACACCGTCAAGCTCGAAACCGGTGAAATCGCCCGCCAGGCCTCCGGCAGTGTGCTGGTAAGCATGGACGATACCGTCGTGCTGGTCGCCGTGACCGTCAACAAGGACGTGAAGCCAGGGCAGGACTTTTTCCCGCTGACCGTCGATTACTACGAACGTACCTACGCTGCCGGCAAGATCCCGGGCGGCTTCTTCAAGCGCGAAGGCAAGCAGAGCGAAAAGGAAATCCTGACCTGCCGCCTGATCGACCGTCCGATCCGCCCGCTGTTCCCGGCCGGCTTCTACCACGACGTGCAGGTCGTGGCGACCGTGATGTCGCTCAATCCTGAAGTCGATGCCGACATCCCGGCCATGATCGGTGCTTCGGCTGCCATGGTGCTGGCCGGTGTGCCGTTCATGGGCCCGATCGGGGCTGCCCGCGTGGGTTACGCCAACGGCGAATACATCCTCAACCCGACCAAGACCGAACTCACGACCAGCCAGCTGGATCTCGTGGTGGCCGGTACCGAATCGGCCGTGCTGATGGTCGAGTCCGAAGCCCAACAACTGCCGGAAGCAGTCATGCTCGGCGCCGTGGTGTACGGCCACGAGCAGATGCAGGCTGCCATCAAGGCCATCAACGAACTGGCCGACGAAGTCAACCCGGTGATCTTCGAATGGGCTCCGGCTGCTGAAGACTCCGAACTGGTTGCCCAGGTCAAGGCACTGGCCGAAGCCGACGTGGCTGCTGCATTCAAGATCCGCCAGAAGCAGGCCCGCAGCCAGGCGCTGGGTGAAGCATGGAGCAAGGTCAAAGCCGCCCTGATCACCGAAGAAACCGAGACCCTGCGCGCCAACCACATCAAGAGCCTGTTCAAGGAACTGGAAGCCAACGTCGTGCGCGGCCAGATCCTTGCCGGCGAACCGCGTATTGACGGTCGTGATACCCGTACCGTGCGCCCGATCGCCATCCGTACCGGCGTGCTGCCGCGTGCCCACGGCTCGGTGCTGTTCACCCGCGGCGAAACCCAGGCGATGGTGTCCACCACACTGGGTACCAAGCAGGACGAGCAGATCATTGACGCGCTGGCCGGCGAATACACCGACCGCTTCATGCTGCACTACAACTTCCCGCCGTACTCCACCGGTGAAACCGGCCGCATGGGTCCGCCCAAGCGTCGTGAAATCGGCCACGGCCGTCTGGCCAAGCGCGCGCTGATCGCCGTGCTGCCCAAACAGGAAGACTTCAGCTACTCGATGCGCGTGGTTTCGGAAATCACTGAATCCAACGGTTCGTCGTCGATGGCCTCGGTCTGCGGTGGCTGCCTGAGCCTGATGAATGCCGGTGTACCGCTGTCTGCCCACGTGGCCGGCATCGCCATGGGCCTGATCCTTGAAGACAACCGCTTTGCCGTCCTGACCGACATCCTGGGTGACGAAGATCACCTCGGTGACATGGACTTCAAGGTGGCCGGTACCGAAAACGGTGTGACTGCGCTGCAGATGGACATCAAGATCCAGGGCATCACCAAGGAAATCATGCAGGTGGCGCTGGACCAGGCCAAGGAAGGCCGTTTGCACATCCTCGGCATCATGAAGAGCGCCATCGACGCTCCTCAGGAACTGTCGACCCACGCTCCGCGCCTGTACACCCTGCGCATCAATCCGGACAAGATCCGCGACGTGATCGGCAAGGGTGGCTCGGTGATCCGTGCCCTGACCGAAGAAACCGGTACCAGCATCGATATCGCCGAAGACGGCCTGATCACCATCGCTTCGGTTTCGGCCGAAGGTGCAGAAGAGGCCAAGCGCCGTATCGAGGAAATCACGGCTGAAGTGGAAATCGGCAAGATCTACGAAGGCACCGTGGTCAAGATCCTCGACAAGAACGTCGGTGCGATCGTGCAGATCATGCCGGGGCGTGACGGTCTGGTACACATCAGCCAGATTGCCAACGAACGGATTGCCAATGTGGCCGATCACCTCCAGGAAGGCCAGCAAGTACGAGTCAAAGTGCTGGAAACCGACGAGCGTGGCCGTATCCGCCTGTCGATCAAGGCTGCTCTGGCTGACGCGCCTCAGGCCTGATCCTGTACTGATGCCAGTCATGCCCTGGGGGCATGCTGGATGAAAAAAGCCGGGCAAATTGCCCGGCTTTTTGTTTGTCCTGCCGCCGTTGCATCGTCCGGTAAAAACACGCAGCAACGTGGCGGTCGTCCGGATGAAAGGCCTTTAGCGCATGGGAACCATCTGGACCGGCAGGCTCGGGTGCGGCAGGCGGGCCGGTGCCACCTGTGGAAGCGGCGCACTGGAGAGCGGCTGGGTGATGGTGTATGACAGGTTCTGTTTGTGCTGGATGAAGAATATCCAGATGCAGAAAATGGTGGCGACCAGCATGGCGCTGGCAATCGTGATGTTGAGCGTGCGCTGCATGCTGGTCAGTGCCGCGTTATAGCGCCGCGACCGGAACCACAGTTCCTTTTCAAGGCTGTCGATCTTGTTTTCCAGCCGCTCGATGCGTTTGGTCAATCCGGCATCTTCTCCATCCTGGAGGTTTTCTGCCGAGGGTCTCCGCTCCGGAGCGTGTTTTGAGGACAACATGCTTGATTCTGGAAGTCATGAAAAAATGGACAGGCTGAATGATGAGCCAGTTCCGCCAGAAAGCAAATGCGCCAAGTCCATGATCCATCAACAAACAGTGCAGATACTCCAGGTGCATGTGACTCTTTTGTGATGATTGTTCATGGACAATGCATGGAGGAAGCTGTTGCCTTTCTCCTGACGAGGTTTCGGCTGTATGCAGGCAGGCGTTTGCCCGCAGCAAAATCCATGCTGGCCGGCTTGTCATGCAGGCTCATAATCAGGTCAACCAATGACGTGGATTAATGCATATGTTCCGCGTGACCTTTGAGTCGTCACGTTTGCCGGCCCCGCGCACACTGTCCGTGCCCGCCGGTACCCTCTTGATTGATGTCATCCGGAATGAAGGGCTGCCACTCTGGTGGCGATGCGGGCACGGAACCTGTGGTGCCTGTGCCGTGACACTCGGTCATGCCGGTCAGCCAGAGCCGGTTCAACTGGCCAGAAAAGAGCGCAATGTCCTGATCCGGCATGGATTCCTGCCTCCCTCTGCGGTAACCGGCACGCTGTTTGAAGATGATCCGGCACAGGTCCGGCTGGCGTGCCATGTAACCGTGATGCAGGATATGACCGTTCGTTTCTGAGTCCCGTCAGGAAATGACCCGGCTGCTATAACAGGCGGGCAACACTTGATTGGAGAATGAAATGGAACTCGGCATGATCGGGCTGGGCCGCATGGGCAGCAATATGACGCGTCGCCTGATTCACGGCGGGCATCATGTGTATGTCAATGATGTGAACCTGGCCGCCAGCGAAGCGCTGGCCGAGTGCGGTGCGCATGTCATGATTGATCTGGCGGACATGTGTGCCCGGTTACCTTCGCCACGGATCATCTGGATGATGCTACCGGTCGGACGTGTTGATCTGGTCCTGAGCGAAATCCTGCCGTATATGGACGCGGGCGACATCATCGTTGACGGTGGTAATGCCTTCTATCAGGACACTCGTGCCCGTGCCCGGCAGTGTGACGTGCGGGGAGTGCACTATCTGGATGTCGGCGTATCCGGCGGAATCTGGGGGCTGGAGCGCGGTTATTGCCTGATGATCGGTGGTGACCCGATGGCGGCCAAGCGGCTGGAGCCGGTATTCATGGCACTGGCTCCCAGTACACCTCCCGAAGCCGCTGGGGCCGAGCGCGGATTCCTGTTCTGCGGACAGTCCGGGTCGGGCCACTTTGTCAAAATGGTCCATAACGGCATCGAGTACGGCATGATGGCCGCGCTGGCCGAGGGCTTCAATCTGCTGGAACACGCTGACTTTGCCAGCCATCTGCCTCCCCAGCCAGGGGTGGACCCGGATCATTATTCCTACACGCTGCCTCTGGCGGACATTGCCGAGCTGTGGCGACATGGCAGCGTGATTTCCAGCTGGCTGCTTGACCTGGCTTCCATGTCCCTGCTGCTTGATCCGGATCTGGAGCAGTTTTCCCCGCAGGTGGCCGATTCGGGTGAAGGGCGCTGGACCGTGCGGGCTGCGGTGGATTCCGGAGTGCCTTGTCCGGTGCTGACTGCGGCCCTGTTCGGGCGCTACAGCTCGCGCGGCCAGGATGACTTTGCCAACCGCCTGCTGTCGGCGCTGCGCTACCAGTTTGGCGGCCACATGAATTCTTCGCCCGTTAGATCCAAAGCATGATTCCGGTTATATGCGATGCACTGGTGCTGTTCGGTGTCAGCGGGGATCTGGCTTTTCGCAAGATATTGCCGGCGGTTTACAGTCTGTTTGCCCGGCAGCAGCTGGATCTGCCGGTTATCGGTGTTGCTCGCGGGGAGTTTGACCGGGCAGGGCTGGTTGCCCGGTTGCGCGAATCATTGCAACAGGCGCAGCTGAAGATTGATCCGGCGGCTTGTGCGCGTCTGGAAGCACGGCTGGACTTCGTGCAGGGCGATTACCATGACAGTGCAACTTACGTGCGCCTGCGGGAGGCTCTGGCCGGTCGCCAGCATCCCCTGTATTACCTGGCGATCCCGCCCTCGCTGTTCCCGGTGGTGATTGGCGGCCTTGATCATGCCGGGGCAGCGCGCGGGGCGCGGGTAGTCGTGGAAAAGCCGTTCGGGAGGGATCTGGCCGGCAGCCGGGCGCTCAACCGGGTCTTGCACGGGGTTTTCCGCGAGCGGGACGTGTTCCGGATTGATCACTACCTGGGTAAGGAGGCGGTCCAGAACCTGCTGTATTTCCGGTTTGCCAACAGCTTTCTGGAGCCGGTCTGGAACCGTCACTACATCGACAATATCCAGGTTACGCTGGCCGAAAAATCCGGTGTCGGCAGTCGCGGACGTTTCTATGAAGAAGCCGGCGCAATACGTGACGTGATCCAGAATCACCTGTTGCAGGTGCTGGCTTGCCTGACCATGGAGGCACCGACCGGTGACGACATCGAGGCTGTGCGGGATGAAAAAGCCAAGCTGTTGCGGGCGGTGCGACCGCTGGAAGCCGGCAATGTCGTACGCGGCCAATACCGTGGTTACCGGCAGGAGGACGGGGTGGCGCCTGAATCCCGTGTGGAAACCTACGCCGCTGTCCGGCTGGAAATCCACAACTGGCGCTGGGCGGGTGTTCCCGTGTATTTGCGAGCCGGCAAAAGGCTGCCTGTTTCGGCCACGGAGGTGATGGTGGAGTTCCGGCGCCCGCCCCAGGCCATGTTTGGCGAGCATCATCTGGGCTACAGCAATTACCTGCGTTTCCGGCTTTCCCCTGATGTTGCCATTGCGATGGGAGCCAGGGTCAAGGCACCTGGCGAGAGCATGAGCGGAGAAACCGTCGAGCTGTTTGCCATGCATCAGCATCCGGAGGAGGCCGGGCCGTACGAGCGCCTGCTGCTGGATGCCGTGCGCGGCGACCCGGGGCTGTTCGCCCGCGAGGACGAGGTGGATGCCGCCTGGCACATTGTCGATCCGGTGCTGGCCGAGTCCATGCCGGTATACGACTATGCGGCCGGCAGCTGGGGGCCGGAAGAAGCGTCCTATTTTGTCAACCGGCCGGGAGGATGGCATCCATTGCGCATGGATAGCGTAAATTGAGCCATTTTTTAGCGGTTTGTGCCATCGGTGTTTTCCTACTGTCTCCGGAAGTGATAAGTTCGGGCTGATATGCCATTTCATGTGGCAAAGACAAGGGTTCCAGAGGCTTGACCAGAATTTCAATCACCAAAGCCATGGATACCGGAGAATTGTTTTCAGGGGAATACAAGATGTCGCTGACTGTTACGCGTGCCACATTTGATGAAGTGATGGTGCCGAATTACGCACCTGCCGGATTTGTTCCGGTCAAAGGGCAGGGTGCCCGGCTCTGGGACCAGGACGGCCGGGAATATCTGGATTTTGCCGGTGGCATCGCAGTCAATTCCCTGGGACATTGCCATCCGCAGCTTGTTGAAGCCTTGACCGAACAGGCCGGAAAACTCTGGCATGTTTCCAATGCCATGACCAACGAACCGGCATTGCGGCTGGCCAGAAAGCTGACGGCTGCCACATTCGCCGAGCGGGTGTTTTTCTGCAATTCCGGCGCAGAAGCCAATGAAGCCAGCTTCAAGCTGGCCCGCAAATACGCCATGGATAACCATGGGGCGGGCAAGAACGTCATCGTTGCGACCCGCAACAGCTTCCATGGCCGGACACTGTTTACCGTTTCGGTCGGCGGCCAGCCCAAATACGTGGAAGGTTTTACACCGGCTCCGGCCGGTATCCGTCATTGCAATTACAACGACATTGCCTCGCTGGAAGCAGTCATGAGTGAGGACGTGGCCGCCATCGTGCTGGAACCCATTCAGGGTGAGGGGGGCGTCTTGCCGGCTGATCCGGCCTTTTTGCGTGCAGCGCGTGAACTGGCCGACCGCTACCATGCCTTGCTCATTTTTGACGAAGTACAGACCGGTGCCGGGCGCACGGGCTCCCTGTATGCCTACATGCAATACGGCGTCGTGCCGGACATCCTGTCCAGTGCCAAATCACTGGGTGGCGGTTTTCCGATCGGTGCAATGCTGACTACTGCCAAGGTCGCAGCCAGTTTCTCGGTAGGCACGCATGGCTCGACCTATGGCGGCAACCCGCTGGCTACGGCCGTGGCCGAACGCGTGATCGATATCGTCAATACGCCAGCTGTTCTGGGTGGCGTAAAAGCCAGGAGCGAGCGGCTGGCCGCAGGGTTGCGGGCCATTGGTGAAGAATTCGGGCTTTTTTCCGAAGTGCGCGGCATGGGGCTGTTGCTGGGGGCCGTCATGGCGGCTGACTACGACAGCCGGGCCAAGGATGTGGTCAAGGCAGCCGAGCAGCAGGGGTTGATGGTACTGGTTGCCGGAGCCAACGTGGTGCGGTTTGCGCCAAGCCTGGTCATCGAAGATGCGGACATCGACGAAGGTCTTGCCCGCTTGCGTCAGGCGGCCGTCCAGTTGACCCGACTGTAATCACGACTCAGGAGAAACACATGCTACAGGTTCGTCCTGTCCGGGTGTCCGATTTGCCGGCACTGGAATGTTTTGCCGAGCAGAGTGGGGTCGGGATGACGAGCCTGCCGGGTGACCGGGAGCAGCTGTTTGGCCGCATCCGGCGTTCGATGGCTTCATTTGCCAGCGATGCCGGCCGGCAGGGAGACGAAATCTATGTATTCATGCTGGAAGAAGATGGCGAAGCGTTGGGAACGGCGGCCATTGTGGCAAGCGCCGGGCTGAACGAGCCGTTTTACAACTACCGCAATGAAACCCTGGTCCACGCAAGTCCGAGCCTGCAGGTCAATAACCGCATTCATGCACTCAACATGTGCCATGACCTGACCGGAGCAACCCAGCTGGATGGCTGTTTCGTGCCGTCTCCGGTGGCTGCTACGGTGAACTTCCTGTCCCGCGCCCACCTCTTGTTCATTGCCAGCCATCCCGAGCGGTTTGCTCCGCAAATGGTGGCAGAATTTCCCGGCTGGTGTGACGAGCAGGACCAGTCGCCGTTCTGGGAGGCGATCGGCCGGCGGTTCTTCAATATGAGTTATGTGGAAGCCGAGCACCTGATTTCCACCAAAAGCAAGACTTTTGTCGCCGAACTGATGCCGACGTATCCGGTTTACGTTCCGCTGTTGCCGGATGCAGCCCAGCAGGTCATGGGGCAGATTCATCCCCAGAGCGAGCTGCCGTTTGCAGCCTTGCTGCAAGAGGGGTTTGAAGCCGAGCGCTATATCGACATCTTTGATGGTGGAGCCGTGCTGACCGCTGATGCCCGCAACGTGGCCACGATTGCGGGTAGCCGGCGCTGGCCGGTGGTGATCTCCGCCAGCATGCCGACCAATCCGCATGTCTGGCTGGTCGCCAATGGCAAATCGGTGGATTTCCGGGTCGTGCAAACCCAGGCCTGCCTGTGGCATGGCCAGTTGTGGATTACGCCTGAGGTGGCAGAAACCTTGCTGGTCAGTACGTCTGACCTGGTATGTGCCATTCGTGAGGAGGTTGCAGCATGATGCTGATTCGTCCGGTCGAGCCTGGCGATCTTGATGCGCTGGTCGAGCTGTCCCGGGTCGCTGATGCCGGGCGCAGCATGTTGCAATCCAATCTGGAACAGTTGTCTCTCCTGATCCAGCGCTCATGCCAGTCGTTCGCCGGTGAGCTGGAGCTGGCTGACCGCCGCTATGTCTTTGCGCTTGTAGATGGCCAGACCGGCAAGCTGGCCGGCATTTCCGGGATCGAAGCTGCCCTGGGTCTGCGCGAGCCTTGGTACAACTACCGGGTGGGCACCATCGTGCATGCATCGAAGGAGCTGGGAATCTATTCCCGGCACGCCACGCTGTTTCTTTCAAACGATCACACCGGTTATAGCGAACTGACTTCCCTGTTCCTGCATCCGGATTATCTGACGGCAGACAACGACAATCTGCTGTCAAAAGCCCGCTTTTTGTTCATTGCCCAATATCCGGAACTGTTTGGCCCGGTGGTAACCGCTGAAATGCGGGGCTACCTGGATGCCGATGGCCGCTCCCCTTTCTGGGAAGCACTGGGTCGGCATTTTTTCGGGCTGGATTTTGCATATGCAGATTCCCTGACCAATGCCGGTGAGAAGGCTTTTTTGGCGGAGCTGATGCCCAAGTATCCGGTGTACGCCGATTTTCTGCCGCCTGAAGCCCAGTCCGTGATTGCCCGTACGCACGAAAACAGCCGCGCAGCCCGGGCCCAGTTTGAAAGCGAAGGGCTGCGGTTTGAAGGATATGTCGATATTTTTGATGCCGGCCCGACAGTGCAGGCTCATGTCCAGGAGGTTCGTGCAGTTCGGGAAAGCCGGGAGGTGAAAGTTAAATATGTTGACTCTTTACCGTCTGATACCGTGTGCGACAAATGGCTGGTTGCCAATCATTTGCGGGAACAGTTCCGGGCGATCTTGATTGAGGCACCGTTGCCGGATTCGGAGGAGCTTCTGTTGTTGCCGGAGCAGGCTGCCCTGTTACAGGTCAGGGAAGGAAATCCGGTACGGATCGTGGCCTGCCAGCCTCGCTGGTCCTGATTTTTAGTCATTCCGGATTGTCGGTTAGCCGGCTGTTTGCATGTTCATGCCTTTTGCGGGCATGGCTGCAAACGAGCCGGCTTTTTCATGCTGTTCGTCACAGCCCTTATCATGGTGCGGATGTTTTATAGGTAAATACACCTAATGATAGTGTGCGGTCTTTGGTTAATATAATTGTCGGTCAATTGCCGGGTATGCAGAATATCCACCTGACTCATCAGGCAAGTAGATATTTCATGCGCTAAATTGGTGCGTTTATGGCATGTCTATGCACGAAAACAGTTCATAGGTTGGATTAAACCGCTTTAAAAGCGTAGTTATTTGGTAAATAGTGCTGTGAATGGTGTCATAACCCACAAAAATGCGCATAAAATCATCTTTGTTTCGTTGACAGTCAAGTATGGCCTCGGGATAATTCGCGACGTTTCTGTCTGCAATAGACAGTAATTGCATATAACAAACGGTAGCGTTAATGGCTATGGCATCGCTATCGAGTCAGAGGAGAATCCTGTGGACATTCTGCTGCAACAAATACTGAACGGCCTTGTGCTGGGCAGTATCTATGCACTGATCGCCCTGGGCTACACGATGGTTTACGGCATCATGGGCCTGATCAACTTCGCCCACGGTGAAGTGACCATGATCGGAGCCATGGTCACCATCAGTGTGCTGGGTATTTTTTCAAGCATGGGGCTGGCTTTGCCTGGGCCCGTGCTGGTCCTGCTGGCATTGATGGTGGCGGTGCCCACTTGCATGCTGGTCGGGTTCCTGATCGAGCGTGTGGCTTACCGGCCGCTGCGCAATGCGCCACGGCTGGCACCGCTGATTACCGCCATCGGCCTGTCGATCGTGCTGCAAAACGTGGCCATCCTGATCTGGGGGCGGAACTACATCCCGTTCCCGTCACTGCTGCCGCACAACCCGATTGACGTGTTCGGTGCCAGTATCACCGACCTGCAAGTCGTCATCATCGTACTGGCCATTGCCATCATGGCCGGCTTGCTGATCATGACCGAAAAAACCAAGCTTGGCCGGGCCATGCGTGCAACCAGCCAGAATCCGGCCGTCGCCGGACTCATGGGGGTCAATGTCAACTCGGTCATTTCCGCTACCTTCGTGATCGGTGCCGGACTGGGTGCGATTGCCGGCGTGATGGTGGCTGCCAACTATGACCAGGCGCATTCGCACATGGGCTTCATCATCGGCCTGAAAGCCTTTACCGCTGCCGTGCTCGGCGGCATCGGCAACCTGGGAGGCGCAGTAGTCGGCGGCATCCTGCTCGGCGTGATCGAATCGCTGGGTGCGGGCTATATCGGCAGCCTGACCGGTGGTTTCCTCGGATCGCACTATCAGGATATCTTTGCCTTTGCCGTGCTCATCCTGGTTCTGGTGTTCCGCCCGTCCGGCCTGATGGGCGAGCGTGTCGCTGAACGCGCCTGATCCGGAGACTTCCCTCATGATGACTCTTTCCCGCAAGGCGCAGATCGCGCTGTTCATCCTCTGCGGCATCCTGCTGGCAGTCCTGCCGTTTCTGGTCGGCAAGACGCTGGGCAATTCCTGGGTTCGCACGCTGGATTTCGCACTCCTTTACATCATGCTGGCGCTGGGCCTCAACATTGTGGTGGGCTTTGCCGGCCTGCTCGATTTGGGCTACATCGCATTTTATGCCGTAGGTGCCTATACCTATGCGCTGCTCAACTCCCCGCACTTCGACATTTTCTGGGCGTGGTGGATGATCCTGCCGGTCGGTGCATTCCTGGCTGCCGTTTTCGGCATCATGCTGGGCACACCGGTGCTCAAGCTGCGTGGCGACTATCTCGCCATCGTGACGCTGGGGTTCGGTGAAATCATCCGGATCTTCCTCAACAACCTGAACGCTCCGGTCAATATCACCAACGGCCCGCAAGGGATCAACATGATCCGCCCGGTTGAAGTGGCCGGTGTGTCGTTGGGCAAGTCGCTGACCGTCATGGGCGTGACAGTCAATAGCGTTTACCTCTATTACTATCTGTTCCTGATCCTGACCATCCTGACCGTGGTGGTGTGCTCGCGCCTGCAGCATTCCCGCATTGGTCGCGCCTGGGTGGCCCTGCGTGAAGACGACATCGCGGCCAGCGCCATGGGGCTCAACATCCGCAACATCAAGCTGCTGGCGTTTGCCCTCGGGGCCACGTTCGGTGGCGTGGCCGGCGGACTGTTCTCGAGCTTCCAGGGTTTCGTGTCGCCCGAATCGTTCGGCCTGCTCGAGTCGATCATGGTGCTGTCCATGGTAGTGCTGGGCGGAATGGGACATATCCCGGGGGTGATCCTGGGGGCCGTGCTGCTGACCGTGACGCCGGAAATCCTGCGTGACGTCATCGGCCCGGTGCAGATGATGGCGTTCGGCAAGATGCTGATCGACCCTGAAAACGCCCGCATGCTGCTGTTCGGTCTTGCCCTGATCCTCGTCATGCTGTTGCGTCCGGAAGGCCTGTGGCCGAACAAGCGGCGCAAGGCAGAATTCCACGACGCGATCGATGATGAAGTGCCTGCAGTGGATTCGCAGGCCGCTGATGGACTCAAGGGGTAAGCCATGGCGGAAACGCTGCTTAAAATCGAAGGCATCACCAAACGCTTTGGCGGCCTCGTGGCCCTGAATGAAGTGGGCCTCACGATCAACAAAGGCGAGATTTACGGTCTGATCGGCCCGAACGGTGCCGGCAAGACCACGCTGTTCAACGTGCTGACCGGTCTGTACCAGCCGGATGAAGGCTCATTCACCTTCAACGGCCGGGATCTCTTTCGCAAGAAGCCGCACGTAGTGGTTGAAGCCGGTATTGCCCGTACGTTCCAGAACATCCGCCTGTTTGGTGAAATGACGGCACTGGAAAACGTCATGGTCGGCCGGCATGTCCGGACGAAGGCCGGGGCTCTGGGGGCCATCCTGCGCGACCGGCGTACCATGGCTGAAGAAAAGGCCATCCGCCAGCGCTCGATCGAGCTTCTGGACTTCGTCGGCATCCGCAATGTCGCCAGCGAGCGGGCCAAGAACCTCAGCTACGGTCACCAGCGCCGGCTGGAAATCGCCCGGGCGCTAGCTACCGATCCGACGCTCCTGGCGCTGGATGAACCGGCAGCGGGGATGAACCCGAAAGAAACCGAGGCGTTGCAGTTCCTGATGGAAAAAATCCGTAATCAGGGCGTGACGCTGCTGTTGATCGAGCATGACGTCAAATTGATGATGACGCTCTGTGACCGTATCGCAGTACTGGATTACGGCAAGAAAATTGCCGAAGGCCTGCCGTCTGAGGTAAAGAGCAATCCGCGCGTTATCGAAGCGTATCTGGGAGCGGCCCACGCATGAGTCTCTTGGAAGTCAAGAATCTGGAAGTGGCCTACGGTGGCATTCAGGCTGTCAAGGGCATCGATTTTCACATCGACCGGGGCGAACTGGTGACGCTGATCGGTGCCAACGGTGCCGGCAAGACCACAACGCTGAAAACACTGGTCGGCATGGTCAAACCACGCAGTGGCTCGATCCATTACGATGGTCACGACATCGCCAGGGTGCCGGTGTACGAGTTCGTCAAGCAGGGGCTGTCGCTGGTACCGGAAGGCCGCGGTGTGTTTTCCCGGCTGACGGTCGAGGAAAACCTGCTGATGGGGGCGTATTACCGTTCCAAGGAGCCGACCCTGCCAGCAGAAATGGACAACGTCTACCAGTTGTTCCCGCGGCTGAAAGAACGCTACAAGCAGCTGGCCGGTACCTTGTCCGGCGGCGAGCAGCAGATGCTGGCCATCGGCCGCGCCATGCTGGCCAAGCCCAAGCTGCTGCTGCTGGATGAGCCTTCTATGGGGCTGGCGCCGATCGTGGTGCAGAAAATCTTTGAAATCATCCGTATGATTTCCGAGCAGGGTGTCACCATCCTGCTGGTCGAGCAAAACGCTAAACTGGCGCTGGAGCATTCCGACCGGGGTTATGTGATGGAGTCAGGCCGCATCACCATGTCCGGTCCGGCAGACGAGCTGCTGGCCAGTGACGCCGTGCGGGCAGCCTATCTGGGCGAATAACCGTCAGAAGCCCCAAAAGCCGACGCCGCCAATCACATGGCAGCGTCGGCTTTTGCATGTACGGAAAGCCGGGTGGCTTACTGGCGGCCGGTAGAACCGAAGCCACCACTGCCGCGGCTGCTGGAAGTGAAGTCATCCACCACACGGAAATCCACCTGCACGACCGGTACGATGACCATCTGCGCAATGCGGTCCAGTGGTGCAAGGCGGAAGGTTTCGTGGCCGCGGTTCCAGACCGAAACAAAAACCTGCCCCTGGTAGTCTGAGTCGATCAGGCCCACAAGGTTGCCCAGCACGATGCCGTGCTTGTGGCCGAGTCCTGAACGCGGAAGGATCATGGCTGCGTATCCCGGGTCTTCCAGATGGAGTGCAATTCCGGTCGGGATCAGACGGGTTTCTCCGGGGCTGATTTCGGTTTCGGCATCGATGGCTGCGCGCAGGTCCAGCCCGGCAGAGCCCGGGGTGGCGTAAGCAGGTTGCTGGTCGGCAAGACGGGCATCAAGGATTTTTAGGTCAACAGTAGGCATGCAGGACAGTCCGGAATCAAAAAGACGGTCAGTTGCTCAGGGTCAGAGCAGACGGACCAGGTGAGAGACAATGGCACGGGCAACATCGGATTTTCCCATGCGCGGAAGAGGATGCTGGCCGCTGTCATCCAGCAGCACGACTTCGTTGTCGTCCGCTCCCATGGCACTTTGGGCCAGATTGGCAACCAGCAGCGGTACATTCTTGCGACGACGTTTATCGTCGGCATAGCCCAGCACATCACGGCTTTCTGCGGCAAAGCCGACGCAGAACGGTGCATTGGGCCGGGCGGCCACCGTGGCAAGGATGTCGGGATTTTCGGTCAGGGCAATCGATGGCAGCCCGCCTTCGGTTTTTTTCAGCTTGTGTTCGCTGGTCACTTTAGGGCGATAGTCGGCAACGGCAGCCACGCTGATGAATACGTCCGTCATGGCTACATGTGTCTCGACTGCGGCCAGCATGTCGCGGGCAGACTGGACATGAACGCATTGCATGCCGTACGGCGCGCGCAATGCTGTCGGACCACTGACCAGAGTGACTTCGGCTCCGGCATCCCGGCAGGCGCGGGCCAGTGCATAGCCCATTTTGCCACTGGAGATGTTGGTCAGCCCCCGGACCGGATCAATGGCTTCGAAGGTGGGTCCGGCGGTCACAAGCACCCGACGGCCAGCCAGCACCCTGGCGGCGAAAAATCCCTGCAACAGATCGAACAGGTCTTCCGGCTCCAGCATCCGGCCGTCCCCGGTTTCGCCACAGGCCTGCGCCCCGCTGCCCGGACCGAACACGGTTATTCCATCGGCCTGTAGCCGGGTCACGTTGCGCTGGTTGGGCGGGTTGTCCCACATCTGCTTGTTCATGGCCGGAGCCACGATCAGCGGGCAGGTGCGTGCGGCAGCCAGTGTGCTGACCAGATCGTCACACAGGCCATGGGCCAGTTTGGCCAGCATGTCTGCCGTGGCCGGGGCGATCAGGAAAGCGTCTGCCCGGCGTGTCAGCTCGATATGAGCCATGGCATTGCTGGGACGCTCGTCCCACTGGCTGAGAAAAACCGGTCGTCCGGAAAGGGCCTGGAACGTGGTAGGGCCGACAAAACGGGTGGCGGCTTCGGTCATGACCACATCGACGGAATGGCCTGCCTTGACCAGCAGGCGCACCAGTTCACAGGTTTTGTAAGCGGCTACGCCGCCCGTGACGCCAACAAGAAAGTGTCGCTGCATGAGATCAAAGGGCCCTGTTGCATTTTCGGTCACGAGTGTAGCAGCCCGCTGGTGCATCAGGCGACCCGGTGCACCAGCAGGTTTTCATGATAATGACAAATGAATTAATCTGTCGGCCACCATCGACTGCGGATCCAATCATGAAAATCACCGACTGGCCGGCCTCCGAGCGGCCACGTGAAAAACTGCTGGCCCGCGGTCCAGAGGCGCTGTCGGATGCCGAGCTGCTGGCCATCCTGCTGCGTACCGGCATGGCCGGCAAAACGGTGCTGGACGTGGCCCGGCAGTTGCTGCTGGAGGCCGGGTCACTGGGCCGGCTGCTGTCGCGTCCGGTGACCGAGCTGGTTTCCAGTCCGGGGCTGGGGCCGGCCAAGGCCTGTGAACTGGCGGTGGTGGCCGAACTGGCACGCCGGCTGCTGGCCGAAAAACTGCCGGTAGCCGATGCCCTGACCAGCCCGCAGGCCGTGCATGACTACCTGCGTCTGGCGTACGGCATGCGTGTGCAGGAGGTCGTGCTGCTGCTGTGTCTGGATGCCCGGAACCACTTGCTGGCAGTGGAAGAGGTGGCACACGGGACGCTGACCGAGGCCCGGGTCTATCCGCGTGAAGTCGTCAAGGCCGCGCTGCGCCAGCATGCTGCTGCGGTGATCCTGGCGCATAACCATCCGTCTGGTGATACTGGTCCGAGTCTGGCAGACCGTGAGCTGACCGAGGAGCTGGGCCGGGCACTGGCGCTGGTGGATGTACGCCTGCTGGATCATCTGGTCATCAGCCGGCACGGCTGCACCTCGTTTGCCGAGTGCGGCTGGCTACCGGAGTGACTGTCACGTTCAGTGCATGGCATTTGATTTTTTCATCCGCTCCAGGGATGCATGCGCAGCATGTGGTTGCAGGGTGACTGGTTGGGATCTGTCTGGGTCATCCGCAGATAATCTCGCGCGCGGACCTGTTCCCACCATAAAGAAACCTGCAGCTGCTTCCTCCCGATCCGGGCAGGGAGCCGCTGCAATGCTTTGTTCAGAATCTTCCTGTCATCCTGAGTGGCCGCCCGACCCGGGACCTGCGCGGCAGTAACGGCCGGATTGCTGAAGGATGCCGTTGCCGTCAGCCGGGAGCGGTTCAGTCACGGCGAAACCGGCCAGTATCCGGACCGACGCGACATATCAGGAAGGCATTCCGGCTGGACCACCCTACGGTCAGCAACGGATCAGGCCAGCGGAGTGGTCGCAGCACCGGATGCATGCCGAAAGCGACCAGACCCGGTTTCGCGGCAGCCATGGTCATCTGCCAGCATTCAGCCCGTCCCTGGATGCTCCAGATCGTAAAGTTTCCCGGTTGTTGAACAGCAAGCGGTCACGAAGCTTGAATGGTTTGCTGACGGGGGCACGTCATGCTGGTTTCGGCACCATCGCGGTATGGCGATAGCATCCTGGTAATACAGAGTCCCCGTGCATCAGCATGCGGTCCGTATCTGGGGCAAGTCGTAATCAGGACATGCTGCCATGCACGATTACTCCATATTTCATGGTTATGATGATGTATTGTTTTTGATGCTTTAAAGATAATCGGTGGATCATGAGCGGACTGGGCGGCAAACGAATCTCGATGTCAAAGCGAGGCCTCTGGGTGGTGGCTGGTAGCGTATTGCTGGCCGGAATGATCGGAGGCCTGGCTGCGATTCGGCACAAGACACCAGAAAAAGGCGAGCGCAGTCCGGTCGTCGCGGTGGCGCCGGTGATCAAGGCGGATATGCCGGTGACGCTCGGCAGCCTTGGTACCATCACTGCCAGCCAGACCGTCACGGTTCGCAGCCGGGTGGATGGACAGCTGGAAAAACTGCATTTCGAAGACGGGCAGGAAGTTCGCGCCGGGCAACTGCTGGCCGAGCTGGATCCCCGTCCGTTCCAGGCGCAGTTGTTGCAGGCTCAGGGACAACTGCAAAAGGACGAAGCCCTGCTGGCCAACGCCCGGCTGGATCTGGCACGTTACCGGCAGTTGCAGCAGCAGGATTCGATCGCCCGCCAGCAGGTAGAAACCCAGGCTGCACTGGTGCAGCAGTACGAGGGTACGGTCAAGGTCGACCAGGGACTGGTCGGAAACGCCCGGCTGCAACTGGAATATTCGCGGATTACCGCGCCGTTTTCCGGCAGGCTGGGCATTCGCCAGGTTGATCCGGGCAACCTGATTCACGCGACGGATACCAACGGGCTGGTCAGCATGACGCGCATCCGGCCGATCAATGTGGCGTTTTCCGTGCCGGAAACCCGGCTGGGCGAGGTCACGGCGGCCATGGGTACGGCCGGCCAGCAGCCTTTGCTGATTGAGGTGTGGGACCGGGACCGGCACACCCGGCTCGGCAGCGGCAAGTTGCTGGCGCTCGACAACCAGGTCAATGCCACCAATGGCAGTGTCGCCATCAAGGGTGAACTGGCCAACGAGGACGGCAGCCTGTTTCCCAACCAGTTCGTCAATGTCAGTCTGCAACTGGGTACTTTGTTCGGTGCGACAGTCGTGCCGGAGTCGGCCGTACAGACCGGGCGTGACGGCAGCTATGTCTATGTGGTGCAGGCAGGAGGCACGGCGGCCATGAAACCCGTGCGGATTCTGCACAAGGATGGTGAGCGGGTCGCGGTGGCCGGTGAGGTGCAGCCGGGCGAGCGGGTGATTGTCGACGGGCTGGACAAGGTACGGGACGGCCAGAACGTGAAGGTGGCCGATGGCCGCCGGCAAGACAAGACCCACGGCAAGAAGCAGGCTGGCTGAGCGCGCAGCATGAATCCGTCACGCCTGTTCATCGAGCGCCCGATTGCCACCACCTTGCTGATGGTGGCGCTGTTTCTGGTGGGGGCCATGTCGTACCGGCTGCTGCCGGTATCGGCCCTGCCGGAAGTCGACTACCCCACTATCCAGGTGGTCACCCTTTACCCCGGTGGCAGTCCCGACGTAATCGCCACCACCATTACCGCACCGCTGGAGCGACAGTTTGGCCAGATGCCGGGATTGCTGCAGATGTCGTCGTCCAGTTCGGGCGGCGCCTCGGTCATTACCCTGCAATTTGCGCTGGACCTGAATCTGGATGTGGCAGAACAGGAGGTGCAGGCCGCCATCAACGCTGCCGCCACCCTCCTGCCTGTCGACCTGCCCAGCCCGCCGATTTACAGCAAGGTCAATCCGGCCGATGCCCCGATCCTGACCCTGGCCGTCACCTCGGCAACCCTGCCGGCCACGGAGCTGGTCGACCTGGTGGATACCCGGGTATCGCAGAAGATTGCCCAGATTTCAGGCGTAGGGCAGGTCAACCTGAACGGGGCGCTCAAGCCGGCCGTGCGTATCCAGGTCAACACCGTGGCGCTGGCCGCACGCGGGCTGACCCTGGAGGACATCCGCACCGCAGTAACTGCGGCCAACGTGAACCAGGCCAAGGGTGAACTCGACAGCGCCACCCGCGCCCGCATCATCGATGCCAACGACCAGCTCAAGAGCCCTGATGACTACCGCCGCATCGTGCTCGGCTACCAGAACGGCGCCGCCCTTCGCTTGCAGGATGTGGCACGGGTCAGCTCCGCACCGGAAAACCTGCGGCTCGGTGCCTGGGCCGGGCGTGAACCGGCTGTCATCATCAATGTCCAGCGCCAGCCCGGTGCCAATGTGATCGCCGTGGCCGACGAGATCAAGACCCTGTTGCCCAGGCTCCAGTCCACCCTGCCGGAGTCGGTTCACCTGCGGGTGCTGAACGACCGCACGGTGACGGTGCAGGCTTCCGTCAGCGAGGTGCGGTTCGAGCTGGTCCTGGCCATCGTGCTGGTAGTACTGGTGATTTTCCTGTTCCTGCGCAACGGCACCGCTACACTGATTCCGGCGGTGGCCGTGCCGTTGTCGCTGGTCGGCACGTTTGCCGTCATGTATCTGGCCGGGTTTTCCATCAATAACCTGACCATGATGGCGCTGACCATCGCCACTGGCTTTGTGGTTGACGATGCCATCGTGATGATCGAAAACATCAGCCGCTACCTCGAAGAGGGCGATTCTCCGTTGCAGGCCGCGCTCAAAGGGTCCGGCCAGATCGCCTTCACCATCATCTCGCTGACCCTGTCGCTGGTGGCGGTGCTGATTCCGCTCTTGTTCATGGGCGATGTGATCGGCCGGCTGTTCCGCGAGTTTTCGGTCACGCTGGCAGCTTCGATCCTGATTTCAGCGGCCATTTCGCTGACGCTGACTCCCATGATGTGCGCCTGGCTGCTCAAGGCGCAGTCGCATCACCCGGTTCACGGCATTCATGCCTGGAGCGAGCGCCTGTTCGAGTCCACCTTGCAAGGCTATGGCCGGGCGCTGGGCTGGGTGCTCGACCGGCAGCGGCCGGTGCTGTGGCTGGCGCTGTCGACGCTGCTGGTGACCGGCCTTCTCTACATCATCATCCCCAAGGGCTTTTTCCCGGTGCAGGATACCGGCGTGCTGCAGGCTGTGACCGAAATGCGCCAGACCGTGTCGTTCGACAGGATGGCCAGCCAGCAGCAGGCAGTCAGCGAGGCGATCCGGCATGACCCGGATGTGGCGGAAGTGGCGTCGTTTGTCGGCGTGGACGGTACCAATGCCACTCTCAATACCGGCCGGCTGCTGATCGTGCTGAAACCGAAGGCCGAACGTGACGATGCAGCCAGCGTGATCGCACGGCTGCAAGAGCGCGTGGCGGCAGTGCCGGGGGTGAACCTGTACGTGCAGCCAGTGCAGGACATCACGCTGGACGCCAGCCTGAGCCGCACGCTCTACCGGCTGACCCTGCAAGCCACTTCGCCCGGGCAGCTGTCGCGCTGGGTGCCGGCATTCGTGGAACGACTGCAGCAGGAAGCGGTGTTGAAGGACGTGACCAGCGACTGGATGGACCAGGGCGGTCAGGCCTACATCACGGTCAACCGCGACAAGGCTGCCAGCCTCGGCATCAGCATGGCAGCGGTGGACAATGCGCTTTACGATGCTTTCGGCCAGCGGCTGATTTCCACCATCTTTACCCAGACCAACCAGTATCGTGTGGTGCTGGAGGCCGATCTGGCCCTGCGGGACCCGTCCCTGTCGCTGCGGCAGACCTATGTGCCGACCGCCAGCGGCCCCGTATCGCTGGAGACATTTGCCCGGGTTGATACGCGTGCCACGCCGCTGGCGATCAACCACCTCGGACAGTTTCCCACCGCGACCGTGTCTTTCAATGTGGCAGACGGTGCCTCACTCAGCGCAGCCGTGCGGGCGATCACCCAGGCCCGGGCCGATGCCGGGCTGCCGGACGAACTGGTGCTGCAATACCAGGGCGCCACGCTGGCCTTCCAGAGTTCGCTCGGCAGCACGCTGTGGCTGGTGCTGGCGGCGATCGTCACCATGTACATCGTGCTCGGCGTCCTGTACGAGAGCTACATCCATCCGGTCACCATCCTGTCGACGCTGCCCTCGGCCGGCATCGGTGCCTTGCTGGCCTTGCTGCTGTGTGGCAAGCCGCTCGACCTGATCGGGCTGATCGGCATCCTCCTCCTGATCGGCATCGTCAAGAAAAACGCCATCATGATGGTGGACTTTGCGCTGGAGGCCGAGCGTGAGCAGGGCATGGCGCCGCGCGACGCCATTTACCAGGCGTGCCTGCTGCGCTTGCGGCCGATCCTGATGACGACCATGGCCGCATTGTTCGGGGCACTGCCGCTGCTGGCCGGCAACGGCATGGGCGAGGAGCTGCGCTCCCCTCTCGGCATCACGCTGGTGGGCGGCCTGCTGTTCAGCCAGGTGCTGACGCTCTTTACCACGCCGGTGATCTACCTGTTCTTTGACCGGCTGACCCTGCGCCGGCCGGCCCGCTGATCCGGAGAACCGACATGTTTCCCTCCGGCGTATTCATCCAGCGGCCTGTGGCCACCACCCTGCTGACGTTGGCAGTGATGCTGGCCGGACTGGTGGCCTTTCTGTGGCTACCGGTGGCGCCGCTGCCCCAGATTGATTTTCCGACCCTCAGCGTGTCAGCGAAACTGCCCGGTGCCAGCCCGGAAACCATGGCGGCGACGGTCGCCACGCCACTGGAGCGTACGCTCGGGCGGATCGCCGGCATTACCGAAATGACCTCGACCAGCACGCTCGGCGCGACCAGCATCACCCTGCAGTTTGATCTGGACCGGGACATCAACGGCGCAGCCCGCGACGTGCAGGCCGCCATCAATGCCGCACGTACGCTGCTGCCCAGCGGCATGCCGTCCAATCCGAGCTATCGCAAGGTCAATCCGGCCGATTCGCCGATCATGATCCTGGCCATGACCTCGAAGACCCTGACGCCCAGCCAGATGTATGACGCAGCAGATTCGGTGCTGGGGCAGAAGCTGGCGCAGGTAGAAGGCATCGGTAATGTCATCATCGGCGGCGGGGCGCAGCCGGCGGTGCGGGTGGATGTCAATCCGGCGCAGCTGGCGCAATACGGGCTGGCGCTGGAAGACGTCCGCAGCGCGATTGCCGGCAGTAACCTCAAGCGCCCGCTGGGCGTGCTCGACAGCGCAGAGCGACACTGGCAGGTGCAGACCAACGATGCCCTGAAAACCGCCCGCGATTACCTGCCGGTGATCGTGTCCTACCGCCACGGTGCGCCGGTGCGGCTGGCGCAAGTGGCTGGTGTCAGCGATTCGGTACTGGACATCCGCACGGCGGGCCGGCTCGGACGCGAACCGGCGGTGATGCTGATCCTCTTCAAGCAGCCGGGCGCCAACATCATCGAAACGGTCGAGCGGGTGCGGGCACTGATGCCGCAGTTGCAGGCGTGGCTGCCGGCGGCGATTGAATTGCAGGTGGTGTCGGACCGCACGCCCACGATCCGCGCTGCCCTGCGCGAAGTGGAGAAAACCCTCGCGCTGTCGGTGGGGCTGGTGGTGCTGGTGGTGGCGCTGTTCCTGAAAAGCGGGCGGGCAGTGGCGATTCCGGCCATTTCGGTGCCGGTCAGCCTGTTGGGGACGCTGGCCGGCATGTATCTGTGCGGCTATTCACTCAATACCCTGAGCCTGATGGCGCTGACGGTGGCGACCGGGTTCGTGGTCGATGACACCATCGTGGTGCTGGAAAACATCACGCGTTATCTGGAAGAGGGCATGGCACCGCTGGAAGCCGCCCGCCGCGGGGTTCGCGAGGTCGGGTTTACCGTGGTGTCGATGAGCCTGTCGCTGATTGCAGTGTTCATTCCAGTGCTACTGATGGGCGGCATCATCGGCCGTCTGTTCCGCGAGTTTGCCGTCACCCTGTCGGTGGCCATCCTGATTTCCATGCTGGTATCGCTGGCAACTACGCCCATGCTGTGTGCCCGCTGGTTGCGGCCAGTGCCGGCGACCACGGGCGAGCCGTCGCGGCGCGAGCGTTTCTGGCTTGGCTTGCGTAATGGCTATCACGCCAGCCTGGAGTGGTCTGTCAGCCACGGGCGAACCATGCTGCTGCTTCTGGCGGGCGTCGTGGCGCTGAACGTGTTTCTCTACATGGTGGTGCCCAAGGGCTTTTTCCCGCAGCAGGATACCGGCCGCCTGAACGGCCTGATCAAGGCGGATCAGGAAATTTCCTTCGATGCCATGAAAGACAAGCTGGACCGGCTGGTGGCCATCGTGCAGCGTGATCCGGCCGTGGACAAGGTAGTGGCCTTTACCGGTGGCGGACAGCGCAATACCGGCAACATGTTCGTGACCCTGAAGCCGGCAGCAGTCCGTCAGGTGCCAGCCGACGCGGTGATTGCCCGTCTGCGCAAAGCAACGGCGCGGGTGGCCGGGGTGCAGCTGTTGTTGCAGTCGGTACAGGATATCCGCATGGGCGGGCGCAGCAGCGGTGCCCAGTACCAGTACACCTTGCAGGGTGACCAGCTTGACACGCTGCGTGCCGCCAGCCAGCAGGTGTTCCGTGCCATTCAGTCGGTGCCGGTGGTGACGGATGTCAACAGCGACCAGGAGATCAAGGGCGGGCAGGTGTATCTGACCTTTGACCGGGATGCCATGGCACGGTTGGGCGTGACCCAGCAGCAGGCAGATGCGGTATTGCAGGACGCGTTTTCGCAGCGACAGATTTCCACCATTTTCAATCCGCTCAACCAGTATCACGTGGTGATGGGGGTGCCGGAATCGCAGTCCCGGCATGAATCCGATCTGGACAATCTGCGCGTGATCAATGCCGGTGGTCAGGCCGTACCGCTGTCAGCCTTTGCCCGCTGGGAAACACGCAAGGCGGCACTGTCGGTTAATCATCAGGGACAGTTTGCCGCTTCGACCCTGTCATTTAACCTGCCGCCGGGGCATGCCCTCTCCGAGGCTGCCGAGGCGATTGCTGCCAAAGTGGAGGCACTCGGGCTGGGAACCAGTGTGCGGGGCAGCTTTCAGGGGACAGCCAAGGTGTTCCAGGAGTCGCTGTCCAACCAGCCGTGGCTGATTCTTGCGGCCATCGTGGCAGTCTACATCGTGCTGGGCATGCTGTATGAAAGCCTGATCCACCCTTTCACCATCCTGTCCACGCTGCCGTCGGCCGGCGTGGGCGCCCTGCTGGCGCTGATGCTGGCCGGACAGGAGTTCAACGTCATTGCCCTGATCGGCATTCTGCTGCTGGTGGGGATCGTCAAGAAAAACGCCATCATGATGATCGACTTTGCCATCAGCGCACAGCGCGACAAGGGGCTGACGCCCCGGGACGCCATTCTGGAGGCAGCCCGCCTGCGTTTCCGTCCCATCCTGATGACCACGCTGGCGGCGGTATTTGGTGCCATTCCGCTGGCGCTGGGGCAGGGCGACGGTGCCGAAATCCGGGCGCCACTGGGGATTTCCATCGTGGGCGGGCTGCTGGTCAGCCAGCTCCTCACGCTCTACACCACACCGGTGATGTATCTCTACCTTGACCGTTTCCGGCTCTGGCTGGACAGAACATGCAGACCGGGCCGGGCGGGCCGTGCAGGAGAAACATCATGAAAATCGGGATGCGGCGGGCCGGACTGGCCGGGATGGCGTGTCTGCTGGGTGCCTGTGCCGTCGGGCCGGATTATGTGCCTCCCGGGACCAGTCTGCCGGCGCACTATGCCGGGGCAGGCCAGTGGGTGGCGGTGTCGGCTGCTGATCCGCTGGAGCGGGGGGACTGGTGGCGGGTGTTTGGTGACGCCCAGCTGGACCGGCTGATGCAGCAGATGGCCACGCAGAGTCCGGCCATTGCCCAGGCCGAAGCGCAGTACCGCGCTGCCGAAGCCGAGCTGCGGCTGGCCCAGGCCGCGTTCTGGCCATCGGCCGGGGTGGCTGCGGCCCGGACTCGCGGCGTGTCCCAGCCCGGCATGCCGGCGGCGACACAAGCCACTGTCACTGGCACCGCCAGCTGGGAGGCGGATGTGTGGGGAGGCGTGCGCCGCTCGGTTGAATCAGGCCGGGCGCAGGCCGAGGCCGGCGCCGCCTTGCTGGAGGCCGCACGGCTGAGTGCACAGGTACAGCTTGCCAATGCCTATCTCCTGTGGGTGGTAGCGTCCTTCCAGCAGCGCGAGTTGCAAGTCAGCGAACAGGCGCTGGAGCAGGCACTGCGCATTACCCGCAACCAGTATGCGGCCGGGACGGCGGCAGCAGCGGATGTGGAGCTGGCCGTGTCGCAGTGGGAAACCGCCCGGGCGGCCCGGCTCGACAAGCAGTTGACTGTGGCGCAACTGGAACATGCGCTGGCTACGGCATCCGGCGCTTTCCGGCTGGAACTGGCATTACCGGCCAATTTGCCGGATGTGCCGGTGCTGGATGCTGGCGTACCGTCCACCTTGCTGACCCGGCGACCAGACATTCGGGCTGCCGAGAGAAACATGGCCGCTGCCAATGCCCGAATCGGCGTTGCGCAGGCGGCTTTTTTCCCCAGCCTGACCCTGAATGCTTCGGTCGGCTACCGCGGCAGCAGTTTTGCCCATTTGCTGACAGTGCCGAACCGGATCTGGTCCGTCGGGCCGGAGGTGCTGGCCACCTTGCTGGATGGCGGTGCGCGGCGCGCCCAGGTTGACGTCGCGACTGCCAATTACCAGGGCACGGTTGCTGCGTATCAGCAGACGGTACTGGCGGCGTTTCAGGCAGTGGAAGACAACCTGTCGGCACAGGCGATCCTCGCTGAAGAGGAAAACCGCCAGCAGGCAGCACTGAATGCCGCCCGCAGGGCAGAGCAGATTGCCGGCAATCAGTACAAGGCCGGGACGGTAGGGTATCTGACAGTGCTGAATGCACAGAACCAGCGCATCCAGGCTGAAAATGCCCTCTGGAACATCCGTGGACGACGCTATCAGGCGACGGTGGGGCTGATTGCGGCCGTGGGGGGCGAACTGAGTCGGCAGGTTTCATAATCCGACCTCCTCCCGACAAACCGTAGTAGTGAAAGCTCGGTGTTTAGTCCCAACTGTGTGCTGAATCTGATTGATCCTGAAGCGCTCAGGCTTTTTTGTCCAGTCTTTGCAGGCGAATTCACAGGGTGTCAGGCCCTTTGGGGTTTTCAATCGTCTGGCGATCAAAAAGGTCTGAAAATGGGCTTTCAGTTGCTCATGCGTCTGGTAAAAGTAGCATTTCACCGTGGCGTCTTTGATGGTGCGATTCATGTGTCCCTCTTGTCCGGTCATTCATGGGCGACTCACTTGCGTGAGGCGACGCTCGATTCCATGGGCATGGCAGACATGATCAAACGGAACGCGCCCATTCCCTTCGGTTCCCTTGCGTACGGCAAACCGGATGCCGTTGTCCGTCAGGATCGTGTGGATTGCATGTATAAAGTACCAGTTCAAGGAGGCCGGACAGGAAATCATGAGTAATCAATCGCGTTGCCTGTGGATGGAGCCCGGCTTAGGCAAACTTTGACGCTCGGTCGATGGCCGCAAACAGGTAAAGCCTGCCCTCATCGGTCTGTGCTTCTGCAATGTCGATGTGAAAGTAGCCGGTCGGGCAGGTCTTGAATGTCTTCTTTGGCGGCTTATCGCCCTCAACACCCTGTAATCGTGACATGCCGTACCGTTGCAGGCATTGATGAAGGGATGAACGCGTCAAACGGGGGAATGCCTGAATCCAGAGGTAAGAGCGCATGGCGGCGAAACGCCACGATGGCTGCTTCCTCAAGCATCAGCACGGACGAGCGGACCTGCTTCGGTCCCATGGGCGAATCCCGACCACTCTGCTACTGACGCCATTTGGCTACCGTCTTTGGGTTGATCCCATGCCGCGCTGCCAGTGCGTTCAGGCTCGCTTGGCTATGTTGTATTGCTCGACACACGCCTCTGTTGTTCGGGCGCTGTCCCATAGTTCATCCTTCCGTGGCTGGCTATAAATTACAACAGCACACCGCAGGACTAAACAGACTGCCAAATAGTCAGGCAATCGCAAGACCATGTAAACCCAGGATTTCTTTCCTTGTTGCCGGTATGGTTGACGGGGGCAGATCAGGGTGAATGAGTTCGGGGCATCACCATATATGGAGACGCTCCGAATGGCTGCAATTTCCAACCCTGTACACAGGGTTTTCAGTCGCTTTGAAAACCTGCGCTTACGGTGCCGGATCCGCTGCCTCGAACGTGAGGGCCGCCGAGTTGATGCAGAAACGCTCGCCGGTCGGTGGCGGGCCGTCCTCAAAGACGTGCCCGAGGTGGGCATCGCAGCGCGCGCAGCGGACTTCAGTACGGATCATGCCGTGACTGGTGTCGCGCAGGCGCCTGATGGTGCCGGATTCGGCTTCTTCCCAAAAGCTCGGCCAGCCGCAGCCGGCGTCAAACTTGCTGGACGAGGCAAACAGCAGAGTCCCGCAGCAGACGCAACGATAGCGTCCGCGTTCGGTGTGCCGGTAAAAGGGGCCACTGAACGGCCGCTCGGTGCCTGCCTGGCGGGTGACGTAATACTGTTCGGGTGTCAGCTGCGCCTGCCACTCGGCGTCGGTCTTGCGGACGGTATCCATGTCGCGTGCTTTCCGGTTGCCGGCGTGC
>JAGPIM010000075.1 GCA_018055005.1 Laribacter sp.
TTTTCGGATGGCGTGAGTTGGGACATGGGCGGTTTTCCTTGGGTCAGTATTCAAAAACGAGTTCGAGTTCGAACTCGGTGTCGGGCTCGAATTCTTTCGGGGCCAGCACGCGCCGCCCCATCAGCGTGCCGTCGGCAGCAAACACGCCGACTTCGCGCAGGGTGTGGCCGGCGGCGGCGGTACCGGTCAGTACGGCCGACACGGTCAGCTCGGGGCCGGTCACGCTGTTGGTGGTCGGCACGCGCACGAATTCGGCCTCGAGTGCGGTGTCGGTTTCCGGTGCGTAGGGCCGGCTGCCGCTGCCGAAGGCCATGAATGCGGCGCGCGGCACTGCGGTGCCGTTGGCCGCCGCGAGCGCCACCTTGTGGCGGTAGTCATGGGTCACGGCGATTGCCTGTTGGGTCATCAGATCAACTCCTTGGTGGTGATGCCGTGGCGGTGCACGGTCAGGGTGCCGCCAAACCACAGCCGGTCCTGTCCGGTGTCGCCGCCGAGCGGCCAGGTGCCGTCAAGACGCGGCAGGGCGATGCACTCGAGTGTGGCACTGGCCAGCGAGATGCCGGTGTCCAGCCCCCAGCCGCCGAGCGTGGCCTCCCCCAGACGGGTACGGCCGTCGAGCCGGGCGAAGTCACCGCCGAGCATGACCGTGCGGCGGCGGGTGCCGCCCGGCACGGCGCGCAGGCGCTGGCGGGTGCGGGCTTTGAACGTGGCGTGGCCGTGATGGAGCGGCTGACCGGCCGGGGCGGTGCCGCTGGTGTGGCGGGTGCCGTCGAGCGGCCAGCGGGACAGGCTCAGCGGCGCATCGGTGCCGTCGAGCAACCAGCAGCCGTCCAGCGTCAGGCGGTTGTTGGCGCTGAGGCGGCGGCAACGGCCGAGCCGGGTGTGCACGCGGCCGGTGCAGGACGCGAGTCGGATGCCGGCGTCGAACTCAGCGCGGGCGCCGGCGATCAGTGCGACCAGGTGCGACCGGGCCGGCGCATGGCGCTCGGCCGTTGCGCGGATCTTGCGCTGCTGCTCGCGGGTCCACTCACCGTCGGCGACGTTGAGGCGGATGGCGTACTCGGCCCAGTGATTCAGCGCCGAGCGCCGCACCAGCTGGCCAACACTGGCGCCGGCCGGCGGGTTGAGCATCGCCGTGCCAGCGATGGCCCAGCCCCCATCCAGCGTCAGGCCGCCGGCGGCGAGCCAGGCATCGCGGCAGGCACGCTGCTCGATCAGCTCGAGCACCGGATAGCCGATGGCGGCCAGGGCGGTCTTGATGGCCCAGACAGTCCCTTTGCGGCGATGGAGCTCCAGGCTGCCCGACACCAGTCCGCGATGGACATCCGTTGTCCATGCATCATCCCATTCGTCCACCGACCGTTCCCAGGCCAGCCATGGCAACCATGCAGGCGGACACAGGGCGGCACTTTCGACATGGCAAAGCCCGGAAACATCCAGATCAAAAGAGGCCGCATCAGCAATGGCACGCTCCAGCAGTGAACTGTTGGGCGGCAGCAGCCGGCTAGACATCGGCAGTGCCCTCCCTCAGGACAATGCTGATGCACCGTGCGGCGCCGGTCCTGTCGACCGTGACGTCAGCTGTCGGCGCATTGAGCTGCACACGCTCCACGCCGGGCTGATGCAGCGCGGCGTACAGTCCGGAGAGGGTGACGTCATGGCCGATGCGGCTGACGCTGGCGAGATAGGTGTCCAGGGCGGCACGGGCGGATTCGAGCACGGGCGCCGGCGACGGCCCCGGATATACCATCAGGGTGGCGTCGATCCGGAAATCGGTCAGTGCGGCCCCCTGTACCCGTACCGTGTCGGAGAGTGGCCGGCGCTCATCGGCAGAAAGGTAGTCGGAGACGACTGCCAGCAGTCCGGCAGATGCCGGGGAGCGGTCAGCCGGCAGGATGGTCACGCGCACCTCGCCGGGCTGCGGGCTGTCGACCGCGACGTCGGCGACCAGCGGTGACGCCGAGAGGGCATGAAACACATAGGCACCGGCAGGGCCGGCCGCGGCCAGGCCTTCGAATGCCATCTGGCAGCGGTAGCGCAGGCGGGAATCGTCTTCGTAGACGGCCTCGGCCGGCGGGGAAGCATCCGGGTTGGCCGGGCTGATCAGCAGACGGCTTACGCCGTAGTCGGCAGCACGGTTGTCCAGGTCTTCTTTGGTGGCATAGGCGAGCAACGAAGCCTTGGCTGCGTCGTTGATGCGCGCGCGCAGGAGGAGCTCGTCATACGCTGACAGCTCCAGCAACTTGACCACCGGGTCGGACTCAAGCGCTGCCGACCAGGCCGGGCAGAGCGACTTGAATCGCTCCAGCTTGGCCTGGTAGATCGCCTCATAGTCCAGCGTGTCCAGCAGGTCAGGCGGCGGCAGTTTCGACAGGTCAATCATGCGATCACCTCAATGACGTGGGATTCGCCGCGCCAGACGCCGGATATGCGGAAGGTCAGACGACCGTCCAGCACCGACACCAGCGTGGCGCGCTCGAAGGCAAAGCCGGGCTCCCAGCGCTTGATGGCACGGCCTGCCTCGGCCTGCGCCGCCTGTATCCAGCCCGCTGTCTGCGGCTGGTCGATCATGCGTGGCAGGCGGCTGCCGTAATCGGGGCGCTCCCGGCGTGAACCAAGCGGGGTGGTCAGGATGTCGGTGATGGAGACCCGCAACCGGTCCAGACCGCTCAGCAACCGCCCGGTTTCCGGATCCATGCCGACCATGTCAGCCCCCTTCGTTCACCCGTTCGAAATCGCCGTGGCGATCGAGATGCGCAATCAGCGCCGGGTCGTCGGTGGTGATTGCGCTGCCGGTAACCTGAAATACCCGGCCATCGTCGATGACGATCTGGCGGGACTTGTAGGCGGTATCGCGGAACGTGACGCCGGCAGCAGTGCCGGTATCGGGTTTGTTTTCGGGTTTTGCCATGACTGGACTCCTGGAATGACAACGCCCCGCGAAGGGCGAGGCGTGGGGAAATGAAAGGGGGGTGACTCAGCGCGGCGCGCTGACGTCCGCGCCGTCACCCTGCTCGGTGTGGGTGTGGCCTTGCAGGCTGATGCCGCCGGCGGTGACGTCACCCTGGGCAGTGACACTGCCGCCGAAGCTGGCATTGCCACCCCCTTCGCCACCTTGAGACAGCGCACCACCGATGGTGACATTGCCGGTGATGGTGGTTTCCGGTGCGTCGATGGTGACGCTCGCAGATTTGACGGTGATGCTGTCAGCCGCGTCGACGGTGACGGTCTTGCAGCCGTCGACCAGCACCGCGCCGCTGGCAAAGTCGTACTCGATCCTGCCACCGTCCGGCATCTGCCACGCCACCACGTCGGGGCGGCTGTCGTGACCGTGGCCGGTGGTGTAAAAGCCGGTCAGGGCAAAACCCTGGGCCGGGTCGCCGGACGGGCAAAGCAGGACGACCTGCTCGCCCACACTGGGTACGCGCCAGTGCCTGGCGGCGCCGGCAGCCTGGGCCTGCCACGGCAGCCAGCCGGATACCCAGCCGTCCGACTCGACCCGCACGCGGGCGTTGCCGGCGTCAACGGCCGCCACGACTCCGGGCAGGATCATGCCGGAGAGCTGCCGGTCAACCTCGCTCATCTCAAAGCTCATGGTTTGCCCCGGTATCAATGGATTCATGCGCCCCCGGCCCGGGCGCAACCGTCACCACGATGGATGTCACTCCGTCAGGCATGGGGAATTCCTCGACGTCACCGACGTGGATTTCGTGCGTCTAGG
Organism: Laribacter sp.; assembly: GCA_018055005.1. Classification (GTDB taxonomy): domain Bacteria; phylum Pseudomonadota; class Gammaproteobacteria; order Burkholderiales; family Aquaspirillaceae; genus Laribacter. The sequence continues at coordinate 3,722 of JAGPIM010000075.1, forward strand.
TCACGCACCACACCAGATACCCGTCCAGATCAGCCTTGAAACCATCCGGTGCGACGGACTGCACGCGGGCCAGTCCGATCGGCAGCCCCCAGGTCTTGAAATGGCAGGCTGCGGCCAGCCGGCAGGCCAGCTGCCGGACCAGTAGCTCGGCATCGCGCTGGTTCGGGTCGACCACCACACGCGCCTCAAGCCGGGCAACCAGCGCAAGCTCGCCGGTACCGGGCTGCGTGCCGTCCTCAAGCTCGGCCAGCTCGACCAGCACCAGCGGCAGGCTGACCCGTCCCTCAAGGTCAGGGTAGCAGCGCACGTCCACGCCGGGCAGCGCAGCAGACAGCCCGGCTTCGACGGCCGAGTGCAGTGTGCTCATGTCCATCAGCGTGCCCTTCCGGCCAGTTTGTGCCATTCGTAGTTGAGTTCCTGCAGCATCAGTTCGTGCAGGCGACCCGGTATGCGGTCGGTTATCAGGGCAAAGGCGTCATTGGCCATCTCGTCGATCTCGACCTTGGCGCGCTGAATGGGCAGCCTGCTGGCGGTGGTGCGCTGGTAGAGCTTGCCGGCGAAGCGCGGGTTTTTGGTCGGGACAAAAGCCGATTCAAACCGCCACGACTTCACCCGGTAGCCCTTGCCGCTGCGTACCGGCTTGCCGAGCGTGTCGGCATTGATGGCATCGACGCCAAACCAGACCTTGACCGCCGGCCCGCCACCGCCACCCTTGCGCCACGCCTTGTCGTACAGGCGCACGCGATGGACGATGACCTTGCGGCGGATACCCTCGTCACGCAGGCTGCGCAGCATCTGCGTACGCACCCACAGCGCGGTTTTTCGCACTGCACGCCTGGCGGCACGCTCCAGCAGAGCGGCCGACAGGCCACGCGACAGCGCGGCAAGCGAGCCCGATTCCAGATCCAGCCTGACCGAAATCATCACGCCTCCCGGAGCACCAGCACAGTCATGCCGCTGCCGTCAGGCTCGATGCCGACCACCTCGAACCGGCCGGAACCGGTCACTTCGACCAGACTGCCCCGGCGGGCCGTGGCGGCATCAGCATCCCGCACTACAAGATGCGGTTCACGCAGGCCGGTCTTGAGCCGGCCAACCTGCGGGGCCAGCCACGGCGCAGCAAACATGCCGCGCACCGGCTGGCCGTCGAGGGTGGCGTCGTCGGCCAGCTCGGCAAAGATGGCCGAGTCAGCCTCGGCCATCAGTTCGGCAAAGTTCATGGTCACATCCGCAGTTCGACCACGGCATGCGGGCGGGTGCACAGGTTGATCGGGTTGGACTGGGCTTCCAGCTCCACGCCCTTGCTGTGCTTCATGATTTCCTGGCTCGCGTAGTAGGGCAGACCGTTGGTGTTGACCGTTTCCATGTAGTCGCCCGGCGCGAAGCGGGTGATGAACAGGTCGGGCACCCCTTCCGGAACGGCGAGGGCACGGTCTTCCGGCACGTAGGGTACGCCGCCGACGTTGCCGCGGTAGCGCTCGAACACGATGCCGCCGAATTCGATCGCCTCACGCGGCTCGCCGCGCAGGGCAGCAGCCAGTTCGCTGTTGAGATAGGTGGACTCGAAACTGTCGTTGGCGAGCAGGCCGGCCCAGAATTTCTTGCCGCAGTAGGCGCGGGTGCCGGTGAAGGTCAGCCCGCCCAGCGCATCCTCGATGTGCTCCTGCACTTCCAGGCACTTGCTGCGCAGGTGGGTTTCCGGTTTGGTCAGATCGAACGTGACCGACTTGCGGGTCAGGCCGAACTGCTGCAACAGGTCCAGCAGCACGGTCTTGCCGTCGGCATCAAGGATCTGGCCCTTGATGGCACCGATACGGTGGTATTCGATGGTGGCATCCAGCTGGCGGCGCATTTTTACCAGCCGCTTGTTGACCACGGTCTGCACGGATTCCAGTTCGCTTTCGCTGCCGAACTGGCGCAGCCCCTGGATTTCGTCCGCCATGATGGTGGCGGCCTGCGGCAGGTGGATGGTGTTGAACGGGATCATGCTGCGCCGGCTTCCGGTCACGATCTGGCCCGGCGCACCACGCGAACCGGCCGGTACCAGTGCCAGGCTGTCACCGTCCTTTTCGATCTGCACCGTGGTGGTGGTGATGCCTTCTTCGGCAAACAGGCCCTGGCTGGTGATACGGCCGGGGACATGGGGCTGGTCGTTGATGGCGGCCGTCAGGCTGGACAGGCTGAATGCGTCGTCGTGAAAAATGTCGATGGAGGGCATGGTGGCTCCTGGAATGACAAAGCCCCGCTGTGCGGGGCCGGCAATGGGGTGAAGTGGGGCGGGTGGTCAGCGGACGATGACGTGACGGCTGTCGAGATCGACCGCAGCCGGTGCATCCAGCCCGGTCAGCTCGCTTTCGATCACTTCGGCCAGCCGCGACACGACGGCGACATGAACCGGCTCGCTGCGCGGGTCGGCCGGGGCGTACAGGATGGCGGATGCCGTTCCGAGGGTGTCGGAGGTGTTGTCATACGGGGCGTAATGCCCGGTACCGGCATCACGGGCCAGCACCTGACCGGCCGGCAGGGCCGGCCCGGCAGCGAGGGTGACGGAATCCATGGAAAGATTGCCGAGGCTGGAAAGGATGAAGCCGGCGGTGCGCGGCGCCTGGACGAGGATGGTCATGGTGCAATTCTCCGGTGAGGGGCAGGGGAGGCAGCCGAGCGGGCGGCCCAGATGGCGCTGGGGTTGAGGACGGAACCGGCAGGCGGCGGTGTGGTTTCCGGCGGCAGGATATTGCCGACAGTTGGCACATCGCTGGCCACCAGTGCGTCAAACAGGGCGGCCCGCACACCTTGCAGGTCGGCGCCGTCGGCCACGAAGCGGGCAGTCAGGTCGGCCCGGCGGGCGATGGCGCACATGGACTTGATCTCGCCAACGTAGGTGACGGCAGCCTGCACGCTGGCCTCGTCGGCCAGCAGGCTGCGGGCCATGACGGCGTCGGCATGCTCGGACAGACCAGCCTTGGCGCACAGGGACACCGCCAGCCGGGACATGGCCACGGCATGGGTGGCGGTCAGCGGCGCCGGGGCCGGTGGCACGGCCGGCGGGGCTGCATCAGGCAACACATTTGATGGCTCCGGTTCCCGCGGGGGACTGAGCGCTGCCAGCAGCGTGGCCGACGCGCCCTTGATCCGACCGAGCGAGGCGGCCAGCTCGGCGCTGGCCTGGATCGGCACCTGGTCAATCACGGCGTCGGCCAGCCCCATGGCCACGGCCTCGGCGGCGGTCAGCCAGGTGGTGCAGGCCATCATGGCCGCGATTTCATCCTCCGGAAGGGTCGTGGCCTTGGCGCGGTAGCAGGCAATCAGGCTGTCGCGCGCCTTGTCCATCACGTCCGCCACGTCGCGCAGCTCGTCGGACTCGCCGGAGGCAAAGTCCACGCGGGGGTTGTGGATCATCATCAGGGTGTTGGCTGGCATTTCCAGCCGGTGGCAGCCGACGGCAATCACGCTGGCGATGCTGGCGGCAATCGCATCGATGCGGCCGGTGACCCGCTCGCCCAGCCGGCGCAGCACGTTGTGGATGGCCAGCCCGTCGAACAGCGAGCCGCCGATGCTGCTGATGTAGACATTGACCGGGCGGGCACCGTCATCGGCACTGCGCAGGGCCGCGATGAAGTCGGTGGCGGTGACGCCCCAGAATCCGATCTGGCCGTAGATGTAGATCTCGAGCGGCGCATCGGCCGGTGCATCGCTGGCGAGGTTGCTGATGCGGAACCATGACTGGCTGTCCGGTTGCACGTCTGCCGTGCCGGCCATGGCCAGCAGGCGCGGAACGGTGGAGTGATTGGCGTTGTTCATTGGTTGTCCTTGGGGGTGGATTTCCCGTCATCGCTGACCCGGGTATCCGAGTCGTAACTGAGGTCGAGCGCCGTGGCGCGGGCGTTGTCTTCGGCGTTGACCCGGTCGATGGTTTCGGCATCGGTGCCACGCCGCATGGCGACGTCGCTGCGGGTGGTCAGCCCGGCGCGGATGGCCAGCCGGTCGGCCTGCACGTCCTGCACCGGGTGGATGTAGGCCCAGCCCTGCGGCACCCAGCGGGTACGCCGCCAGGGGCGCGAGTTGGCGGCATAGCCCGGCAGGGCGAGCGCCCCGCTCAGTACTGCCGCATCCAGCCAGGCGTTACGTACCGGGCGGCACAGCTGGTGGATGAAAACCGCCTCCTGCCGCTGCTCGATCCGGCGCCGGAATTCGTTGAGGATGACCCGGATCACCCGGTCGTTGACGTCGCGCAGGTCGCCGGTCAGGGTTTCGTAGGGCAGACCCGTGCCGGCCGCGATGGCCATCAGCTGCTGCCGCATGAAGTCCGGGTAGTTGTTGCCGGCATCCGGCGGGCTGGAAAACTCGACCTCCTCGCCCGGCATCAGCTCCTGCATGGTGCCGGGCTCCAGCCCGACGGCAGGTGCAAACCCGGCCGGAGACTGGTCTGCCCACGACGGCGCGCCGCCGCCGTTCTGGTCCGGACGCTTGATGAAGCCGGCAAACAGGTTGGCCACTTCCTGCCGGTACAGCACGGCATCGTCAAAATCGTCCAGGGTTTTCAGGCGCAGCAGCACCGGCGCCAGAAGCGGCACGCCGCGCAGCTGGCCCGGCCGGGTCGGCTCGTAGACATGCAGCACGGCCTCTGCCGGCACCCGCACCAGACCGCCGAAGTCGCCGGCTCCGGCACGCTCGCCGGGGTGGCTTTTGTGCATCCAGTAGGCAACCCGCTGGCCGATGGCGTTGAACTCGATGCCCTGGCGGATGCGGTTGCCGTTGGTGGCCGTGCCGTTTTTGGTTTCCGGCACGAATTCCGGTTCCAGTACCTGGATCTGCATCGGGACGGGCAGGCCGTCTGCCAGACGGCGCGGCCGGATGCGGACAAAGCATTCGCCGGATTCGTATACGGCGCGGCAGGCCAGCGCCTGCAGGCCGTAAAAATCCAGCGCACCGTCGGCATCGGCTTCGCTGCACCAGTCATCCCACAGCAGCTGCATTTCCTGACGCTGGGTCGGGTCGCTGATCAGCGGCTTGGGACTGATGCCGGTACCGATGGTGTTACTGACCAGACGGTCGATGGCACTGCTGGTGCGCCGTTCGATAACTTCGCTTCGAACTCGGCTGTTGCCGCCAACAAGACCACTGCCGGTGACGATCTGTTCCGCGCTGTGGTGAGCAACTCGCTGGAAACCAACGACGCGATTGATGCTGGTGCTGGTAATGACACCGTCAAAGCAAATGTAAGTGCCAATGCTGCCACGACGACTATTCAGCCTTTGTTGAAAGATCTGGAAAACGTCTTCCTGAACGCGACGGTTACCGGTGCCGCAGGCGCTACGGCTGGTACGGTTGCTGGTGCAAACGCATCTGTTGTGTTTGACGCAACTGACTCGACCGGCCTCAAGGCAGTCTGGTCTGAAGCATCTACTTTGGCAGCAGTTGTGGCCGCAACCGGTGCAACCGGCGCTAGCGGTACCGCGACCCTGACCTTCCAGAACCTGAAATTGGGTACCGAAGTTGGCGTCAAGGACACCACCAGCGGTGCGACCTTCGCCTTTGCTGGCGCAACCGGTGCTGCTGATGCTGCAACCCTGAATTTGGCTGACGCATCTGGTGGTGCAGCCGTGACCATTGCCGCGATCGAGAATCTGACGATCAAGAGCAACGCTGGCGATCTGTCCGCTGTGACTGCCAACAACGCCGCTGTGACCGCAGCTCAGGCTGAAACCGTCACCGTCACGGGCGCTCAGGCTCTGACCCTGGCCTTGACCGCTGCCAATGTCACCACCATCGACTCCTCGGCCTTTGAAAAGGCCTTGACCCTGGGCTTCACCACCACGGCTGCTAAGCCGGTGACGATCAAGGGTGGCGTCGGTGCTGATACCTTCAACATCACCGATGTTGCAACGGGTGGCAAGGTCACCATCGACCTGGGTGCTGGTAACGATACCCTGAACATTCGTGATTCTGCTTTCCACGCAATCACGACTGGCGAGGGTAAGGACACGATCAACATTACCAATGGTGTCGGCGGCGGTGTTCATAAGAACCTTGACGTCTCCACCGCAGCCACGCTGGAAGCCAGTGCCATTGTGATCACCGATTTCGTGTCCGGTTCCGATGTCCTGAATGTCAACTCGACTCCTGCTGGTGCTGAAATCAACCTGACCGGTACCCAACTGAGCACGGTTACTGGTTCCGCTAACCTGCTGGCGGCTGCCAATGCCGCGCTGGCTGCCGCTGCCGCCACCAAGGCTGGTGCACTGGTTGCTGGCGACGGTACTGTCTTCCAGTACGGTGGCAGCACCTACGTTGTGATTGATGAAGTGATCGGCGCCGCAAACACCATCGAAGCTGGTGACACCCTCATCAAGCTGGCCGGTGTGACTTCCGTTGTTGCTGCTGACGTCACCATCGCCTAAGCGTTAAAACTTCGGTTTTAATTAGTGAGACCTCGGCACGTTTAGTGCCGAGGTCTTTTTACATTAATTCAATATTAATTCTCGAGCCCGAGAGCGATGCCATTGAAGCAATTGATTTCGCGGACTGCCGCAGCTACGCCTCGACCCGAATCCTCCGAGGATTTGTTGTTGGCCGGAAGTAAACTGGTCCTAAAGGGCTTGCGTCGCCCAGCTCAGCCTTTGCTCAAGCAAGCCCTGGAGCAGGAGCCTGCGAAACGTGAGAGCTGGTTGGCTTACATACAATTGTTGATCGAGCTGGGGCAGCATGAAGATGCTCAGTCCGTGATCCAGCAGGGGGAATCCTTCGGATTGACTGGCGACGATGTTGCTGCACTGAAGGCTCGGTCGCGGAGCCCTGATCACAAGCAGCTCACGGAACTTGACGAGGCACTCCAGAAGCAGGATTGGGTTTGCCTTGAGCTGGCCGCCACAGCGTTAATCACCGAGTTTCCTGATCATCCGGCCGGTTGGCGTGCTGCCTATCTGGCCCATCGCCAGCGTGGGGCATTTGACCAAGCTTGGGCAGCGCTGACGCGACTGAATGAACTCCTCCCGGATGACGTCAATTTACTGAGCGACCTGGGGTTGTTGAGTAAATTGATCGGCAAAATTTCAGCGGCTGAATCCTGTTGGCAACGCAGCATTGCGATCGAGCCGACACCAGCCGCCTGCATTAACCTGGGAAATCTGCTCGTTGAGCAACAAAGACTGGATGAGGCCAGGGCCTTAGCCGGGCAAGCGCTCCACTTGAATCCGGGCTCGGGCGAAGCCTTGCAATTGTTGTCAGCCATCTATATGGCACAAGGTAGCTACACCAATGCCGTCCAAGCACTCGAAAACGCCTTGCAGCTGGCGCCAATGGAAGCGCCGCTATGGGTTAATCTGGCTTGTGCCTATATCGGCTTGGAGCAATACGCTGCCTCAGAACCCTTCTTTCTGAAAGCGCTAAGCATCGATCCGGAGCTCGCCGGCGCGCACATGAATTATGGCGCGGCGCTAGCCAAGTTGCGGCGCTTTGTGGAAGCAGAGCAACATCTCAGCAAGGCGTTGGCGCTGAATCCCAGATACATCCAGGCAGCCATCAATCTGGGGGCTGTGTATCTACATTTGAATGCCAACAGCCAGGCTGAGTCGATTTTAAGAGCCGGATTATCCTGGGGTGAGCCAAGCCATGAACTGCTAAACAATTTGGCGACCGCGCTTGAGGCTCAGGATAAAAGTCCCGAAGATGTTGAATCACTGGCAAAGCGAGCGGTGACGCTCAAGCCTGACTATGCGGATGCCTGGGTAACCTTGGGGAATTTTTATCAGAAACAAGGACGCCATGCTGAGGCGATGACCGCACTCAGCAGGGGGTTCGCATTGAATCCCCGTGACCCACGAGCCTCCGGTGCCTTGCTGTTCCTGACCAACTATCACCCAGACTTGTCTGATGACGAAGTATCTGATCATTATCAGCAGGTGGAGGCACAAGGGTTCTCCCACTGGTATCCTGTTCTGCCGCAGCAGTACGAGAATTTACGCAGGGCCGATAGGAAAATTCGGGTAGGTTATTGCTCGCCTGACTTCAGGCGGCATTCTGCCCGGCATTTCATTGAACCTTTGTTGGCCAGCCACGATAAATCTCGATTCGAGATTTATGCCTACGCGGAGATTCCAACCGAGGATGATTACACCCAGCGATACAAGGGGTATGTCGACTATTGGCGTACAACACATCAGTTAAATGATGATGCGTTAGTTGCGTTGATCAAGGAAGACCAGATCGACATTCTGGTTGATCTGGCCGGGCACACAGGAGGGAATCGATTGTCAGTATTTGCGCGCAAGCCGGCGCCCATTTCGATGACCTGGCTGGGCTACGGCTGTACGACGGGCTTGAGAGCCATTGACTATATTCTGACCGATGAAATCTCCTTGCCCGTGGGAGCCGAGAAGCATTGCGCAGAGAAGCCACTAAGGGTTGCCGTACCCAATTACGCCTATCGTCCTCCCGAAAACACCGGGGAGATCGGCACGTTGCCCGCACTGCAAAACGGCTATGTGACGTTTGGGTGTCTGTCCCGTGCGGTACGCATCAATCATCGAACCATTCGGGTGTGGTCCGAGCTTTTGCGGCGCTTGCCCAGTGCGAAAATTCGGTTCGACAGCTCTAATTATCAGCATGCTTCGGCGCGCTCTGCTCTATTGGCAGAGTTTGCCAAGCATGGCATTCACGAGGATCGCTTGATCATCGGGTTTGAAAGTCCGCCTTGGAATGTTTATCGCAGCGTTGACCTTGCGCTCGACTGCTTTCCTCATAACTCAGGAACCACCTTGATCGAAGGGCTATACATGGGGGTTCCCTACGTGACCCTCTCGGGGCGTCCTATCGTCGGCCGAATTGGTAGCGCTATTTTGCATGGGGTGGGCAGGCCTGAGTGGATTGCGCTGACC
>JAGPIM010000076.1 GCA_018055005.1 Laribacter sp.
TGATCGAAGTGCCGGTCATGCTGCTGGTCGTCAAGGCCGTCAATGCCAGCAAAGGCTGGTACGAGTCCCGCTAAACCAAGGAATCCCTCATGAAAAAGCTCGAAGTCTTTGATCCGGCCATGTGCTGCTCCACCGGCGTCTGTGGTGTCGATGTTGATCCGGTACTGGCGCAATTCGCCAGCGATCTCAAGTGGCTGGCCGGACAAGGCGTGACGGTGGAACGCCACAATCTCGGGCAGGAACCGCAGGCTTTTGCCGCGAATGCAGCCGTCGTCAAGGAAATGCAGGCCGGGATGGACCGCCTGCCGCTCCTGCTGGTCGAGGGCCAGGTGGTCTCCGCCGGTCTGTATCCGACCCGGGCGCAACTGGCCCAGAAACTCGGCATCTCCATGGATGCCGCTGAAAAACTACATATCAAGCCCGGTAGCTGCTGCTGCAAACCCGGCGAATGCTGCTGAAAGAGGATCGAAACATGTCTTTTCTGACCACTCAGACCCGCTACCTGTTCTTTACGGGCAAGGGGGGCGTTGGCAAAACCTCGATGTCGTGTGCCACCGGGCTGGCTCTGGCCGAAGCGGGCAAGAAGGTCCTGATCGTCAGCACCGACCCGGCTTCCAACCTGGATGAAGTGCTGGGTGTCGCTCTGGGCCAGCAGCCCGGGCCGGTTCCGTCAGTTCCGGGTCTGTGCGCCATGAACATCGACCCGGAAGCAGCAGCCCGTGCCTACCGTGAACGGATGGTGGCTCCTTACCGGGGCATTCTTCCGGATGCGGCCATCCACAGTATGGAAGAACAGTTTTCCGGCGCCTGTACCATTGAAATCGCGGCTTTTGACGAATTTTCAAAACTTCTGGGTGATCCGGCCATTACGGCGGATTTCGACCATGTCATCTTTGATACGGCCCCGACCGGGCACACCCTGCGCCTGCTGACCCTGCCATCGGCCTGGACCGAATTCATTGCCTCGTCGACCGGTGGAGCATCCTGCCTCGGGCCACTGGCGGGTCTGGAACAGCAGAAAACCCTGTATGCAGCCACGATGGCGCGTCTGTCGGATGCGGATGAAACCACCGTCATCCTGGTCAGTCGCCCGGAACAGTCTGCCCTGCGCGAAGCCGAGCGCACCCGTGGCGAACTGGCCGGGTTGGGCGTGACCAACCTGCGGCTCATCATCAATGGCCTGTTTGCCGATGCAGCCGAAACGGATCCGGTCGCTCGGGCCATGGCCGGACGAGCCAGCGAGGCACTGACCGGCATGCCGGTCATGCTGGGCCGGCTGCCGCGCATGACGGTGCCTTTCCTGCCGCTCGGCACGGTGGGACTGGATGCCCTGCGGCTGGTCGCGCACCCGGAGCGGATACCGGCACCTGTCGTGCCCGTCAGCCCCCCGCAAACCGTTCTTCCGGGCGGTATGGGGCCGCTGGTGGAGCAGATCGCCCGCAACGGCCGCGGGGTGATCATGACCATGGGCAAGGGCGGTGTGGGCAAGACCACCGTTGCTGCCGCGATTGCCGTGAATCTTGCCCGGAACGGACATGAAGTGATCTTGTCCACGACTGATCCGGCTGCACATGTTGCCAGCACCCTTGACGGCCGGATCGACGGCCTGACCGTGACCCGGATTGATCCGGCGGCGGAGGTGGCGCAATACACGGCCGAGGTGTTGGGCAAAACCGCTTCGCAGCTCGACAGCAGCGGGCTGGCCATGCTGGAGGAAGACCTGCGCTCCCCCTGCACGGAAGAAATCGCCGTGTTCCGGGCTTTTGCACGTACGGTGGCCGAGGGCAAGGACGGGTTTGTCGTGCTGGATACGGCACCGACCGGACATACCATCCTGCTGCTGGATGCGGCCGAAGCCTATCACCGCGAGGTGATGCGCACCCGGGGCGACATGCCGGAATCCGTACGCGAGCTGTTGCCACGGCTGCGCGATCCGGATTTCACCCGCGTCATGATCGTCACCTTGCCGGAAGCCACGCCGGTACACGAAGCGGAACGCTTGCAGGGCGATCTGGAGCGTGCCGGCATCCAGCCGTTTGCCTGGGTGATCAACCAGTCCTTGCTGGCCAGCGGCACGCACGATGCCTTGCTGATGCAGCGTGGCGAGTACGAGATTCCGTTCATCAGGACCGTGGCAGACCACCTGGCGACCCGCTGCGCACTGGTTCCGTGGCTGCCGCAAGTTCCGGCTGGAGAAACCGGTCTGGAGCAGCTTACCAAGCTGTAATACAAATGGCCTGCTCATGCAGGCCATTTGGCTAATAGAGGCAGGGGGGGGTGGTCAAAAGTCCAGGAGGGGCAGCCTCTAGACCGCACGTTCTCCCACGCGCAGAAAAAATCCCCCACGGGAAAATGTTAAAGCATCAGAAAATGCGTTAACAGGGCTGAAACCCTTGTCTGGCGCGGATTTCAGACTGATTTGAATATCGTGCAGGATGTTAAAGGCTGTTAACGCTTTAACACTGGCCGGATACCTTGCCCGGCCCACCGTTCATGCCCTGAATCATGGCGTCCACAAGCCGGACACCATTGACGAGCTTTACCCCGGTTCCGGGGAAAAGCCTCCCGGCCTACGAACACCAAAACCGGAAAGCATTCGCTCTCCCAAATGGGTGAACGGGGGCCGGAGTCCATCAAATCCCCGTGACTCCGGGTATTTGGCTGAATCAGCGCCGGTACATGGCTGCATCCGGTCAACTCCAGTTTCCTGCCGGAATTAAACAGAATCAGGGAGTTGCAGGGCGCATTTTTACGCTTTGCCGTGGATTCAATGGCTTGGGACTTGGATGGCTCAATTTTGAGCTTTGCTGCCAGATCAAGGCGTTACCGCAGGCCGCGCACTGTCCAGAGTTTTGGCCCCATGTTCGAATCAGCGCCCAAGGCCCGTCTGAAATGGCAAACGAACCGGGAAATGCTCATTCACCGGTTCGTTGAAGAACGAAGGAGATTGCGCTTGGAGCGCCTGTTCGTGTGGGGAAATTTCTTGTTCACAGTCGACTGAACATGCAGGATAGTATTTGTTCAACACGCCCCTGAATATTACCTGGCATCAACTCCCCCACTTAAAAGTGTGGGCTCTTACTTTTTACATGGTCCGACGCGCCGTCCCTGCATGGTTTGGGTCGTGCGTAGGGTTTGTCCTTCCATTACGGTGGAATGCACGAGCGTACCTTGATAACTCTGCCCGGCGTAAGTCATTTCCCCTTCGCTGGTGCTGCTCCCTTCAGGAGTCTTGCAACGCATTTTCCAGCGTACGTGGTTGCTTTGAGTATCGAGCTTGTCAAACTGGCAACCGGGTTGTGTACGAATGATCTTACGGGCGTCGGCGGTCTCGTCTGGGGTGATGCACTGGCGAACCGTGTGTTTTCCCGCTTGCGGCATACCTTCAGGCATACCGGCCATTTTGGACTGAATGGTAATCTCCCACAGCCCTGGCTCCATATTGACTGGGGCGGCCAACGCGGACGGTAGGCCAGCACACCACACTGTCAGTATCAGCAGACGTTTCATTGCATGCTCCTGTCGAGGAAAACCTACCCGATCAGACTATATATTTGTCATTTTTGATTGTTTGACGCGCATCAAATGCCTCAACTGCTCGTTGTTTCACCAGCCGTGGTACACAAAGACATTTGATTTCCAGCCTGCTGTCAGAGCTTTAACAACGCCCCTCGGAGAACCGAAGGTTGAATGGGGATACTCACGGAACCGGGTGTTTTCCGGGGGTACCGCTCTCGTTTCGAAAACAATCCCATGAATGGCCGCTTTGGCAGGTAACCCGGTGGCACATTTCCGGTGCTCCCGGGTGAACAGGCAAGCAGCTTGAGCTGATGGGCGATCGATAAGCAAACCCCATGAAAGCGAACGGGGGTTCGGTAATACCGAACGGGATAGTCCGGGTGACGGACAGGGGTAACGCGCAATGGGGGTTGCGCGGTACGCAACGGGGCAGCCTGGCCGGGCCAAACCACCCGGATTCCGGGCAGTTTGCTACTTCAAAAAACTTCAAATCTGTTTGAGAGTGGAGTGCGGCCAGGCGAGCGATTGGCACGGAGAAAGTCTCGTGCATGGTCATGGCCTGTTAGCCAGGCAATCGACGCCTGCCGCGCTGGCGGATAGGCGACCTGCTGCCGTACATCGAGCGACGGAAGGCCACGGCGAGCAAGTAGCCGCCACGACACGCACCGACTCGGCAGCCAGCCGGTTTTTTTTCTGGTGCGACAGACGCACGCTGACGCACTACAAGCGCCGACACCAGCAACAAAAGAGAGCGCGGCACAGCTCGATTGTATGGCCGTGCTACCGGCGCGTTCGTGGTGCTTCGCCCTGTTTTGGGTGAATCGCCTTGTTTATCTACTGGTGTGGACGGGCTGATTTGGCCTGAACAGGCCGAAACGGTGCGGAGCGTCAAAATTGCCAGCAGTACAGCGCGCGCGAAGCGTCGGATTGCGTTGCTGGCTGGTATATATGGTGTGGCTACACGTGGCTACATTGACCAAAAGTGGCTACACCGTGGCTACATGGCTCAGAAAAGCAAAAAGGCCAGCTTGAGAAAGCTGGCCTAAGTGCTTGAATCTATTGGGGTGGATGATGGGACTCGAACCCACGACAACCGGAATCACAATCCGGGACTCTACCAACTGAGCTACATCCACCACTGGTCAAACTGTTTCTCGCTAAGGCATCCAGAACTCTGGCGCACCCGACAGGATTCGAACCTGTGACCCTCGGCTTAGAAGGCCGATGCTCTATCCAACTGAGCTACGGGCGCACGGTTCGTGTCTGCCTGGTCGGGGTGGTGGGATTCGAACTCACGACCCCCTGATCCCAAATCAGGTGCGCTAACCAGGCTGCGCTACACCCCGCCGAACGAGAGGTCGCCACTATATCCATCGACTTTTACCCTGTCAACACCCTCTGTAAAAGTTTTTACAAAAATGCGAAAATCGCGCTTTCTTCTGTTTGCACTGGAACCAAGCGCATGACTGCTCAACTGATTGATGGAAAAACCATTTCCGCCGCTCTACTCGACCGTGTGGCCGCAGGTGTCAAGGCCCGCACCGAAGCCGGCAAGCGTGCCCCTGCGCTGGCAGTCATTCTGGTCGGTAACAATCCGGCTTCCGAGGTTTATGTCCGCAACAAGAAAAAAGGCTGTGAAAAAGCCGGCATCCAGTCACTGGCATACGACCTGCCCGAATCCACCACCGAAGCCGGGCTGCTGGCACTGGTCGATGAACTGAACGCCCGCAACGACGTGGACGGCATTCTGGTGCAACTACCGCTGCCCAGGCACATCAATCCTGAAACCGTGATCGAACGCATCAATCCGAAGAAGGACGTCGACGGCTTCCACCCTTACAACATGGGCCGCCTGGCCGTCAAAATGCCACTGCTGCGTCCCTGCACGCCGCGCGGCGTCATGATCATGCTGGAACATGCCGGTATCAGCGTGGAAGGCAAACACGCCGTGGTGATCGGTCAGTCGAACATTGTCGGCCGTCCGATGGCACTGGAACTCCTGATGGAACGCGCCACGGTCACCATCTGCCACAGCCGCACCCGCGATCTGCCCGAAGAGGTCAAGCGCGCCGACATCATCGTGGCGGCCGTAGGTATCCCGCGCTTCGTCAAGGGCGACTGGGTCAAGCCGGGCGCTGTGGTCATCGACGTGGGCATCAACCGCCTCGAAGACGGCAAGCTGTGCGGCGACGTGGATTTCGATGCAGCCAAAGAGCACGCCAGCTGGATCACCCCGGTCCCGGGCGGAGTCGGCCTGATGACTGTCGCCACCCTGCTGGCCAACACGCTCGACGCCGCCAACCTGCACGCGTAAGCTCGCCACCTTGTCATTTTGCCTTCACGCACGAGCCGCTCCATGCGGCTCGTGCGCCTTACCTCCGACCTGGTTTCAAACATGAGCAACCGCCAATCCGCCACCCTGCTGATGAGCTGTCCGGACAAAAAGGGTCTGGTCGCCGCCATCGCCAACTTCCTGATGACCTACAACGCCAACATCCTGCACGCCGACCAGCATCAGGACGAGGTGGAAAACCTGTTCCTCATGCGGGTTGAATGGGACCTGGACGGCTTTACCCTGCCGATGGAAAGCTTCTCCGCCGCTTTCCAGCCCATCGCCGACGAGCACCAGATGAGCTGGCATGTTTCGCTTTCCAGCCGCAAACCGCGCATGGCGATCTTCGTCTCGAAATACGAACACTGCCTAGTTGACCTGCTGCACCGCTGGCGCATCGGCGAACTGGCCTGCGACATCCCGCTGGTGATCTCCAACCACGAAGACTGCCGCCGCATCGTCGAATTCAACGGCATCCCCTTCCATGTCATTCCGGTCACCCGCGACAACAAGGCTGAAGCCGAAGCCGAGCAGTTCCGCCTGCTGGAAGAAGCCGGTGTCGATTTTGTGGTACTGGCACGCTACATGCAGGTGCTGTCGGGCGAATTCGTCAAGCGCTACCCGAACCGTGTCATCAACATCCACCACAGCTTCCTGCCGGCATTCGACGGTGCCAAGCCCTATCACCGCGCCTTTGCCCGTGGTGTCAAACTGATTGGTGCAACCAGCCACTATGTCACCGAAGACCTCGACGAAGGTCCGATCATCGAGCAGGAGGTCACCCGCATTTCGCACCGCGACAGCGTCGAAGACCTGGTCGAGCGCGGACGCGACCTGGAAAAGGTCGTCCTCTCGCGTGCGGTGCGCTGGCACGTCGACAACCGGGTCCTGTCCTACAGCAACAAGACGGTTGTCTTCGACTGATGCAGGCCATGATTGACGACGCACTGGACCTCGCACGCCTGCGGGTCCAGCCGCTGGAGGCCTATCAGTATCCCCTGTGGCAAACCGCCCTGCTGATCACCCTGCTGGGGGTCATCGCAGCGGCAGCCGGCGACGGCTGGATCCAAGGAGACTGGTCAACCCGTGTGGGCTTCTTTATCGCCGTCAGCTGGCTGGAAACCGGCCTCCTGGCCGTTTTCATGACGAAGTGGCTACGCCATGCCGGCTGGCAGGCCCCGCACTCGCTACTGGGACTGGTGGCACTCGCCAATGCTCCGCAATTGCTTGAGCCACTGGCCAGCTGGTTACCGGCTGACATCGGCAGCGGCGTGGTATTTGCCCTGTCGGTCTGGAGCCTGTTAATCCTGCTGCACGCCCTGGTGCTGCTCAGCGGCATGACGCGCCTGCGCGTGGCCTGCGGCATGTTGGTCTTTGCCCCGCTGGCCATCATTGCCGTGTCCCTGCTGGTCAATCTGGGCCTGTCAGCCGACCTGCTGACCCTGCCCCCCGAAATGGCCGCCGAACTGGCCCGCAACGCCTCAAACTGACAGCGGATCATTCAGCAGGCCCGCATGACCAAATGCAGCCAGCAACTGGCTGACAGCGGCATCAAGGGCCTCAAGCAGCCTGTCTGCCCCTTCAAGTGAAGGGGACTGGCGTCCGAGCATTTCGGCCTGCCGGGCCAGGTCCGTGGCCCGGACGGCGGCAAAACTGGCGACTTCCCCCTTGAGCTGGTGGGCAACCCGTGAAAATGCGTCCGCCTGCTTCTGGACCAACGCAGCCTGCAAAGCCGCGCGCCGGTCAGGCCAGCCAGCAACAAACAGCTGCACCAGCTCGGCCAGCAGTTCACGGTCCCCGGCCAGTCGCACCAGGGCCGTCTGGCAGTCAAACCCGCCCGTTGCCGAAGTCGCCCGCCCCACAGCCGGCTCGGGCGGCAACCAGACCCGGTGCATTTCGGCTGCCAGTTCATCCAGCATGATGGGTTTGGGAACATAGCCATCCATGCCAGCCTCCAGACAGCGCTCACGGTCTCCGCGCATGGCATGGGCAGTCATGGCGATGATGGGCTGATGGCGGCCCCCCCCCTGCTCCAGCGCCCGGATGGCGGCCGTGGCCTCAAAGCCGTCCATGAACGGCATCTGCACATCCATCATGATCATGTCGAACTGCTCGCGTCCGTACCAGTCGACCGCCTCCTGCCCGTTGGAAGCCAGGGTTACGCCATGCCCGAGCTTTTCCAGCAACCGGCTGGCAAGCCGCTGGTTGACCGGATTGTCCTCGACCAGCAACACTCGCAACGGAGGCAAGGCCGGCAAGGATGCAGCCGGACCTGAGCGGTCAAGCAGCCCCTTCGTCAGGTCACCACCGTTCTGGTGCAAGGCATCCAGCATGATCCTCAACAGCCGGCTGGCTTCGACCGGTTTTTGCAGGCAGTGCACCACGCCCTGAAGCCGCAGCTCGCCCTGCATGACCGGATCCCGCTGCGACGTCAGCATGATGCAGGCAATGTCGCGCCAGGCAGTCTGGTGCTGCATGTGCCGCACCAGTTCCACTCCACTCATTTGCGGCATTTCACCGTCAATCAGCGCCAATTGAGGCAATTCACCACGCAATTGTGCGCTGTGCAGGTATTGCAAGGCAGCCATGCCTCCTTCCGTTACGACCGGACGGGCACCGAACTGTCGCAAGGTGTCGTACATCAGGCGCCGGTTGGTAGGATGGTCATCGACCACCAGTACCGGCACACCATGCAGGGCAGAGGCCGGCAGGCTGTCCTGGTCCGGCAGGATGCCGCCCGGCGGCAGCGGCACGGCAAAATGGAAGCATGAACCAAGCCCGGCCTCGCTTTCCACTTGCAGTGTGCCCCCCATCATGCCGACCAGCCGGCCGGAAATCGTCAGCCCCAGTCCGGTACCGCCATAGCGGCGCGAAATCGAACTGTCCGCCTGGGAAAACGACTCGAACACCTGCGCCAGACCCTCCTGACTGATGCCGATGCCGGTATCGCGTACCGAAAAACGCAACAGGCCGTCAGCCTGTTCGCGAACCTGCAACTCCACCTCGCCCACTTCAGTGAACTTGACGGCATTGCCGAGCAGGTTGCCAAGAACCTGACGCAACCGGGTAGCGTCGCCATGCCGGCTGTCAGCCAGTGACGGGGGGATGTCGCACAGGATTTCCAGCCCTTTTTCACCAGCCTTGAGTGCCAGCGGCTGCAAGGTATCGCGCACGAGTTCGCGCAGGCTGAAATCGGTTGCCGACAGCTCAAGCTTGCCGGCCTCGATCTTGGAGAAATCCAGGATGTCATTGATGACGGTCAGCAGCAGCTGGGCGGATGAATCCACCATGTCAAGATATTCGCGCTGTTCCTCGGACAGCTCGGTGGCAAGGCACAGCCGGGTCATGCCCAGGATGCCGTTCATCGGCGTGCGGATTTCATGGCTCATGTTGGCCAGAAAGTCGCTTTTGGCCCGGCTGGCTTCTTCTGCGGCCTCCTTGGCAGACAGGATGGCGGCCTCGCTGGCCTTGCGGGCCTCGATGTCGGCCAGCGTACCGATCACGCGCAAGGCCCGGCCACCGGGCTGGCGCGTTACCACCCGCCCGCACACCCGCACCCAGCGGTATTGTCCGGACTGGTCGCGGATGCGGATTTCACTGTCGAAAACCGGTGTCTGCTGCTTGAGGTGCTGCACCAGCGCCGCCCGGCTGTGCGACAGGTCGACCGGATGTACGAGATCAAACCAGCCGCGCCTGGCGCCGGCATCGACCGGCTGCGGTTGTCCGGTCAGTTGGTACAACAGCTCGCTGCCGTACATGTCGCCATTGACCAGGTCCCAGTCCCAGAGGCCGAGGCTGGCGCTTTCCACCGCCAGCTTGAAACGTTCTTCCGACAGCCGCAGGGCAGCTTCCAGCGCCTTGTATTCGCTGATGTCGGCATGAAGGCTGACCATGCCGCCATCACGGGTACGCGAGTTGTCGACCTGCAGCCAGCCGCGGGCAAACGGCTCGACCTGTCCTTTGCAGCCGCTCCGGTATTGCGCCAGCTTGTACTGGCGGAAGGCTTCTTCGGTCATGCCCATCGCCTGCGGGCCGCCAAGGCTGACCTGGGCCTGCAGGAACGACTCCAGGGTTGCCCCCGGGTGCAGGTGCGCTGTCCAGTCCGGATACAGTTCGAGCAGTTTGCGGTTGTACAACACCAGCCGGTCCTCGGCATCAAACATCAGCAGGCCGGCATCCAGGCTGTCGACGGCATCGGCCAGCTGGCCCCGGGTACGGTCCAGCTCCGCTTCCGCCAGACGGGTTTCGGTCACATCGGTCAGCGTTCCGACACAGCCACTGATCTGGCAGTCACTGCCGTGCATGGGCCGCAGGTGAACCGACAGCCAGCGCAGGCTGCCGTCGGCAGCAATGCAGCGGACATCGAATCGGCGGGCCTTTGCAGTGCCGGCAATGAGGTCGGCAAACCGGATTTGCGCCTGTGCCTGATCCGCCGGATGCCAGCGTGCCAGCCAGTTGTGTCCGAGACTGAGCGCGACCGGATAACCACTGACGGTTTCCCAGGCGGGATTAAGGAACTGCCAGTATCCCCGGCTGTCGATCCGGCAGACCACTTCTGACAGGTTATCGATGACTTCGCGGTAGGAATGCTCGGCCGCCACCAGCTGGCTGCGGGTATCGTCAAGCGTGTTCACCAGCCGGGACAGCAGCAAGGCTACGTCGTCCAGCGAGCCACCTGCTTCGGTTTGCGCCCCCAGCCCCAGCTGGCGCGACAGCTGCCGGGCACTTTCAAACAGGGAGGCAATGGCGCGCTGCTGCCTGACCATGTCGTCCTGAACCTGGCAATGGAGCTGGGGCGGACCATCCAGCACATGAACCGGACAGGCGGGATAACCGGCTCCGGCACACGCGACCGGCATGAAAGGCTGGCAGCTTTCTCCGACCAGGCCGGCAAATCCGTGCAGGTAGTCCGCCAGCTCGGGGTCATCCAGAGCATCTGCCTTTTGCCTGAGCCGTGACACCAGTGCAGCAGGCTCAACTGGCTCCGGTCGTTTCAGTACCCGCGCCAGCTGTCTGGCCAGAATGACGTCTTTCATCGGTATCCCCGGAATGGTGAACGGCCGCGACAGAGCGGCAGCCATCCCTGTGCACGACGCCTAAAGCAAACCCTCAATAAACTCTATGTCATAAAGCGATAAATTCCAGATGCCAGACATCGGTTTTCCGCAACGCAGCAAACACAGCAGTGCCGAACGGGTGTGCTACCATCCGCTCTTTCTTTCGTTTCGAGTGGGCTTATCGCCCCCAGGCACCCGGAACCCATGCAAGCACCGCAAAACCAGAAATCGAACGGCCAGAAGTCGTGGTGGATGAAGCACATCCTCAAGCACGACATCCCGTTCATGAGCTACGGCAAGCTCACCACTTCCATTTCACTGCTGACCTTCATTGCGGCAGTGTTTTTCCTGTTCAGCAAAGGCCTGAACCTGTCGGTGGAATTCACCGGCGGCACCGTCATGGAAGTCCAGTACGCGCAAACCGCACCGCTGGAACAGATCCGTACCGACATCCAGAGCCTGAAACTCGGCGAGCCCACCGTACAGGCGCTCGGCACCTCGCATGACGTACTGATCCGCCTGCCCAACATCAAGGACCGCACTTCGGCCCAGTTGTCCAACGACGTGCTGGCCGTCCTGCAGAAAGACGGTCACCAGGTCGAGCTGCGCAAGGTCGAATTTGTCGGCCCGCAGGTCGGCGAGGAACTGGTCACCAACGGCCTGACCGCGCTGGCCATGGTCTGCCTTGGCATCATCCTTTACCTGGCTGCCCGCTTTGAATGGCGGTTTGCCGTATCGGCCATCATCGCCAACCTGCACGACGTGGTCATCATCCTTGGCTGCTTTGCCCTGTTCCAGTGGGAATTCTCGCTGACGGTGCTGGCAGCCATCCTTGCCGTGCTCGGCTACTCGGTCAACGAATCGGTGGTGGTCTTCGACCGTATCCGCGAAAACTTCCGCAAGCCGGCCATGCGCGGCCACACTACGGCCGAGATCATCAACAACGCCATCACCGCCACCATGAGCCGGACCTTCATCACCCACGGCTCCACCGAAACCATGGTGCTGGCGATGCTGCTGTTCGGCGGCCCGGCCCTGCACGGCTTTGCCATGGCCCTGACCATCGGCATCGTGTTCGGCATCTATTCGTCGGTGCTGGTTGCCAGTCCGATTGCCCTGGCTCTGGGCGTCAAGCGCGAACACATGCTCAAGCCGGTCAAGCCCAAGCAGGAAGCCGTGGTGTAGCCCCGGCAGTCTTTGCGTCACGAGCGGCAGGCATCCTGCCGCTCTTTTCATACAGGGTTAATGCAGGCCCATCAGGCTGCTTGCCCGTTTTCAGGTCCACCACAGCGATCCCATGGAATTCATCAGCTTCATCATCGACTTCGTGCTGCACATCGACCAGCATCTGCTCGAGCTGGTTGCCGCCTACGGCCCCTGGATCTACCTGATCCTGTTCCTGATCGTGTTTGCCGA
>JAGPIM010000222.1 GCA_018055005.1 Laribacter sp.
ACACCGTCATGTTGTCCGAAGCCGGCTTCGAACATGCCGAAGCCGCCCTGGTGGCTGCCGACCTGCTCAAGGAAGGCGAGAGCCTCTACTCCGCGGCCAACATCACCCTGATGCACCACCTGATGGCCGCCCTGCGCGCCCACGCGCTCTTCCACCGCGACCAGCATTACGTGGTGCAGGATGGTGAAATCGTCATCGTCGACGAATTCACCGGCCGCCTGATGGCCGGCCGCCGCTGGAGCGAAGGCCTGCACCAGGCCGTGGAGGCCAAGGAAGGCGTCAACATCAACCGCGAGAACCAGACGCTCGCCTCGATCACCTTCCAGAACTACTTCCGCCTCTACAAGAAGCTCGCCGGCATGACCGGTACGGCTGATACCGAGGCCTACGAATTCCAGCAGATCTACGGCCTTGAAACCGTGGTGATCCCGACCAACCGGCCGATGGTGCGCAAGGACAGCCTCGATCTCGTCTACCGCACCGGGCAGGAAAAGTACAACGCCATCCTCGCCGACATCACCGACTGCCACCAGCGCGGCCAGCCGGTGCTGGTCGGCACCACCAGCATCGAAAACTCGGAACTGCTGGCCGGACTCCTGAAACAGGCCGGACTGCCGCACAACGTGCTCAACGCCAAGGAACACGCCCGCGAAGCCGACATCATCGTCCAGGCCGGCCGGCCCGGCGTGGTCACCGTGGCCACCAACATGGCCGGTCGCGGTACCGACATTGTGCTGGGCGGCAACATCGCCCCTGAGATCAAGGCCATCGAAAGCGACGAGTCGCTGACGGCAGACGACAGGGCGCAGCGCATCGCCGCCCTCAAGGCCGAATGGCAGACCCGCCACGATGCCGTGCTGGCCGCCGGCGGCCTGCACATCATCGGCACCGAGCGCCACGAATCGCGCCGGATCGACAACCAGCTGCGTGGCCGTTCCGGCCGCCAGGGCGACCCGGGCAGTTCACGTTTCTACCTGTCTCTGGAAGACCCGCTGCTGCGGATCTTCGCCTCCGAGCGCGTCAGCGCCATCATGCAGCGCCTCAACATGCCCGAGGGCGAGGCGATCGAGCACAGCTGGGTCACCCGGGCGATCGAAAACGCCCAGCGCAAGGTCGAAGGCCGCAACTTCGACATCCGCAAGCAACTGCTCGAATACGACGATGTTGCCAACGACCAGCGTCGCGTGATCTACCAGCAGCGCAACGAAATCCTCGAATCCGAAGAAGTTAGCGACATGATCGCCGCCATGCGCGACGACGTGCTGTCGCAGCTGTTCGATACCTGGATGCCGCCGCAGTCGATCGAGGAGCAGTGGGACGCGGCCGGCCTGATGCGGGTGCTGGAGGCCGACTACCAGATCAGCGTGCCGCTGGCCGACTGGATCAAGGCCGAACCGAATGCCGAGCTCGATACCTTCAAGATCCGCATCCTCGAGCAGGCCCGGGCGCTGTACGACGAAAAGGTGGCTGCTGTCGGTGCCGCCAGCATGCAGCAGTTCGAGCGTGCGGTGCTGTTGCAGCACTTTGACGGTGCCTGGCGCGAACACCTGGCCGCACTCGACCACCTGCGTCAGGGCATCCACCTGCGCGGTTACGCGCAGAAGAACCCGAAGCAGGAATACAAGCGTGAGGCGTTTGAACTGTTCAGCCTGATGCTCGACCGCATCAAGCGCGAAGTGACGCAGATCGTGGCCACGGTGCAGATCCGCAGCCCGGAAGAGGCCGCTGCCGCCGAAGCGTTCGAACACGAAGAACGGCCGATGACCTATCGCCACGACGAATTCACCGTCGAAGGCGACGAGGCCGGCGAAGGCAATCCGTTCACCGCCGAAAAACTGGCCGCAGCCGGCGTGCGCGTGGGTCGCAACGACCCGTGCCCGTGCGGTTCCGGCAAACGCTACAAGCAGTGCCACGGGCGCCTCGCCTGATTCGACCCGGCCTGACGAAAACGCCCCGCGATGCGGGGCGTTTTGCATGGAGGCTGCCATCCGGCCCGGTGCGGCACTCCTGCCGTCTGCCGGCATTTGCCGCGTACGCTCAGGTATTCATGCCGCTCGTGCCTTGTTTCCGGCCTGATCTCGGGCGAGGCCGGAGCGTGCGGTACCTGCGCCGGCAGGAGTCCGCAGGATGCGGCGCTCAGGTCCCTGCCGCATGGCGGCAGATCTCGGGCAGATGCCGCCATGCCGTGCTGTCGGCATCGGTGACGCACTGCCAGCGGATGCTGTGCCGCCCGCTGTCCAGCTCGCCTTCCCAGGCCAGAAAGCGTTGCTCCAGTGCTGGGTGGATGCCGCTCAGGCGGGCGGCAAGGCGTACCCGACTGGTGGTCGGTTGCGTCAGCACCAGCGGCCGGGCGGTGACCAGCCACGGGCTGTCGGGTGCCGGCAGGGCCAGCGTGCGCAGGTCGGCATCGGCGGGCAGGCTGCCGATCTGCCGCACCAGTGCGGCGCGGGCCGGCATCAGTGCGGCCAGTACCTCGCTGGTCTTGCCGCGGGCGTGGTAGTCGGTATAAGCCGGATAGGCCACCAGCAGCAGCATGGCCAGAAGGAGCGGCAGGCGGAAGTCCATCCGCGGCGCGAGGTCGGCAAAGGCATCTGGCATGGTTCATCCGGCGTGAAAGGAGCCCTTCGGGTATGGCACAGGCCAGACGGAAAAGTCCAGCCGGGCAGGCGGCACGCACAATGCGTGACCCGGCCGGAGCGAGCCTCTAGACTCTCGTCTGGGAAAAACAGAAGGGTCGCAGACATGTCCAATTCCGACTGGCTGGCGCGCAGCCGCGCCGCCGTCTGGCATCCGTGCACGCAGATGAAACGGCACGAAACCCTGCCGATCACTCCGGTGGTGCGGGGCGACGGCATCTGGCTGGAAGATTTTGACGGCCACCGCTTCATCGATGCGGTCAGTTCCTGGTGGGTCAACCTGTTCGGCCACGGTGAGCCGCGCATCAAGGCCGCCATCCAGCGCCAGATGGACAGTCTGGAGCATGTCATGCTGGCCGGTTTCACCCACCGGCCGGTGGTGGAGCTGTCGGAACGGCTGGCTGCCCTGTCGGGGCTGGGACATGCGTTTTACGGTTCCGACGGTGCCAGTGCCACCGAAATCGCCCTGAAAATGAGCTTCCATTACTGGAAAAACCGCGGATTACCGTGGAAAAACCGCTATCTGCACCTGGAAGGCAGCTATCACGGTGAAACTGTCGGCGCGCTGGCCGTGACTGACGTGGCGGTTTTCCGCGATACCTATGCGCCGCTGATCAAGGCCGGCGTCCAGTTGCCGGCACCTCTGCCGCGCGAACGGGAAACCCCCGGAGCCGCCGTCACCCGCGCGCTGGCTGCGCTGGAAAACGTGCTGAAAAAGCAGGGCGACGAACTGGCGGCGCTGATTGTCGAGCCGCTGGTGCAGGGAGCTGCCGGCATGCGCATGTATCCGGCTGACTACCTCAGTGGCGCCCGGCGCCTGTGCGACCTCTATCACGTCCACCTGATCGCCGACGAAATCGCCGTCGGCTTTGGCCGTACCGGCACGCTGTTTGCCTGCGAGCAGGCGGCCGTCCGGCCGGACTTCCTGTGCCTGTCCAAGGGCATTACCGGCGGCTTCCTGCCGCTGTCGTGCGTGCTGACCACCGACACGGTGTACGCAGCGTTCTACGATGATTCCGTCAGCCGTGCCTTCCTGCACTCGCA
>JAGPIM010000223.1 GCA_018055005.1 Laribacter sp.
CCGTATAGTCCGCTCCCTTCACTCAGCAAGCGCCTGATTCCCTGTGCCCATGGCACTTCAGGCTGCATCGAAATCCGGCCCCGCCTCCCTTCCTGTTGAAACGGCACCACGGTCAGTCTTCGATGTTTCGTGGTTACCGTGTGCCCAGCCATTGCTGGATGCCTCCATGCATCCCGCCTGGCAGAGATTGCGCATGTCCGCCTCCGGCTGAGTCCCGCAGTCAATTCAACAAGGACATTCATGCAAACCAACGCTTTTGCCGCCCTCGGCCTCGACGCCCGTCTCGTTCACGCCCTCGAGCAGCACAATATCACCACGCCGACGCCTGTCCAGGCCGAAGCCCTGCCGCTCTTGCTTGCCGGCCGTGACCTGATGGCCTCGGCCCAGACCGGGACCGGCAAAACCGCAGCGTTCCTGCTGCCGGCCCTGTCGCGCCTCCTGGCCGAACCGGTGAGCCGCAGTCGTGGCCCGCGCGTTCTGGTGTTGGCTCCGACCCGCGAACTGGTACAGCAGGTTGCCAAGGCCGCCCAGGAATTCTCTACCAAGATTCCGCGTGTCAACGTAGCCAGCGTTATCGGCGGCACCTCGTTCCGCACCCAGAACCAGATGCTGACCCGCCCGATCGAAGTCATGGTCGCCACTCCGGGCCGTCTGATGGACCAGATGCGCTCTGGCCGCATCGACTTCTCGCGCCTCGAAATGCTGGTGCTCGACGAAGCCGACCGCATGCTGGACATGGGCTTCTCCGAAGACGTGATGGAAATCGCCCGCCAGCTGCCCAAGGCTCGTCAGACCGCCTTCTTTACCGCCACCATGACCCGTCGCGTGCTGGACTTCGCAGACGAGCTCCTGACCGAACCGGCCAAGATCGAGATCGCCGCCCAGACCGCCAAGCACGAGAACATCGAGCAGCAGGCCATCTTCGTTGACGACATCGACCACAAGCGCCGTCTGGTGCGTCACATCCTGTCACAGCCGGACGTCAAGCAGGCCATCGTGTTTGTTGCCACCAAACGTGACTGCGACACCCTGGCCGACGAACTGATCGTGGACGGCATCCGTGCCGATGCCCTGCATGGCGACATGCAGCAGCGTGACCGTACCCGTACGCTGACCCGCCTGCGCAGTGGCCAGACCGAAGTGCTGGTGGCGACCGACGTGGCCGCCCGCGGCATCGACGTGGCCGGCATCAGCCACGTCATCAACTTCGACCTGCCGCGTTTTGCCGAAGACTACGTGCACCGTGTCGGCCGTACCGGCCGGGCTGGCGCTACTGGTACCGCCGTTTCGCTGGTCGGCCGCCAGGATGCCTTCCCGCTCAAGAAAATCGAGCGTTTTACCGGCCAGAAGCTGATCGTGACCGAAATCGAAGGCATGATTGCCCGCTTCAAGCCGCAAGAGCGCCGCGAAGGTGGCGGCGGTGGTCGTGGCGGTTTTGGTGGCAAGCCGCGTCATGGCAATGGCCAGGGCCGCAGCTATGGTGATCGTTCCGGTGCGCCGCGCAGTGGTTTCGGTGGTCATCAGCAACGCCGTGAAGGCGGTGACGAGCGCCGTCCGTTTGCTCCGCGCCAGGATGGCGACTCGCATCGCAGCGGTCCTGCCCGTGACGGCCGCCGCTTTGATGACCGCAGCAGTGCTCCGCGCGGTGATTTTGCGCCGCGCAGCGATCGTGGCAGCAGCTGGGGACAGCAGCGTGACGACCGTCGCCCGCAAGGTGGCCAGAGCCGCGAAGGTGGCTTCCGTAATGGCGACCGTCCGCGTCAGGGTGGCCAACGTAACCACGGCGGCCGCTACGGCGACTGATCCGCACCGCATCTGATCATGCAAAAAACCGCCCGGTTAATACCGGGCGGTTTTGTTTGTGCCACAGACGGATGGTACCGGGAGCGCCGGCAAGCACATGGCGCAAGAGAGCATGGCCGTACAAGTCATGCCCCCGGCAACGACAGGTCGTGTACGCCTACTCCTTGCGCCCCGGCCAGTCACGCATGTCCCGTGCCTGCCAGTGCGGGAAATGCCGCCGGACCAGTTCGTTGAATTCAATCTCGAATGCCTGCCAGCGGCGGGCTGCATCATTTTCAGACTGGCCCCCTGCTGGGGGCTCCGCGCAGCGGATCATGCCGGCGCCCAACGTGGCATTGCTGATGCGGTCCACCAGGATCAGACTGCCGGTCGCCCGGCATTGCCGGTAAGCATCGACAGCCATCAGGGCATCAAGTTCCAGTGTGACTTCGGCAATTTCGTTCAGGGCCAGTGAACTGGCCGCTTCCCTTTCCATCGTGTTGACATTGACTCGATGGTGGACTGCCGTCACCCGTCCCGGCAGCCATTTGCCGGCCAGCTTGACCCAGTATGCCCGTCCTGTCTGCAACGGTGCATCGTGCATCCAGACCAGCTCGACCGTCAGGCGGTCTGCCACCAAGGGCAGAGGCTCACCGTGCCTGACGATCATGTCGCCACGGGAAATGTCGATTTCGTCTTCAAGCGTCAGGGTGACAGCCTGCCCGGTCGCAGCCACCGGCAGTTCCCCGTCAGTCGTCACGATGGCCCGGACCCGGCTTTGCCGGCCGGAGGGCAGTACGGTGACCTGATCGCCCGGGCGGATGACTCCGGCGGCGATGGTGCCGCAAAATCCGCGAAAATCCAGATTGGGGCGGTTGACGTATTGCACCGGCAGGCGGAATGCCTGCAAGGCCTGATCTGCATCAAGACGGATGCTGTCCAGCAGTTGCATCAGTGACGGACCGTCATACCACGGCATGCGCTCGCTGGGGCTGACCACGTTGTCTCCGCGCAGGGCCGAGAGAGGCACGAAACGGATATCGTGGATGTACAGTGCCTCGGCGAAAGCCAGGTAGTCTTGCCGGATGCGCTCGAAAACGGCCTGGTCAAATTCCAGCAGATCCATCTTGTTGACGGCCACGATGACATGGCGGATGCCCAGCAGGCTGGCGATGAAGCTGTGCCGGCGGGTCTGGGTCTGCACGCCGTAACGGGCGTCGATCAGGATGATGGCCAGATCGGCAGTCGAGGCACCGGTGGCCATGTTGCGCGTGTACTGTTCGTGCCCCGGACAGTCGGCAATGATGAACTTGCGTGTGTCGGTGCTGAAATAGCGGTACGCCACGTCAATGGTGATGCCCTGTTCCCGCTCGGCCTGAAGGCCGTCGACCAGCAAGGCCAGATCAACTGCTTCGTCAGTGGTGTTGTGCTTCTGGCTGTCGCGCTCGATGGCTGCCAGCTGGTCTTCAAAGATCAGCCTGGAGTCATGCAGCAGGCGTCCGATCAGCGTGGATTTGCCATCGTCGACACTGCCGCAGGTGATGAAGCGCAGCAAATCCTTGGTTTCGTGCCGGGCCAGATAGGCGTGGATGTCTTCGGCAATCAGGTCGGACTGGTGTGTCATCAGAAGTACCCCTCGATTTTTTTCTTTTCCATCGAGCCTGACTGGTCATGGTCGATGGCCCGTCCCTGGCGTTCGCTGGTACGGGTCAGCAGCATCTCGCGGATGATGTCGGGCAAGGTGGTGGCGCTGGATTCGACGGCACCGGTCAGCGGATAGCAGCCCAGCGTGCGGAAGCGGACCGGACGCAAAACCGGAGTTTCGCCGGCACGCAGGGGGAAGCGCTCGTCGTCCACCATGATCAGCATGCCGTCGCGCTCCAC
>JAGPIM010000224.1 GCA_018055005.1 Laribacter sp.
GTCCTTGCCCATACGCATCACGTCGGCGGCATCGAACAGGATTTCTTCTTCGGTGGTCACGAAGTCCTTGTTGGCGGTGCGGACCAGACGCTCTTCAATGGTGATACGCTCGTCGTAGTAGTTGTGCTTGTACGACTTGTCGGACAGACGGGGACGCGGAGCCTGGGTCCAGATGAATTCCGGGTCTTCGTTGAAGTACTGGGAGAGCAGCGGACGGAAGGCCAGGTATTCCCAGTAACGGCAGCGGAACGACATGGCTGCTTCGATGATTTCGTTACCGATGGTGAGCAGCGTGTCGCGCGGCGGCATGCAAGTCATCATGGAATCGGTACGGAAGTCCGGGGTGATGACCGGAGCGTTCCACTGCAGCGGGGTCGGACGATCAACCTTGACGCCGCGGCTTTCCAGGACCTTGACCAGGCCGTCCAGTGCTTCGTTACCCTTTTCGACGGTTTCAGTCGGACGGGGGCCCCACATGCCGCGCATCGGGCTATCGACCGGCACCTTTTCCGAGGTGGCAGGTTCTTCCGGCGGCACGCAGCTGTTGTCGCAACGGCCAACGATAACGTGCTTCAGCGGATCCCAGTCGTTCCAGGAGTTGACGATCTTCGTCATGGTGCTTCCCTTTTGATGGTTGATTGAAGTGACTTGCTACGGGACGTATTTGACGCTTTTCCCGTAGCCGAGACATTCCAAAAACCGATCAAAAACTATCAAATTAAGATCAACTAATATTGTAATTCCATGAATCACCACCCTGAAAAAACATGGCAAATTCATGGAAACAGCATTAAACAGACAATAACAACCCATTGAAAAAAAAGGGATAACAACCAATATTACACACCGAAACACAACCGGTCATTTCATCACAAATACAGAAAAACCCGTGAAACAACGTCATGGGAAACGGTTTTTTCCGGTTTCCGCACAAGCAAACACCCCCTGCACGCAGGGGGTGTTTTTAATGTCAATTAAATTGATCTATCAACCGGCCAGCCGTACCAGTGCCTCGCGGTACTTGTCGGCAGTTTTCCGTGCCACCTCGTCCGGTACGCGCGGAGCCGGCGAAACCTTGTCCCAGCCGGTAGTCTCCAGCCAGTCACGCACGAACTGCTTGTCGAACGACGGCGGACTGATGCCCTCGCGATAGCTGTCGGCCGGCCAGAAACGGCTGGAATCCGGCGTCAGCGCCTCATCCATCAGGACCAGCGTGCCGTTTTCGTCAAGACCGAACTCGAACTTGGTGTCGCAGATGATGATGCCGCGGCTCGCGGCGTATTCCGATGCCACGCGATACAGGCGCAGCGCGGTATCGCGCACCTGCTCGGCCATGTCGCGGCCGATGATGTCCACGCAGCGCTCGAAGCTGATGTTCTCGTCGTGGTCGCCGACGGCCGCCTTGGTCGACGGGGTGAAGATCGCCTCCGGCAGCTTGCTGGCCTCTTGCAGGCCGGCGGGCAGGGCGATGCCGCACACGCCGCCGGTCTTGCAGTATTCCTTCCAGCCGCCACCGGCCAGATAGCCGCGCACCACCGCCTCGATCGGCAGCGCCTTGAGCTTTCTGGCCACGACGGCGCGCCCTTCGACCTGCGGCCGGTCAGCGGCGGACACCACGTCTTCGGGCTGCTCGCCGGTCAGGTGATTGGGCACCACGTCCTTGAGCTTGTCGAACCAGAAGTTGGAAATGGCGGTCAGCAGCTTGCCTTTTTCCGGAATCGGATCGGGCAGGATGACGTCAAACGCCGACAGCCGGTCGGTCGCAATCATCAGCATGCGCTGGTCGTCGATTTCGTAGAGGTCACGCACCTTGCCGGAATAGATTTTTTTCAGGCTTGTCAGGTCAGTGGTAGTCAGGCCGTTCATGGTCAGGTCTCGGGCAAAAGGGAAAAGACCCCGGAAATTCCGGGGCCGGGTGATCAGGCGTTGCCGTTGGCGCCCAGTTCGCGCACCGGGCGCGGGCAGGTCGAGCGCAGGCCGTCGATGTGGTTGAAGAGTTCCGGAGCCACCGGCTTCCACATCGGGTCCAGCACCAGGTCGATGCCTTCCGGGCGCACCAGCTGCGCCAGCGGCACAAAATCGGCATCGGCCGCGAAAAGCACCACCTGGTCGGCCAGCTTCTTGTAGACGATGCCGGCCACGTCAAGCGCCATCAGCGTGTCGATGCCGTTCTGGCGCACGTCGTAGATGAAGTCGTCGTCACGCAGGTCGTCCACGCCGCGCTCGCCCTTGAGGATTTGCCGCTGCACCATGGGCTTGATGTTCCACTGGTTGAAATCGGCCAGCTGGCCACGGCGCAGCACCAGCTTGCGCTTGCGCGACAGGGCCTCGTGCAGGGTGGTGCGGAAGCGCGCTTCCGGCGATTCGGCAAAATCGCGCAGCACGTTGCCGACCGGGGTATGCACCTTCTTGGTCAGCGGCGGGCAGTCGTAAAAAAAGATGCGGTAGAGGTCGCGGCGCTCGTCCTGCTGGTTGAGATGCGCCAGCGACCAGCGCACCAGCGTGTCGGCCACGTCGTCGGCCGTATGCGTGGCAGCATCGGCCACCAGGGCGCGGTAGCGGTGCAGGAAGAATGCACCATCAATAAGGATGGCAGTCGCCATGATCGGAACCTTTCAGTCAGAATCCAGCAAAAAGCTCCGGGGGTCGGCAGGGCGCGCAATTGGATGGCCATGCGTCAAGCCCCGGGGCAGCAACGGGCAGCAGACTGCCCGACAAACCAAAAAAAGGAGAGGTGCAGTGTGCCCTCCCCGTCCTGCTGTTTTATAGCGTCGATTGCAGTGCGCGCGCCTGCCCGACCAGCGTTTCCACATCCGGGCCGGTCACGCTGAAGTGACCCATCTTGCGCCCCGGACGGGCCATGCGCTTGCCGTACAGGTGCAGCTTGGCATTGGGGGCATCCATCAGCACCGACCACGCCGGGGCCGCGCCGTTGTCCTGCCAGCTGTCGCCCAGCAGGTTGACCATCACCACCGGCGTCAGCAGGTCGGCCACGCCCGGCACCAGTCCGCACATGGCACGGACCTGCTGCTGGAACTGGTCGGTCACGCAGGCATCCAGCGTGTAGTGGCCGGAATTGTGCGGACGCGGAGCAATCTCGTTGACCACCAGGCTGTCGTCTTCCAGCACGAAGCATTCAACCGCCAGCACGCCGACGTAATCCAGCTCGTCGGCCAGCCGCAACGCCATGGCCTGGGCCCGTTCGGCCAGCTCAGGCGCCACGCGCGCCGGCACGATGGACACGTCCAGAATGCCGTCCGCGTGCTGGTTTTCCGCTACCGGGAAGCAGGTTTTCAGCGCCGGCGATACGCGGGTGACGATGGCCGACACTTCGAGCTTGAGCGGCAGCATCTTTTCCAGCACGCAGGCCTGGCCACCGAGGTTGGCGTAGGCGGCCCGGGCTTCATCGGCCGTGCGTACCCGCACCTGGCCCTTGCCGTCGTAGCCGAGGCGGGCCGTCTTCAGGATGCCCGGCAGGTAAGGTGCCAGATCACACTGGATGTCCTCGACCGATTCGATGGCGAGGTACGGCGCCGTAGCCAGCCCGGCGCGGTTGATCCAGGCTTTTTCCTGGATGCGGTCCTGGGCAATGGCCACGCAGTCGCCGGACGGGCTGACCCGGGTGCGGCCGGCCAGCCAGCGCATCGAGTCGGCGTTGACGTTTT
>JAGPIM010000225.1 GCA_018055005.1 Laribacter sp.
CCGTAGCGGACAATGGCTTCGGCCACGCGCCCGGCCGGCAGCCGGCCTTCGTCGGCCAGGGCCTTGAGCGCGGCAATGACGACATGATAACGGTCGACTTCGAAATGGCGGCGCAGGTTGGCGCGGCTGTCGGAGCGGCCAAAGCCGTCGGTGCCGAGCACGGTATAGCGGCCCGGAACCCATTCGCGGATCTGTTCGGCGTAGGCGCGGATGTAGTCGGTGGCGGCGATGAAGGGGCCTTGCTGGCCGGCCAGCTGCTGTTCGACCCAGCCTTGCTGAGGGGCAGCGGTCGGGTGCAGGCGGTTGTGGCGCTCGGCAGCCCGGCCGTCGCGGGCCAGCAGGTTGAACGAGGTGGCGCTCCAGACATTGGCCTGGAGGCCGAAGTCGTCGCGCAGCAGGTCGGCGGCTGCCAGCACTTCGTTGAGGATGGTGCCGGAGCCCAGGAGCTGCACGTCGGCGCCGTCGGCCGGCTGCAGGCAGTAAAGGCCCTTGAGCACGCCCTGTTCGCTGCCGGCCGGCAACGCGCGGTGACGGTAGTTCTCGTTCATCAGGGTGATGTAGAAGAACACGTCTTCCTGGTCGACGTACATGCGCTTGAGGCCGTCCTGCAGGATGACGGCCAGTTCGCCGGAGAAGGTCGGGTCGTAGCTGACGCAGTTGGGGATCAGGCCGGCCTGGATGTGGCTGTGGCCGTCCTCGTGTTGCAGGCCTTCGCCGTTGAGCGTGGTGCGGCCGGCGGTGCCGCCGAGCATGAAGCCGCGGGCGCGCATGTCACCGGCGGCCCATGCGAGGTCACCGATGCGCTGGAAGCCGAACATCGAGTAGTAGATGTAGAACGGGATCATCGGCGTGCCGTGGTTGGCGTAGCTGGTGGCCGCGGCAATCCAGCTCGACATGGCACCCGGCTCGTTGATGCCTTCCTGCAGCATCTGGCCGTCCCGCGATTCCTTGTAGAACATCAGCTGGTCGGCATCCTGCGGCACGTAGTTCTGGCCCTGGGTGGACCAGATGCCGTACTGGCGGAACATGCCTTCCATGCCGAAGGTGCGTGATTCGTCCGGCACGATCGGCACGATGTGGCGGCCGATGGTCTTGTCTTTCAGCAGCGTGCCCAGCATGCGCACGAAGGCCATGGTGGTGGAGAAGCTGCGCTCGCCCGAATCCTGCAACAGGGCATCAAAGACGTGCAGGCCGGGAATGGCCATCGGTGCCTGGACCGGCCGGCGCTGCGGCAGGTAGCCGCCCAGTGCGGCGCGGCGGGCGTGCATGTAGCGCATTTCGGCGCTGTCGTCGGCCGGCTTGTAGTAAGGGGCGCTGGCCAGCTCGGCGTCCGATACCGGAATGCCGAAGCGGTCGCGGAACTTGCGCAGGTCTTCCAGATCCATCTTCTTGGCCTGGTGGGCGATGTTCTGCGCTTCGCCGCTGGAGCCCATGCCGTAACCCTTGATGGTCTTGGCGAGGATCACGGTCGGCCGGCCCTGCGGATTGGTGGTGGCCTCGTGGTAGGCGGCGTAAACCTTGTGCGGGTCGTGGCCGCCGCGGTTGAGCGCCCAGATTTCGGCGTCCGACATGTTGGCGACCATCTCGCGCAGCTCCGGATACTTGCCGAAGAAGTGCTCGCGCACGTAGGCGCCGTTTTTCGACTTGAAGGTCTGGTAGTCGCCGTCCACGCACTCGTCCATGCGCTTTTTCAGCAGGCCCTTGCTGTCCATGGCCAGCAGCGGATCCCAGCGGCTGCCCCAGATCACCTTGAGCACGTTCCAGCCGGCGCCGCGGAAGTTGCCTTCCAGTTCCTGGATGATCTTGCCGTTGCCGCGCACCGGGCCGTCCAGCCGTTGCAGGTTGCAGTTGATGACGAAGATCAGGTTGTCGAGACCTTCGCGCGCGGCCATGGCGATGGCACCCATCGATTCGGGTTCGTCCATTTCGCCGTCACCGCAGAAGCACCACACCTTGCGTCCCGGCGTTTTGGCCAGCCCGCGGCTTTCGAGGTACTTGAGGAAGCGTGCCTGGTAGATGGCCATCAAGGGGCCCAGGCCCATGGACACGGTGGGGAACTGCCAGAACCCCGGCATCAGCCACGGGTGCGGGTAGGACGACAGGCCCTTGCCGTCGACTTCCTGGCGGAAGCTGTCGAGCTGTTCGGCGGAGATGCGCCCTTCCATGAAGGCGCGGGCGTAGATGCCCGGGGCGATGTGGCCCTGGAAAAACACCAGATCGCCTTCCTGCTCGTCATTGTGGGCGCGCCAGAAATGGTTGAAGCCGACGTCATAGAGGGTGGCGGACGACTGGAAGCTGGCGATGTGGCCGCCCAGCTCGAGGTCTTTCTTGCCGGCGCGCAGCACCAGGGCTGCGGCGTTCCAGCGGTTGATCGAGCGGATGCGGTGTTCCAGCTCGTGATCGCCCGGCGAGTGCGCCTCTTTGGCGACCGGGATGGTGTTCTGGTAGGCGGTGGTGGCATCGAACGGCAGGTAGGCGCCATGGCGGCGGGCGCGTTCAACCATCTGCTGCAACAGGAAATGGGCGCGCTCCGGGCCTTCGGTGTCCAGCACGGACGCCAGTGCGGCCAGCCATTCCTGGGTTTCCTGCGGATCGATGTCGGGGGTCGGGTAGTCTGCCATGTCTCTTCCACCTCTGCTGTTGTGGGTGTGTGGGCGCCGGGCCGGTCCGGCCGGTGCCGCGTTGTGTGTCCGGTTTGGTTGAAACCGAAACATGAATGTCGTTTTGTGCGCACGGAATTGTGCCGTAAGCCGTTCAAATTTGCAGCGGTTTTCGCATACGTCAACGGCAGCCTGCGTGCCGTTTTTCGAATATTCCGGATGTGCGGTGCAACAAAGCCGTTTTATTGACTGCTTTGCGGCAATTTTCCGGATTTAACCTCTGTCGGACAGTCCGGTTGCCGGTTAAATATCCACAAGTGCGTATTTGTTGCTTTGTGAAAATAATGTGAAAAAACCTGCTCGCGGCAAGCAGACTGCCGTTGATCTGTCGTGCCGGCCGGCCGGTCAGCGGCGCTGGCGCTGGGCCTCGATCTGCTCCTTGACCACGGGCATCAGCTCGCGGATGCGCGCGTCGAGGCGCGAACGCAGGTAAAAGTCGTCACCCGGCGCTTCGCGGGCCAGCTGGAACTGCTCCAGCGCCGGGCGCGCTTCCTGCTGGTAATACAGCTGCTGGCCCAGTGCAAAGTGGTAACGCAGTTTGTCGCGGTCGGCATAGATGCGTGCCAGCCGTGCCCACAGCTCGGAGTCTTCCGGCCGGCGCGACACGGCCGATTCGGCCAGCTGGCGGGCTGCGTCGGTCTGGCCGGCGGCGATCAGGCTGTCGAGTTCGCCGTAGGCGAGGGCCGGCGCATCGGGGAAGCGCTGGCGGCCTTCGCGGTACAGGCGGGCGCTGGTGGCGTAGTCGCCACTGGCAGCGGCGATGGCGGCGTCCAGCGACACCAGCCACGGATGCGGCGCCGGCGCCAGCGCGCGTGCCCTGGCCGCCGAAGTCCGCGCCGCGGCCAGGTCGTTGCGCTTGAGCTGGGCCCCGGCCAGGCCGTACCACTGCGCCATTTCGCTCAGGTAACGGCCGTCCTTGAGCGCATCGGTATAAAAGCTGATGGCGGCCTGCGGGTCGAGGCGTGACAGGCGTGCCTTTTCGCGTGCCAGCAGGAATTCGGTCG
>JAGPIM010000226.1 GCA_018055005.1 Laribacter sp.
GCCACGTCGAGTTTGCCGCAGGCAAAGTAGTCGAGGAAGAACAGCGGCTCGGCGCCTTGCACCAGAATGTCGTTGACACTCATGGCCACGAGGTCGATACCGACGGTGTCGTGGCGGTTCCAGTCGAAGGCCAGCTTGAGCTTGGTGCCGACGCCGTCGGTGCCGGATACCAGCACCGGCTCGCGGTACTTCTTGCTGATCTCGACCAGTGCGCCAAAACCACCCAGGCCACCCAGCACTTCCGGGCGCATGGTGCGCTTGGCAAACGGTTTGATGTTCTCGACGAGCTGATCGCCGGCGTCGATGTCGACACCCGCATCACGGTAGCTCAGGGATTGCGTCACGGAGGGCTCGCTTTCTTGCTCAAATAGGGGAAGCGCATCCGGCATGCCTTGGGGATGCCGGGAAATCCTGAATTTCGTATACGTTCACGCCGGCGCACGTCGCGTGCCGGGAAAACCTGCTACAGTCGCCGCATTTTACCCGAAATATGCCTCGCTACCGCCGCCGTCCTGCCGTTTTCCTCTGGACCCGCCTGCTGCTTGCGCTGGCCGTGGTCTTTTGCCTGTGGCTGGTCTGGCATCTGGCCGACGTGCTGATGCCGTTTGCCGCCGCTTTTGCCCTGGCCTACATGGCCGTGCCGGTTGTCGACCGGCTGGGCCGGATGGGGGTCAACCGCACACTGGCCACCAATCTCATGCTGCTGCTGGCCATCGCGCTGGTGGTACTGGTCATGCTGCTGGTCATCCCGATGTTCGTCAGCCAGATCCAGGGGCTGGTGGACCGGCTGCCGGGGCTGGTCGACTGGCTGGAGCGCACCGTTTCGCCGCGCATCCACGAGTTTTTCGGCATTACCGTGCATTTCGACGTCAATTCGATCAAGGCCGGGCTGGCCGCCCATCTGGGGTCGGTGCGCTCGGCACTGGCCAACCTGTTGCCGGCGCTGACCAGCCAGGGCATTGCGCTGCTGACTTTCCTGACCAATGTGCTGCTGACGCCGCTGCTGGCATTTTACCTGCTGCGCGACTGGCACATCCTGCTGGCATCGGTGGAGCGCCTGCTGCCGCCGCGCTGGCGTGCCGGCGTGACGTCGCTGTGCGGCCAGATCGATCACATGGTCGGCGAATACCTGCGCGGTCAGCTGGCGGTGATGCTGATCATGGCGGCGTTTTACGGTGGCGGCTGGCTGGCTGTCGGGCTGGATTCGGGGTTTGCCATCGGGGTGGTGGCCGGCCTGCTGGTAGCGATTCCGTATGTGGGGGCCTTCATCGGCGTGCTGCTCGCCACGATGGCCGCCATCCTGCAATACGGCACGCTGCCGGAAATGCTGATGGTGTGGAGCGTCTACGCCGTGGGCCAGACGCTTGAGGGCTTTGTCATCACGCCGCGACTGGTGGGCGACCGCATCGGCCTGCACCCGGCGCTGGTGATCTTTGCCCTGATGGCCGCAGGCAGCCTGTTCGGCTTTGTCGGCGTGCTGCTGGCCCTGCCGGCATCGGCCGTGCTGATCGTGCTGTGGCGCGAGGCGCTGGCGCGCTACTACGCCTCGCGCTGGTATCGGCGTAGAATCGCCCGTTCATCCCGTCCATCCTGACCCTGTTGCCCCTTGGACCAACTCGTTCTCGACCTCACCCCGCCTCCGGCCCCGGCTTTTGACCATTTCATCGCCGAGCACAACCGCCAGATCATTGCCGCCCTGACCGATGCACAGGGCGAGCGATTCATCTATCTGTGGGGTGCCGCCGGAGTCGGCAAGACCCATCTGTTGCAACAGTGGGTCGAGCATGCCAATGCCGTGGGGCGGGCCGCCATCTATCTGGACGCGCGGGCGGAAAAGCTGCCGGACTTTGCGCGCGAGGCGCGCTGCGTGGCGGTCGACCATGTCGACGAGCTGGAGCCGGATGACCAGATCACGCTGTTTTCCATCTTCAACTCCCTGCGGGACAGCGACGGCCAGTTGCTGACCGCCGGACGCGAGCCACCGCAGCGTCTGAGGCTGCGCGACGACCTGCGCACGCGGCTGGGCTGGGGACTGGTGTTCCAGGTGCAGGCCATGAGCGATGCCGACAAGCTCGCCGCCCTGCGCCGCCATGCGCAGATGCGCCTCGTGAACGTGCCCGAGGACGTCTTGCGCTGGCTGATTACCCACTGGCGGCGCGACATGGCTTCGCTGGTCAGCATGGTCGACGCGCTCGACCACTATTCGCTGGCATTGCAAAAGCCGATTACCGTGCCGCTGGTCAAACACATCCTGCAAACCTCCAGACAACATCCATGAACCTTGCCCTGTTCGACCTCGACCATACCCTGCTGTCCGGCGATTCCGACGTGGAGTGGCCCGGCTTCCTGATCAAGAAGGGCATCGTGGATGCCGGATACTACTCACGCGAAAGCGACCGCTTCTACGAGCAGTACAAGGACGGTACGCTCGACATTCATGCCTTTCTCGACTTCCAGCTTTCTCCGCTGGCCGGCCGCGACCGGGCCGAGCTGGACGCTTGGCATGCCGAATTCCTTGATGGCCACATCCGGCCGCTGATCACCGACAAGGCGCGGGCGCAAGTGGCGACCCACCAGGCCGCAGGGGATCTGGTGGTGATCGTGACGGCCACCAACCGCTTTGTCACCGGCCCCATCGCGGCCGAACTGGGGGTGGAGCACCTGATCGCCACCGAACTGGAAGAAGGCCCGGACGGCCGCTTCACCGGCCGCCCCAGCGGCCTGCCGTCGTTCCGGGACGGCAAGATCCACCGCCTGCACGACTGGCTCGCCAGCCGGGGCCAGCGGCTGGAAGATTTTGACCAGAGCTGGTTCTACAGTGACTCGCACAACGACATCCCGCTGATGAGCGTCGTGACGCATCCGGTGGCGGTCAACCCGGACGAGCTGCTGCGCGCGCATGCCGAAGCGCACGGCTGGCCGGTGATGTTCCTGCACGATTGATGGTGTTCCTGCCCGAGGCCTGACCATGCAGCGTCCGCAACTTGCCCTGATCAACCACCTGATTGCCCAGCAGCCGGAGCTGGCGGCCGAATTTGCCCGGCTGGCCGGCCGGCGCGTGCGGCTGGAAGGCGGCCCGCTGGCCGTGACCGGCGTGATTGACGGACAAGGGCTGTGGGCACGCTGTGCCGGTGAACCGGAAGCCGTCGTGCGCATCGGTGCCGGCGTGCTGGTCAGCCGCGTGACCGGGCGCGAAGTCTCCAGTGCCGATGTCAGTGTCAGCGGCGACGCCGAGCTGGCGGGCGAGCTGGCCCGGCTGGCGGGCAAGCTGCGCTGGGACGGTGCGGAAGACCTGTCGCGGCTGGTGGGCGACATGGCCGCCGAGCGGCTGGCGCGCAGTGCGAGGATGGCGCTGGGGCTCAAGGGCGAGATCGCTGCCCGGCTGGGGATGAGCCTGATCGAACACTGGCGTGAGGAAGCACCCCTGCTGGCGCGCCGTGCGGATGTCGAACGTTTTTGCCACGAGGTGGACGAACTGCGTGACGCAGCCGCCCGTCTGCAAAAGCGGCTGGAACGCCTGTCGTAAACCCTTTTGCCGGCCGGCATGACCGGCAGGCTGGTGTGCCGTATGTCTCTCACCCGTTTTTTCCGGATTGCCCTGACCTTTTACCGGTACGGGCTGGACGAGTTTTTTGC
>JAGPIM010000077.1 GCA_018055005.1 Laribacter sp.
TGGCGTCGCTCATGTCGGCCCGCAGCCGGGCCGGGACCATCAGACGTCCCTTGCCGTCAAGCGTAAGCGAGGCAACACCACCGTTGAGCATGGCTGTTCAAATCCACCGGTCAGGTAAAAGAAGCGGATTTTGTCCACATTTTCCCACTTTTCGCCACTATAAGGACGCAGCAACCCACCGTCAATGTCACCCGGCGGCAATTCACGTTTCAGGACAAGCACTTAGAGACCTTTCCTGCATCATTGTCCGATCAAATCAGGTACTTGCCGGCAGACCGGCTACCCAATGACAAAGCCCTCCGCTTACGGAGGGCCTGGTACGGACAACGCAGCCGGTCAGCCGGCCAGTTTCTGCCGCAGGATATCCTGCACCTGCGCCGGGTTGGCCTTGCCCTTGCTGGCCTTCATCACCTGGCCTGCGAGTGCGTTCAGCGCCTTTTCCTTGCCGGCGCGGAACTCTTCCACGGCCTTCGGATTACCGGCGATGGCGTCATCGACCAGTTTTTCGATGGCCCCGGCGTCGGACACCTGCTTGAGACCGTCGCGCTCGATGACGGCGTCAGCCGACAGCTCACTGTCCCACAGGGCATCAAACACCTGCCGGGCGAGCTTCGACGACACGGTGTTGTCGGCAATGCGCACCAGCAGACCGGCCAGCCGTTCCGGGGCGATCGGACAAGCCGCCAGCACCATGTCCTCACGGTTCAGGCGGGCAGCCAGTTCACCGGTGATCCAGTTGGCGGCGAGCTTGCCCTGGCCGGACGCGGTCGCAGTGGCTTCGAAGTAGCGCGCCACGTCGAGGCTCTGCGTCAGTTGCGCGGCATCGAGTTCCGGCACGCCGAAGCTCTCGACAAAACGTGCGGCCATCTCGCCCGGCAGTTCCGGCATGTCGGCACGCACGGCAGCGAAATCGGCTTCGGTCACGGTCAGCGGCAGCAGGTCGGGATCCGGGAAGTAGCGGTAGTCGTGCGCGTCTTCCTTGCTGCGCATGGCGCGGGTTTCGCCGGTGGCCGGATCGAACAGCACGGTAGCCTGCTGCACCTTGCCGCCGTCTTCGATCAGGTCGATCTGCCACTGCACTTCGTAGTTGATCGCCTGCTCGAGGAAGCGGAACGAGTTGAGGTTCTTGATCTCGCGACGGGTGCCGAATTCGGCCTGCCCTTCGGGGCGTACCGACACGTTGGCATCGACGCGGAAACTGCCTTCCTGCATGTTGCCGTCGCAGATGCCAAGCCAGGTCACCAGGCCGTGCAGGGCTCGGGCGTAGGCCACCGCTTCGGCGGCCGAGCGCATTTCCGGCTCGGACACGATTTCCAGCAGCGGCGTGCCGGCGCGGTTGAGGTCGATGCCGGTGGAGCCCTCGAACTCTTCGTGCAGGCTCTTGCCGGCGTCTTCCTCGAGGTGGGCACGGGTCAGGTTGATGCGCCTTTCCGTCTCGCCCACGCGGATGGCGATCTGGCCACCCTCGACGATCGGCTTTTCAAACTGGCTGATCTGGTAACCCTTGGGCAGGTCGGGATAAAAGTAGTTCTTGCGCGCAAAGATCGACACCGGGTTGACGGTGGCGCCGATGGCGAGGCCGAAACGCACGGCTTTTTCCATTGCCACGCGGTTCATCACCGGCAGCACGCCCGGCAGGGCGATGTCCACCGCGCAAGCCTGGGTATTGGGCGCGGCACCAAAGGCCGTGCTGGCCCCGGAAAAAATCTTCGACTGGGTCGAGAGCTGCGCATGCACCTCCAGACCGATGACGACTTCCCATTTCATGGTCGAGAAATCCTGTTGTCTGGCGGAATGTCACATTGACACCCCGCGGAATGCGGAACGGGCAGCCTGGCTGCCCGGACGGTTACAGCGCCGGCGCGCGGGTGTGCCAGTCGGTGGCCTGCTGGAACTGGTGCGCCACGTTCAGGAGGCGCGCTTCGGCAAAGTAGTTGCCGATCAGCTGCAGGCCGATCGGGCGACCGTTGGCGGCCACACCGGCGGGCAGGCTCATGCCCGGCAGACCGGCGAGGTTGACCGCCAGCGTGTAGATGTCGGCGAGATACATGGCGGTCGGATCGCTGGTCTTTTCACCGAGGTTCCACGCCGGCGTCGGTGCCACCGGGCCGAGGATGACGTCGCACTCGGTCAGCGCACACTGGAAATCCTCCGCGATCAGACGGCGGATTTTCTGCGCCTGGATGTAGTAGGCGTCGTAATAGCCATGCGACAGCACGTAGGTGCCGACCATGATGCGGCGCTTCACTTCCTCGCCAAAACCTTCGGCGCGCGACTTTTCGTACATCTCGGTCAGGTCGCGGTAGTCGGAGGCGCGGTGGCCGTAACGCACACCGTCAAAGCGGCTGAGGTTGGAACTGGCCTCGGCCGGGGCGATCACGTAGTAGGCCGGGATCGACAGGCGGGTTTTCGGCAGGCTGACTTCGACGATGTCGGCACCGAGCTTCTTGAGCTCGGCCACGGTTTCGTCGACCACGCGGGCGATGTCGGCATCCAGCCCTTCGGCGAAAAACTCTTTCGGCAGGCCGACCTTCAGCCCGGCAACCGGACGGGCCAGATCGCGGGTGTAGTCTTCCGCCGCGCGCTCGACGCTGGTCGAATCGCGCTCGTCAAACCCGGCCATGACGTTGAGCAGCAGGGCGCAGTCTTCTGCGGTCTGCGCCATCGGCCCGCCCTGGTCGAGCGAACTGGCATAGGCCACCATGCCGTAGCGGCTGACCACGCCATAGGTCGGCTTGATGCCGGTAATGCCGCAGAAGGCGGCCGGCTGGCGGATCGAGCCGCCGGTGTCGGTACCGGTCGCGGCCGGCACCAGGCGCGCGGCCACGGCAGCGGCCGAGCCACCCGAGCTGCCACCCGGCACGGCGGCCAGATCCCACGGGTTTTTCACCGGGCCGTAGAACGAGTTTTCGTTCGACGAGCCCATGGCGAATTCGTCCATGTTGGTCTTGCCGACCGTCACCAGACCGGCAGCCTTGCAGCGGGCCACCACGGTGGCGTCGTACGGGCCGATGAAGTTGTCGAGCATCTTCGAGCCGCACGAGGTTTTCATGCCTTCGGTGACGAAGAGGTCCTTGTGGGCCAGCGGGATGCCGGCCAGCGGTGAAGCGGTGCCGGCGGCACGGGCGGCATCGGCGGCACGGGCCGCGGCCAGCGCGCTGTCGCGGTCGGCCACGGTGATGAAGGCGTTGAGCACCGGGTTGAGGCGCCCGATACGGTCAAGGGCGTCGGCAACCAGTTCGGCGCTCGACACCTCGCGGGCCGCCAGCTGGCCGGCCAGAGCTTTGAGTGTGTAGGACATGGGATTCACGCAGGAAGGCCGGCAGCGCAGGCCGCCGGCACGAAATCATTCAATGACTTTGGGCACCAGGTACAGGCCGTTCTCGACCTGCGGAGCGACTGCCTGGTAGGCGGAGCGGCGGTCCGTTTCGGTCACCGCATCGGCGCGCAGGCGCAGGGCAGCGTCCTGCGGATGGGCCATGGGCTCGACGCCAGCGGTGTCCACGGCACGCATGGCCTCGATCAGGTCGAAAATCCCGTTGAGCTGACCTTGCACCGCGCCGCGCTCGGCCTCGCTGACGCGCAGCCGCGCAAGCCGGGCAATCTTGACGACGTCATCTGAGGAGAGGGCCATAAAATCCTCGTTAATGCCTTAATATTTAGAACTTTGTAGGTTATCATACCGCGCCGTTTCGCCCAAGCGCCCGCCAGGCGCCGGAAAACGGCATCCACCCCAGAATTCCCAAGGCTGCGGCCGAGTTCCGCAGCCGATATCAGGACCAGTACATGCTCCGCTCCATCACCGGCTATTTTTCTCACGATCTGGCTATTGACCTCGGTACTGCCAACACGCTCATTTACGTCACGGGCAAGGGCATTGTCCTCAACGAGCCATCGGTGGTCTCGATTCATCACGAACCGAACTCCAACAAGAAGACCATCCTGGCCGTCGGTCTCGAAGCCAAGAAAATGCTTGGCCGTACCCCGGGCTCGATCCAGGCCATCCGCCCGATGAAAGACGGCGTGATCGCCGACTTCACCGTGACCGAACAGATGCTCAAGCAGTTCATCAAGAAGGTCAGCCCGAGCCGCTTCTTCAGCTCCAGCCCGCGCATCGTCATCTGCGTGCCGTGCGGCTCCACCCAGGTGGAACGCCGCGCCATCAAGGAATCGGCGCTCGGTGCCGGTGCCCGGCGTGTCGAGCTGATCGAGGAGCCGATGGCCGCTGCCATCGGCGCCGGCCTGCCGGTCGAAGAAGCCACCGGCTCGATGGTGGTCGACATCGGTGGCGGCACCACCGAAGTCGGCGTAATCTCGCTGGGCGGCATCGTCTACTCCAACTCGGTCCGCGTTGGCGGCGACAAGTTTGATGAATCCATCATCAACTACATCCGTCGCAACTACGGCATGCTGATCGGCGAAACCACCGCCGAAGAAATCAAGAAGACCATCGGTTCCGCCTTCCCGGGCGCCGAAGTCAAGGAAATGGAAGTCAAGGGACGCAACCTCGCCGAAGGCATCCCGCGCTCGTTCACCGTCTCCTCCAACGAAGTCCTCGAAGCCCTGACCGAACCGCTGAACCAGATCGTGTCGGCCGTGAAGATTGCGCTGGAACAGACACCGCCTGAACTGGGCGCCGACATTGCCGAAAAGGGCATGGTGCTGACCGGTGGCGGTGCGCTGCTGCGCGACATCGACCGCCTGCTGCAGGAAGAAACCGGCCTGCCAGTGTTCGTGGCCGAAGACCCGCTGACCTGCGTGGTACGCGGCTCGGGCAAAGCACTCGACAAGCTCGACAAGGCGGTCGGCACCATCTTTACCTACGACTGACCGCCCGGTCCGTTTTCCACCCCTCGAACACCAGACGCCCGCCCGCGCGGGCGTCTGCGTAAATGTGTATGGACTTTGCGAGCCAACCGAGATTCTTCCGTCAGGGCCCCAGGCCGCTGACCCGTGCGCTGGTCTGCGGCGCGCTGTCACTCGGACTGATGATTGCCGACGCCCGCTTCCAGCTGCTGGAAAACACCCGCGAATCGGCAGCCGTCGCCTTGTACCCGCTCCAGTGGATGATCAACGCACCACTGGCTGCCGGTCTGCGCCTTGCCGAATTCGTCACCGCCCAGGCCGAGCTCGAGCGTGACAACCACGCCCTGCGCAACCAGCAGATCACGCTGGCCGCCCGGCTGCAACGGCTGTCGGCACTGGAAAGCGAAAATGCCGAGCTGCGCCGGCTGGCCGGCCTGCGCGAAGCACAGGCCGGCGCACCACGCTTTGTCGAAATCCTGTCGCTGTCACGCGACCCGTTTTCGCGCCAGCTCGTCATCGACCAGGGCACGCAGGCCGGCATTATCGCCGGCCAGCCGGTGATCGATGCCCATGGCCTGCTCGGACAGGTCACCCGTGTCGCACCCCTGACCTCCGAAGTCACCCTGATTACCGAAAAAGGCACCATCGTGCCGATCCAG
Organism: Laribacter sp.; assembly: GCA_018055005.1. Classification (GTDB taxonomy): domain Bacteria; phylum Pseudomonadota; class Gammaproteobacteria; order Burkholderiales; family Aquaspirillaceae; genus Laribacter. Next base: position 5,466 of record JAGPIM010000077.1, read on the forward strand.
GTCGCCCGCAATGGTGTCCGCGGCCTGCTGTACGGCGACGGCCACCGGGTGGAACTGCGCTACCTGCCCCTCAATGCCGACGTCAAGGAAGGCGACCTGCTGGTCACTTCCGGCCTCGGCGGCGTGTTTCCGGCCGGTCTGAACGTGGCCAGGGTCAGCCTCGTCGAACGCGACGCCGGCCGGACCTTCGCCACCATCCAGAGCGAACCGCTCGGCCTTGTTGACCGTGGCCGCTTTGCCCTGGTCCTGCCGCGCGCCGAGCGCCTGCCGCAACCCTCGCCTCAGCCGGCCCCACCGCCCCACCGTCCGGCCGACGAGAAGCCGGCCGGCAAGCCCGCACACCGGAATGCCCAGAGTGCCACAACGGCCGCCCCCGCCACTGGCAAGCCCGCTCCGGCGGCAACTGCCACGCCCCCGGCTGCCAGCGCAGCACCGGCCACTCCGTCCACCCCGGCCGCCGCTCCGGCGCGCGCCACTACCCACCCCTGAGCCATGGACAAACCCCGCGAACTGCTCCGCCCGGTACGCAAGCGCTGGATCGCCCTGTCGCTGGCACTGGCGCTGGTGGTCGAGCTGCTGCCGCTTTCCGGCCCGGCCCGGCTGACACCGGACTTCGTCGCCCTCCTCGTGCTGTACTGGAACATCAACCAGCCGTCGCGCTTCGGCATCGGCCTGTCGTTCCTGGTCGGCCTGATCGGTGACTTTTTCAGCGCCGGCCTGATCGGCCAGCATGCACTGGCCTACACCGTCATCAGCTATCTGGTCATGCTGCGGCAGCGCCAGATCGCCATGTACAGCCTCGGCCAGCAGGCGCTGATCGTGCTTGGCCTGCTGCTGCTGAGCCAGGCAATCATGTGGCTTGCGCGCATGGCGCTGGGCGGCGTGGTGGTAGGGTGGAGCTACTTCATGTCCCCGTTTGTCGGTGCGCTGCTGTGGCCACTCCTGACCACCATCCTGCTGTGGCCGCAACGCAGCGGCAGCAGCCGCCAGCCGGGTTAGGGTCGTACACGCATGTTTTCGTTCCGGCGCCGTTTTTCACTTGCCCGGCTGTTGCGGAGCCGAGCCCCGCAAACACCGCAAGAGAGCGACCGTCAGTTCCAGATCCGGCTGCTGGTCGCGTTTGGATCCATCCTGTTCGCATTCAGCATCCTGTTTGCCCGCTTTGTCTGGCTGCAGGTGTTCCAGTTTGACCACTTCAGTACGCTGGCCCAGCAAAACCGCATTTCCTTTGTGCCGATCGTGCCCAACCGCGGCCTGATCGTGGACCGCAACGGTGTGGTGCTGGTGCAGAACTACTCGGCCTACACGCTGGAGCTGACGCCGTCCAAGATTCCCGACCTGCCCGCCACCCTTGAAGAACTGGGCCGGCTGGTCGACGTCACCCCGCGCGACCTCAAGCGCTTCAGGAAACTCAAGGCCGAATCGCGCAACTTCGAAAGCATTCCGCTCAAGCTCAAGCTCACCGACGACGAAGTGGCACGGGTGGCGGCCGAAAGCTACCGGCTGCCCGGCGTGGAAATCAACGCCCGCCTGTTCCGCGACTATCCGTACAAGGACCAGCTGGCGCATGTGGTCGGCTATATCGGCCGCATCAACCAGCGCGATAAGGACCGGCTGGACGAAGAGGAAAAGAGCGCCAACTACCGCGGCAGCACGCACATCGGCAAGACCGGCCTGGAAGCCGTGTACGAGGACGAGCTGCACGGCCAGACCGGCTTTGAGGAAGTGGAAACCGATGCCGGTGGCCGCGCCATCCGCACCCTGCGGCGTACGCCGCCGGTCAACGGCAAGACACTCAGGCTGGCGCTCGACATCCGGTTGCAGCAGAAGGCCTTTGAACTCTTTGGCGACCGCCGCGGCGCCCTGGTCGCGATCGAGCCCGCCACCGGCGGCGTGCTGGCGTTTGTCTCCAAGCCCGGCTTCGACCCCAACCTGTTCGTGGACGGCATCGACAGCCAGAGCTGGAAAGACCTCAACGAAGACTGGAAGCGCCCGCTGATCAACCGTGCCCTGCGCGGCCTCTATCCACCGGGCTCCACCTTCAAGCCGTTCATGGCCATGGCGGCACTGGAAAGCGGATTCCGTGATCCGGGCTACACCATCGCCGACCCCGGCTACTTCACCCTGCCCGGCTCCAGCCACCGTTTCCGCGATTCCAAGCCGGCCGGACACGGTACGGTCAACCTGTTCAAGTCGATCCAGGTCTCGTCCGACACCTACTACTACAAGCTCGCCTGGGACATGGGCATCGACCGCATTGCGCCGGAGCTGGCCAAGTTCGGCCTTGGTTCGGTCACCGGCATCGATCTCGACCATGAAGCCAAAGGCGTCCTGCCGTCCAAGGAATGGAAGACCCGCCGCTTTGCCGCCAAGCGCTACCGCGAAGAGCACCGGCGCTGGCTGCCGGCCGACGTGGTGCCGATCGGTATCGGCCAGGGCTACAACGCCTACACGCCGCTGCAAATGGCGCAGGCGACCGCCATCCTTGCCAACAACGGCGTGGTATTCAAGCCGCACGTGGTCAAGGAAATCGTCGATACGCAGACCGGCACACGCACGCAGGTTGAACCGCAGCCGGTGCGCGACAACCATTTCAAGCCGCAGAATGTCGACTTCGTCAAAAGCGCCATGGCTGCCGTGCTGAAACCCGGTGGGACGGCGGCGCGGCTGGGCGGCAACCTGGCCTATGAAATGGCCGGCAAGACCGGCACGGCGCAGGTGGTGCAGATCAAGCAGGGCGCCAAGTACAACGCGGCAGCACTGGCCGAGCAACACCGCGACCACTCGTGGTTCATCGCCTTTGCCCCGGTGGCCGAACCGAAGATCGCCATCGCGGTCATCGTCGAAAACGGCGGCTGGGGTGCAGCCGCTGCAGCACCGATTGCCCGCCAGCTGACCGACTTCTATCTTCTGGGCGACCAGGCAGCCAGCCGGCTGGTGCCGCCGCCCGCGCAACAAGGTGCCGAAGATGCATCCGAATCTGATTAACCGCATCTGGGCGCGCATCAAGGCGCCGGTAGACGGCTGGCTGCTGCTGTTCGTGGTCCTGCTGTTTGCCGTCAGCCTCATCGTGCTGTACAGCGCCTCCAACGAAAGCATGGACCGCATCGCCAACAAGGCCGTATTCATGCTGGTGGCACTGGGGCTGATGTGGCTGGTTGCCAACATCCGGCCGGAAATCCTGATGCAGCTGGCGCTGCCGGGCTATCTGGCCGGGCTGGTCCTGCTGCTGGGGGTGGCCGTGGCCGGTGAGGTGGTCAACGGTTCGCGGCGCTGGCTGGACATCGGTGTCACCCGCATCCAGCCATCCGAAATCATGAAAATCCTTGTGCCGATGACCATCGCGTGGTTCTTCCAGCGCTTCGAGGGCAAGTTCGGCTGGTGGCACTACATGGTCGCGGCCCTGATCCTCGGCATTCCCATGGCCTTCGTGCTCAAGCAGCCGGACCTTGGCACCGCCACGCTGATCGGCGCTGCCGGCTTTTTCGTGATCTTTTTTGCCGGCCTGCCGTGGCGCGTGCTGCTGATCGGCATCTCCGGCTTTGCCGCTGCACTGCCGGTGATCTGGACCCTGCTGCACGACTACCAGCGCCGGCGGGTGCTGATGCTGCTGGACCCGACGCAGGATCCGCTCGGCTCCGGCTACCACATCATCCAGTCGATGATCGCCATCGGCTCGGGCGGACCGTTCGGCAAGGGCTGGCTGTCCGGCACGCAGACCCATCTCGATTTCATCCCCGAGCGCACGACCGACTTCATTTTTGCCGTCTACGCCGAAGAGTTCGGCCTGCTGGGCAACGGCCTGCTGCTGGTGCTGTACACGCTGGTGATTGCCCGCGGCCTGATGATCGCCGCCAAGGCCACCACCCTGTTCGGTCGCCTGCTGGCCGGCGCCATCACGCTGTCGTTCTTCACCTACGCCTTCGTCAACATGGGCATGGTGTCCGGCATCCTGCCGGTGGTGGGCGTGCCGCTGCCGCTGGTGAGCTACGGCGGCACGGCGATGGTCACCATCCTGACCGGTTTCGGCATCCTGATGTCGATCCACAAGAACCGGCCGCTGCTCAAGCGCTAGGCCGTTCAGCCGGCAGGCTGGGCCGGAGGGGCCAGTGGCCGGCGCAGGCGGAAGCGGCCCACGGCCAGCGTCAGTCCGCACAGGATCACCAGCATGCCGGCCAGGTGATAGCCCATGAAGGCTTCGGACAGGAACAGGACCGATTCCAGCGCCGTCATCAGCGGCATCAGGTTGAGGAACACGCCGGCGCGGTCGCTGCCCAGCTGCTTCACCGCCTTGTTGTAGAGGGCAAAGCCGACAAACGAGCAGATGATGCCGGCGTAGCCGACGATGCCCCATTGCAGCGCGTCCAGCGCCGGGGCACCGCGGTACCAGAGGTCAATGGCCACGATCGGCAGCTGCATGATGCTGGCCACTCCCATCAGCACCATCATCAGCAGGACCGGCGGGATGTAACCGTGCAGCCGGGGCAGCAGCAGGGTATAGCCGGCCCAGGTAACACCCGAGGCGATGATGGCCAGGTCGCCCCACTGGAAGCGCAGTTGCAGCAGGGCCGCCAGACTGCCTTCGGTGATGATGACCAGCGAACCGGCAATCGACAGCACGATGCCGGCCCACTGCACCGGCGTGACCGGCGCGCCGCGTGCGAGCAGGATCAGCATGATCCAGATCGGCGTCAGGCTCAGCAGTGCCGAAGCATTGATGGCAGTGGTGTCGGTCAGTCCGACGTAGAAAAACACCGTATGAGCCACAAAGCCGAGCCCGGACAGCAGGACCAGCAGCCGGGCATTGGCCAGCAGCTTGCGCCGGGCCGAACGGAACGGTTTCCTGACCAACGGCAGGAAGACAATGAACGGAATCAGCCAGCGCAGCCACGACATCATCCACGGCGAAATGGCATCGCCCAGAAAGCGCGCCACCACGGCATTGCTCGACCACAGTGCCACGGCCACCAGCGCCATGGCCACCGCTGCGCGCCGGCCATTGTGGCACCCTGCTCCATCTGTTCTGCCCATGATGCTGTCTCCCTGTCACGCTGCCCGCAGTCGGCCGCCTGCGCCGGTCAAGAAAAAAACGGCCGGGGTTACCGGCCGTATCAAGGAAGTCACTCGGAGAGGAATCAGGCCGCGGCAGTCGGGGCAACCTTCTTCGCTTGGGACTTTTTGGCGGCACTCTTCAGCAGGGCAATCAGCATTTCGCTCATACCGCCAAAGATGATCAGCGCACCACCGAACAACTGCATGCCGCTCATGGTTTCGCCGTAGAACAGGTAACCGATGAACACGGCAGCCACCACGCACTCCCAGTAGGAGACGCAGGCAAATTCCACGGCCTTGAGGTGGCGGGTGGCGATGGTGCAGGTACCCAGCGCACCGAAACCGCACACGAAGCCGATGCCCACCCACCACATCCAGTCGGATGCCGTCATCTGGGCAATGGTCGGCTGGGTGAAGGTAAAGAGGAGGGTGATGCCGGCTGTGGCAAAAATGAAATTCCAGAAAGCGCGCACGTCACCCGGAACTTCGGTGCGATAGCGGCCGAAGAACAGGAAGAGACCGTAACCGACGCCGGAATACAGGCCCAGCATGTCGCCGAGGAAGGTTTCCTGGGCAAACTGGATGCCGACGCTCAGGCCTTCCGGTCCGTAGTTGATGAAGCCGGAAATGGCCATCATGCCGATGAACACGGCAACCACGGCGATCACGGTGGCAAGCTTCAGCGTTTCGCGCAGGAACACGATGGCCAGCAGGGTGGAGATGATCGGGCCGACGTAGATGAAGAACACGGCGTTAGCGATCGAGGTGAGCTGGGTCGAAGCGATGTAGGCCGACAGGCAGTTGCCCATGAAGAAGCCAGACAACACCATGGTCGGGGAGATCTTGTAGGCTTTCAGGTCGCCCAGACGGCCCTTGTAGGCAAGGATGCCGAAAAAGAGGATGGCGCCGCAGGCCATGCGGGACCAGGCGATAAAGTCACCCTGGGCATTGATGTGGCGGGCGAAAAAGCCCACAAAACCCATGAGGGTGGCTGCGGTAAAAGCGCAGATGAAGCCGAGCTTTTTGTCCGCGACAAAGACTTCGGGGGTCGTACTCATGATTGACTCCGGGAAAGGGAGACCACAGGAGCCGGGCATGACCCAAAAAGAGCCGCTAACGAAATTGCCTTGCTCCCGCGCCCGAAGCCTCCGGAACATGATCCGGACCCCTGAGGACGACGGCAGGAAAACCCAACTTTGCTAGCGACTCTTGGCAGTCACCCCCGGCACCTGATCCGGGGGGATGACCCGCCCCAGCGGGGCGGGTTTTACAGCAACTACTGCAATCCTTCCGGCCCGACCGGGAAAGTCCGGCCGGAAGGCGGAGCTTCTTAAACGCGGGTAACGTCCTTGAAGTTCTGGTTCGGGAAGTAGTCCTGGCAGGTACCTTCGCGATACACGTCAGCGGTCGAGCAGTGCAGGCCGCCACCGAAGGCGTAGGCATCACGCATCGCAACCGGGA
>JAGPIM010000004.1 GCA_018055005.1 Laribacter sp.
TCCCTTGTGACAGAACGAAGTAATCATTCGTGTAGTGTATAGCAACAGTTTACGAAGTCAAATGCACAGGCTGGCATTGGGCCCGTGCGCGTATCTTGAAGGCACTGATCTACCGTACGGCCATATTTTTGGAGTATGGCCGTATGACTTTTTCCGCTTCGAGCGGGGCGCTTGCCCAGGCCTCGCTGATAACCCAGATCGGTGGTGTGGCTGCTTCCACGGTAGGTGGGTATTACGCAGCAAAATCCCAGAAAAGCGCCGCCCAGTTCAATGCAGCCATGGCAGAGCTCAATGCCCGCCAGTCCGAACAGCAGGCGCAATCTGCCTTGCAGCAGGGACAGCGGCAGGTCGCAGCCGTCACGCTGAAGGCCGGTCACCTCAAGAGCGCCCAGCGGGCTGCGCTGGCGGCCAATGGCGTGGATCTGGGCACAGGTAGTGCGGCCGAGCTGCAAGCCTCGACTGACATCATGAAGGCTGCGGATGCCAGCACGGCAGAACTGAATGCCCTGCAGGCCGCCTGGGGTTACCGCATGCAGGGCGTCAACTCCCGAAATCAGGCACTGATGGCTCGTGCTCAGGCAAGGAGTATCAGCCCGTTTGGTGCTGCCGCTTCTTCGCTGTTGACGGGGGCGGGTCAGGTAGCCAATAGCTGGTATGGCCTGAGCAAAGTAGGGGCAATTGGCGGGGGCGGGGCATCCGCAGGTCAATGGATGATGGGCCAGAACGCCCGGATTTCGGGTTGAGGGGCAGCCCATGAAAGTTCCAGTCCAAGATGGTTTTCAGGTCATGCCGGCCATTGCGCCTGCCGGCCAGCTGGCGACGCCCCGGATGGAGAACGTGGCAGCCCGCCAGGCTGAATCGTTTGGCCGTTCAATGCAGGGGGTCGGTGTGCACATGAGCCGGATGGCCATGCACATGCAGGAAGAGGCCAACCAGCTGCGTCTGGATGAGGCACAAATCCGGGCGCGGGAGGCACTGGCCAGGCTGACCTATGACCCGGAATCCGGTTACCAGTCCATCAAGGGACGCAATGCCCTGGATCGTCCGGATGGCAAATCGTTGTGGGACGAATACGGAGAACGCTTTGACGCCGAGTTGCAGGCGATTGCCGGAGGACTTGGCAACGATATCCAGCGGCAGCGCTTTGCCGCGACAGCAGCCCGTTTACGAGCCGGGCTGACCGGTTCGATCCAGCATCATGTCCTGTCTGAAAAGCGGACAACCCAGATCCAGACCAACCAGTCGATCATTGACAATCAGGTGGAGATTGCCATTCAGGGATACCGGGATGATTCGGCTATCCAGTCTGCCATCCATGGCCAAGTCGACGACGAGGGCGAGGTGCTGCAAAAGGGCATCGTGCAGGCTGTGGCCGAGCTTGCCCGGCTGAATGGCTGGGATGAGCCCACGCATTTGCAGCAGCGGCGTAAAGCCGTCAGCCAGGCTCATGCGGGCGTGGCCAGCCGGTTGCTGGACGATGATCCGGCCGAGGCAAACCGGTATCTGAATGCCCATCAGGCGGACATGACTGCTGGTGATGTAGATCGTTTGAACCGGTCAATTCGTCCGGCGCTCGCACGGTCGGAAGGGCTGAAGCTCGGAGAGGCCATCTTCTCCGAAGGCAGCCTGCTGCCGACGTCGTTCGATGACGCGGTCAGCATGGTGCTGAAATTCGAGGGCGGGTACACCAGGGATGATGCCGGAAGGGGGGAAACCAACTACGGCATCAACAAGACGGCCAATCCCGATGTCGACATCAGGAACCTGACGCCAGACAAGGCCGCAGCGCTCTACAAGGAGCGCTACTGGAATGCCATCGGTGCGGATAACCTGCCCCCGGCAATCCGCATGATCGCCTTCGACACGGCGGTCAACATGGGGCCGAGTGCCGCCAACAAGCTGATTGCCGCATCGGGTGGTGATCCGGCCAGATTGCTGAACCTGCGTGAAGAGCGCTACGCACAGCTGGCCAGCAAGGAGCCCGGCCGGTTCGGAGAAAACGTACAGCAGGCATGGGCAAACAGGATTGCCACGCTGCGTCAGCATCTGGCCAACAGCGAGAACGGTACGTTCAGCAGCCTGACGGGGATGCTGGGCAGGGCAGACCTGATTGCCGACGAGGACCAGAAACGGGTGGCGAAACAGCATATCAAGGAGCTGTATTCGTTCGAGCAGGCCCGGAAGAAAGAGGAGTACGACGCCCTGTTCCTGCGCGCCCAGGAGATTGCCTACGCCAAGCCCGGTGGCTGGAAGGACATCGCTCCGGCCGACTGGGGAGGGCTGACCCATGAGGACCGGGCCAAACTTCAGGGGGGCGTTCCCAAAGCATCCAGTCCGGACATCCTGCTGTTGCTCGAAAACCGCCCGGACCTGTGGGTATCCGGAAAGATCGAACAGTTCCGCTATCAGCTGTCCGAGGCCGATTACCGGAATTATTTCACCAAAGGCAACGGCCCCGGAGCTGACGAGAAAATCCGCAAGGCCAACTACGACGCGACGGTATTCACTCGTGGCCTCGTCAATGCCGGGCTGGACAAATTGACCAAGTCCAGGCTGTCTGACCCGGAGCGGGATCAAAAGCTTGAGCTGACGATGGCGTTCAAGCGCGAGATCGAGGCCCAGCAGCAGGCCAAAGGGCGGGCCCTGTCCCTGGAAGAACAGGAAACCCTGATGGCCAGACTGCTCAAGCCGGTCAAGGTCAAAGCCATTGAGACGGCTCTTGGCGGGCTCTACCGCCAGGAAACCTCAATGGACAAGCACGTCTACGAGGTGCAGTCCCCCGGGAACATCCTCATTCCGGACAAGGCAAGGAAGCTGATCAGTGCCCGGGCCCGTGCGGCGGGCCTTGCGGGCCTGAGTGAGCGGGAAATGCTGAATGCCTATCTGTCGATGGAAGAAGAACAATGAAAATGAACGGTCTGGACAATTACCTGAATACCTTGAGCCAGCAGCGTAACGATCAGTTGGCCGGCTCCTTGCGCGATGCGTTGCAGGTCAATCCTGATGACTACGCCAAAACCGTCAAACTGGCCAAGGCTGCCGGCGTCGAGGTTGAGGCCGTACCTCTTTACGCCGATGTGGCACAGGAAGCCCAATATCTGGACGGGATCGGGTTTCGCACTCTCTGGAAAGACTCACCGAAGACCGCTGAATTCCTGAGCGATGCCAGGAATGCCAGGCTGGCTCATGATGATGTGGCAAACCTGTCGGTGCTGGAAAAGCTGGCCCGGTCTGCCGGGGCGGGTCTGACCGCCGCCAATGCCGGTCTGTGGGGGATGGCACAGGCCGGAACAGAACTGCTGGTGAGGCCTGTTACAGGCGCACTGGCCGGTCTGGGTGTTTTGCCGGAGGACGTGGGTGGCCGGATGGCCGAGTCGTTTTCCCGGATGCGCCGGATCCAGGATGACCAGACCGATACCCTGATGAGGAACGACGACGGGTTGACGCTGAATGGCGTCTACTCTGGCGTGCAGTCTGTTACCCAGACCCTTGCCATGGCTCCCGCTGCCATCATGACCGGTAACCCCGCACTGATGCTGGCACCACTCGCAGGGATTGCCGGTGGGCGCTCCTACGGTAAGGCCCGCGATGCGGGACGAACGCCCGCTGTGGCGGCGATGTATGGTTTCTCGGATGGCACCGTGGAATACCTGACCGAGAAAATTCCGGCCGGCAAGCTGTTGGGTGACCTGCAAAAAGGCATCGACTGGAAAAAAATGCTGGCTGGCCAGCTAGGCCATGAGGCATGGACGGAGCAGGTGGCAACGGTTGCCCAGGATCTGAACGAGTGGGCGGTTCTCAATCCTGACCGGCCATTTTCTGAGTATCTGGCGGATCGGCCTGCGGCTGCCTATCAGACCCTCGTGGCCTCCATCGTGGCGGCAGGGGCGCAAACCGCGGTCATCAAGGGCGCTGACCGGGCATTGAACGGTGAGCGGGTGCGACGGCAAAAGGAAAGCCAGGCCTTTTTCGAGGGGCTGGCTGATACCGCCAGACAGTCCAGGTTGCGGGAACGCATGCCGGAAAGTTTCCGTGACTTGATGGACAAACTGACGGCAGACGGCCCGGTGTCGACCGTGTTCATGGATGCCCGCCGCTTCAGGCAATACTTCCAGGATGCCGGCCTCGATCCTGCCGTGGTTGCAAAAGAGGTGGGCGCCAAGGATTACGCCGAGGCGCTGGCCCTGGGTGGCGACCTGTCGATTCCGACCAGCCATTTTGCGGAAAAGCTGGCTGGCTCCGAGCATTTCAGCGGCCTGGTACCTGACTTGCGACTGTCACCGGCAGACCTGACCGGACGTGAACAGCAGGAACAGCAGTCCAGGCTGGATGATCTGGCGCGCGAGTGGGCAGACCGAATGGCCAGCGAAGACCCGGATACCGTTCGGGATGAGCAGGGCATGAGTGTAGCTGACACCATTCAGGCCGATCTGGTGCAGCAGCTGGAATCTTCCGGTTTTGATCCGGATACGGCCCGCCAGCAATCGGCCGTGACAACGGCTTTTTTCATGGCGATGGGCGAGCGGACAGGGCAAGGCCCGGCCGAACTGTTCCAGCGTTATTTTGGTGGCGTCACCCGGCCGGTTCCCGATGCGCTTCAGCGCCGTATTGGCACGGATGATCTGGATCCTTTGCTTGATCGTTTGCGGGCAGGGGACATCCCGTCGCAGGCCGACGTATTTGGCCAGTCGTTGACCGGGTTTTTGCGGGAATTTGGCATCTCTGATCCTGCTGGCGAGCTGGCCGGTCGTGACCTGGACAAGGGGTTGAAAGCCTTTCAGCGCCGGCTGGTCAGGGATGACGGCATTTCGCTGGACCAGGCTGTCGAGCGTGCCGTGGAGGCAGGCTTTTTCCCGGGGCAGGAGATCGGTGATGTCTCGGTCGCTGATTTACTGAATGCCCTGCTGGAGGACGAGACCAATCCGATCTATTCCGTGCAGCAGACCGATGCAGCCATGCAGGCTACCCGGGATACCCTGATGCAGTTAGGCAACTATCTGGACCAGCTGGGCGTGGATTTGTCAGTCCTGGACAATGCAGCCGTCAAGGCAGCCCTGCAGGGTGAATTGCCAACGGAACAAATGGTACAGAACCAGGCCGAGCGGGTATTCAACCAGTCCCGGGGCAAGCTGGAGGATGCGGCTGGCCGGCTCCGGCGTGCGGCAGAGAACATCACCAACGGTGTCCCGATCTCCAACCAGCCGATAGATTTTGGCGAGACTCCTTACATCCTGCAAAAGCTCGGAGCCAAGGCATTGCCACTGGAAATGCGTGACCCGAAAAAGCTGCTGCAGATCGTGAAAAGCGAGGGGCAGCGGGAGGACGGGCACGGCTTGTCTGCGGACGTGTTGTCACAGATTCCCTATGCCTTGCATGACCCTTTGGCGGTCTTTGCATCAGCCACGCACGAGAATGCGCTGGTTGTGGTGACAGAGCTCGAGGACGGGAAAGGCAACCCGGTTATTGCAGCGGTTCATTTGGATGTTTCTGCAAAAAACCACCGAATCAACAAGGTAGCCAGCCTGTACGGGAAAGATCGATCGGAGTCTGTTTTCGCCAAGTGGCAACGGGATGGAACACTAAAATACGTAAATGATAAAAGCCCTGATTTGCTTCGATCCGCCGGGGTCCAATTCCCCATGGAAGAAGCACTTCAAGGCTCTGTACAAAATGTACTGCTGCGCAGTGAGCTTGTCAACGACGATACTGTCCTGTCACAGGCCGGCAGCAAGCCCCGCGGGCGCATCCGCTTTGGTGCCGACAAGGTATTCCGTATCGAGTTGCTGGACGGGGCCGACCTGTCGACATTCCAGCATGAAACCGCCCATATGTTCCTCGAAATCCTGGGGGACATGGCACAGTCCGAGCAAGCTCCGCAGCAAATACAGGCAGACTACGCTGCGGTATTGCAGTGGTTTGGCGTGGACTCCCGCGACCAGATCCAGGTGGAGCAGCATGAACAGTGGGCTCGCGGGTTTGAGCAGTACCTGAAAGAGGGCAAGGCACCCAGCGCCGAGCTGCAGGGCGTATTTGCCAGATTCAAGGCATGGCTGCGTTTGCTATACGGTCGGTTGCGTGGCGATCTCAATGTCACGTTGAGCGATGAGGTGCGCGGTGTCTATGACCGCCTGCTGGCTACCGATGAGCAAATCCGGCAAGTCAGGGAGACAACCGGGCTGGGTGAGCCCATGTGGTCGGATGCGGCCGAGGCCGGCATGACGGAAGCTGAATGGGATGTTTACCGGCAGATGCGGGATGCCGCCCGTGAAGAAGCTGATTCGACCCTCATGGCCCGCATGATGGCTGAACAGCATCGCGAGCATCTGGCATGGTGGAAAGAGGCCCGGCAAAAGGTTCGGAGCGAAGTGGCCGAGGAGGCATCTTCCTCCCCTCTGGTTCAGGCCATGGCATTCCTGCGGGATGGCCGGTTGCCAAACGGCTCTACGATTCATGAACTGGTGAAGCCAGCCAAACTCTCGAGGCAGGTGCTGGTGGAGCGATATGGCGAAGCCTTTCTGAAACGCCTGCCCCGCCCTTACCTCTATACACGGGAAGGGGGCGTATCCCCTGATGAAGTCGCTGAACTGTTTGGCTTTGCTTCGGGTGATGAACTGGTATACCGGCTGGCAGATGCGCCCAGCCCGTCCAAAGCCATTGAAGCGGAAACCGATGTCAGGATGCGGCAGCGTTATGGCGACATGCTGACTGACGGTACGCTGGCAGAAAGGGCCACGGAGGCGCTACACGGGAACAGGCAACTGGACCTGATGCTGGCCGAACTGCGTGCCTTGTCGCGTCGTGCGGAGGGGGTATTGCCCGCAGGGTTCGTCGTGACGCCTCGCGAACTGTTCCGGCAAATGGCCGAGCGTACGATAGGCCAAAAAACCGCCCGGCAGGTTCGACCGCATGTCTGGTTGCAGGCAGAGCGGCGGGCGGCCAACGAAGCCATGCAGGCCGCCGCCAAAGGTGATCTGGCAGCTGCCGTTGATGCCAAGCAGCGACAGATCATGAATCACGAGATGTACCGGGCGGCCGTTGCGGCTACTGAGCGGGTGGAGCGCATCCAGCGGCATATGGCAAAACTCGGCCAGACCAAAGTCCGGCAGCGGATCGCCAAGGCGGGCGGAGACTATCTGGACCAGCTGGATGCCTTGCTGGAGCTGTACGAATTTCGCCCTGCGTCGGCAAGAGAGGTGCAGCGAAGGGAGAATCTGGCCGCGTGGCTGGAAAAGCAGGCAGAGGCCGGATTTGATGCTGCCGTGCCGGCTGAAGTCGCAGCGAGAACCCGTGTCGTCAACTACCGCGATGTCCCGCTGGATGAGCTAGATGCCGTTCATGACACGGCGAAGATGATCGAGCATCTGGCCGGTACCAAGAACAAGCTGCTGAAGGCCCGTGACAAGCGGGATTACGAAGCAACGGTCGAGGCCATTGTCGGATCCATTCAGGCCAACAATGCCATGAAAGACGGCTACCTGCCGTTGAATCCGTCAAGGCTGGAGCGGATCCGGCAGCAGCTTGAGTCGGTGGATGCCTGGCACATCAAGCCGGAGGCCTTGTTCCGGCAACTGGATGGTGACCAGTTGGGCGAGGCACATCGTTCCCTGTTTCAGCCACTGGAAGATGCCCAGAGCGCAGAGTCCGTGATGTGGGAGAAAACCGCCAGAAATCTGCAGGCCATCTGGGGGCGATACACGCGCAAGGAACTGGCCGAACTGTATAGCCGGAAACACGTCATTCCTGCATTGCAGGGCGATACCATGACAAAGGCGCAGATCATGGCGCTGGCTCTCAACTGGGGGAACGCAGGCAACCGTCAGGCTGTCCTGAAGGGCAATGACCGGCTCATGGACAAGCCTGAAAGTGTGGAGGCGATCATCAGCCTGCTGTCTGCCAAAGACCTTGAAACAGTGCAAATGATCTGGGATGAGGTGGGGCGCTTCTGGCCGCAGATCGAAGCCATGCAGAAGCGGCTGACAGGGCTTGCGCCGGAGAAAGTGGAGGCAACCCCGTTTGTCGTGAATGGTGTGGAGCTGCGGGGTGGCTACTACCCGCTGAAATATGATGCCCAGCGAAGCTATCGTGCCTTCAAGCGCGGCGAGGATGCTGGTGCCCGGCTCTTTGAAAACCATGTGGGCCGGGCCGCTACCCGGCGAGGGCATACGATTGAGCGTGTCGGATCGGCTGGACAGCCAGTGCGCCTCGACCTGTCAGTGCTGGGGGATCATCTGCAGCAGGTCATTCACGACCTCGCTTTCCGTGAGGCCATCATCGACGTGAACCGGTTGCTGGCCAATGAACGGGTGCGAGAGGCGATTGAGGGCGCGACAAACCGCGAAATCTACCGGGCGCTCCTGCCGTGGCTGAAGCGCATTGCCAATGAGAAAACAGTCGAGCAGCCCAGCCCGACTGAAAAAATCATCGGCCGTGTGAGAGCGGGTACAACCCTGATGACAATGGGCTGGAAGGTGACAACAGCCATTGTGCAGCCGTTGGGCTATCTCTCCAGTGTTCACCTGCTGGGGCGCAAGTGGGCGGCCCGTGGGCTGCGGGAATTCATTGGTTCGCCGGAGAAGATGCAGGCGACCCGGGATTTTGTCTATGCCCGTTCTTCCATGATGCGGAACCGTCAGACCGGTTTTGATCGTGATGTTCATGATCAGCTCTCAAGGCTGGCCGGCAAGCATGATGCGCTGGATCCGGTCAGGAAGACCGCGTTCTACTTTACCGGGATGATGGACATGGCCGTTGCGATTCCCACCTGGATGGGTGCCTACCGCAAGGCCATTCTGGAAGACGGTGCGACTGAACGCGAAGCCATCGAGGCCGCCGACCACGCTGTCCGCTTCACCCAGTCCAGCGGCTACGCGAAGGATTTGGCCCGCATTCAGGGTGGCAGTGAGCTGCGCCGCATGTTCACCATGTTCTATTCGTATTTCTCGGCGCTGTATCAGATGGAAAAGCGCAGTTTCCGGAGAGTGAAATCGATCCAGGACATGCCCCGGTTCGTTGCTGACCAGATGTTGCTATGGTTTGTGCCGGCCATTCTGGGCGAGCTGGTTGCAGGCAGAGGCCCGGGGGAGGATGAGGACTGGAGCGATTGGTTTGCTGATAACTGGTGGAAAATAGCCTCCTATCCTGCCCAGACGGTCGTTGGCTTGAGGGACATCATCGGCGCGATCAACTCTCCGTTCGGCTATGAAATCAGCCCGGTGGCCAGGGCACTGGAAGCTGTCCCGGAACTGGTCAACCGTACGGCGGACATGGCGACAGGGGAGCGGGATCTCAAACGGTCTGATGTGAAGCTGGCCGTTGACCTGGCCGGAACCTGGATGGCTTTACCGTCCAGTCAGGCATGGATTACCGGGTCGTATCTCTATGATCTGGCAACCGACCAGGAGGAACCGGCCGATCCCTTCGAATTTCTGCGTAACCTGGTTTTCACCAGACGTCAGGCAGCCTGACCGTACGCATATCGCCCCCTCTGATTGATAGCCTCAAGCCATCAACAGAGGGGAGTGTAATGGCGATTTCGAGTGAAGTACGCAAAGCCGGGCCATTCCTCGGGAATGGAACGACGACTTCATTTCCGTTCGGCTTCAAGGTATTTGAGGCGGGTGATGTCAAGGTAGTGCAGGCGGATGCGAGAGGGGTGGAAACGACCCTGACACCGGGGTCCGGTTACAGCGTTACGCTCAATCCGGAGCAGGAATCTGCGCCAGGCGGCACGGTGATATTGAAAGTGCCGCTTCCGAACGGAGAACGGCTGGCAATCACCAGCAGCATGGCCAACCTGCAGCCGATCACCCTGACGAATCAGGGCGGTTTCTATCCTGAGATCATCAATGCCGGCCTCGACCGGTTGACCATCCTCATTCAGCAAGCCATTGAGCAAGTCGGGCGGGCCGTCAAGGTCAACATTTCGTCCAGTCAGGATCCGGCAGAACTGGTGAATTCCCTGTTCGCCAGTGCCGATCAGGCTGCGAGCAATGCAGCAACAGCCGCGACGGCTGCCAATGCCGCAGCCGGCAGTGCTGCTGCAGCTGCCGACAGTGAGCGGCAGGCCGGTGAGTTTGCGACCTCAGCAGGTCAAAGTGCAGCCAGTGCAGCAGCAGATGCTGCATCCATTCACGGCAGCGTGGAAGCGGCAGCCGGGCATGCAGCTTCGGCAGCTTCCAGCGCGGCATCTGCTGCTGACAGTGCTGAAATTGCCAACAAGAAGGCTACCGAGGCAGCGGCCAGCGCCGGCAGTGCAATGGACAGCAAGACAGCGGCAGCCAACAGTGCAGTCGCTGCGGCCAGTAGTGAGCAACATGCTGGTGAATCCGCTGCTTCGGCTGCCCGGTCAGAAAATCATGCAGCAGAAAGTGCCCGGCAGGCTGCTGAAAGCGCAGCGACCGCCAGTGCCCCGATTGATGCCCATGAAGCCAAGCCGGATCCGCATCCGCAATACGCAACTGATACGGAATTGTCGGAACTGTCTGATTCAGTTCAGAGCGCAATATCCATTGCCCAGTCAAAAGTGGCGACAGTGAACGGAGTGGGGCCAGACCCATCAGGCAACGTGGAAATTGCCGTACAGAGTAACTCAAACTGGACTTTTGTCGGTGGCGCTACCGGATGGGCGCGGGACAATTCCACAGGGCTGACATTGCAATGGGGATTTGGCAATGCACCCTACGGCCAAACGGCCACACATTATTTTCCGAAGAGTTTTTCTGCTGCGTATTCAGTCGCAATCGGTTCTCAGGGCGGCGTGGAAAGTACATGCCGTGTGACAACCTTGACCAGCACATATTTTCAATCTTTCAGACATTACTCCGGCTCCGGAGGCGGACATGGCGGCGTGTACTGGCTCGCAGTCGGGCACTCCTGAAATGAGGTGAACCATGAATTTCCTGATCAGGTTTGATGAAGCCGGAAGACGGACAGAAACCCATGTTGTCGAAGAGAAGACGCAATCCCAAATCGACAGCATGATTGATGACGGTTTTTTAATCGTGCCGGAGCCGGACTATTTGCTGTTGATCGGCAATACCACCGGCAAGGAACACATCAGGAATCCTGAAACCGGCGAATACGAAGAATATGTGCCACCAGAAGCAATGCCGCCAACGGTAGACGCCCTGCGCGAGTTGCGCCGGGCTGACATCAATGCATGGCGGGATCAGCAGGAAATGAGCGGCATCGTTTTTGAGCATGCAGGACGGCGTTGGGATGGTGGCCTGCGCGTTCGTTCCCGCCTGAGCCCGGTCGTGTCCCTGCCAGAACTGCCGGCCGGATTTTTCTGGACTGATGCGGACAACAACGATGTGCCCATCACACAGCCTGAGCTGATCGAGCTCAATGCAGCGCACGAAGCCGCCATCACTGCACAGGGATTCCGGATTCACACCAGACAACGTGAGATGAAACAGATCATCGAAAGTATGGACCGTGAGCAACTAAAGACATTTGTGCCTGGCTGGCCGGAAGGGAGCATGTAATGGCTCTTCCAAAAGAAACTGCGGTAGAGGCAATCAAGGCAGCTCCACCCGTCAGCGTCACAGCTGCCGTTCTGTCCGGTGTCTCGGTAGCAGATGTGATCCAGTGGCTGACCGTGCTGTATCTGGTCTTGCAGGTGGCCTACCTGCTGGCCAAGTGGCGCAGGGAGTCACGCACAGCGGAGCGACAGGCATGCGTACACGACAAATAGCCGCCGCCCTCACACTATCAGCCTCGGCGCTGGTCGGCATTGCCCTGCACGAGGGCTACCGTGACACGGCGTACATCCCGGTACCGGGCGATGTGCCGACCATCGGCTTTGGCACAACCGAAGGCGTGAAGATGGGCGACCGCATCACGCCGCCCAAGGCGCCGGCCCGGGCATTGACCGACGTGCAGAAGTTCGAGGGGGCGCTGAAACAATGCGTTCGCGTGCCATTGCACCAGCACGAGTATGACGCCTTTGTCTCGCTGGCCTACAACATCGGCTCGGGGGCGTTTTGTGGCTCAACGCTGGTGCGAAAGCTCAATGCCGGCGATTACGCCGGAGCGTGTGCCGAAATTGATCGCTGGACCTATGCGGGAGGGAAACGCTTGCCCGGACTGGTCAAGCGTCGGGCAGAGGAGCGGGCCCGGTGTGAGGGGAGGGCGGCATGAAAAACTGGATTCTGGTCGCAATGATAGCTGCCGTATTCGCAGGCGGCTGGTGGGCTGGCTCGGTGCATGAGCAATCAAGCTGGCAGGCCGAAAAGCTGACCATGGCTGCCACCCGTGACAAACAGATCAACGAGGCGCGGAAGGCAGAGGCCGCGATGCACGCACAAGTCAGGAAGGCACAAGAAGATGCACAGAAACGGGAACAAAAACTGGTGGCTGATGCCGCTGCTGCTGGCCGGGCTGCTGACGGGTTGCGCAGCCAAATCGCCAGTCTACGACGCGGCCTGTCCACTGCCGGCGCCGAAGCCAATCGTCGCACAGCCGATGCCGCACTCGACGTATTCCAGCAGTGCGCAGACGAATATCGAGCAGTGGCGCAAGCGGCTGACCAGCACGCAAGTGATGCAATGACGCTGGATCAGGCGTGGCCGGTGCCTGATTGACTATGGCAACAGGCAAAAAACAACCCCCGAACTGTTGACGCAGGTCGGGGTTGTTTTTGTCCACGATTTCGGCAGGGGAGAAGACGTTTAAAGACTGCCAAAGGGTATTTTCAAAAGATACGTCAATGTATTGATTCAAAAACAATATTACTCCTATGGCTGCGATTCTGCGTCAGCACGGCCATCCTCTCGCTGGCTGTAACTCCGGTCATTCTGACATTACGTTGGTGGTGAGCTTGCCAAGACGAATAACACGTAGTAAAAATGTCAAAGTTATTAAAAGATAATCTGGGTTTGCCATGGCTAATGCGTATGTTGTTGGCCACCTGACCGTCAAAGATTCTGAGTTGTGGAACGAGTATCGCGACAAGGTTCCGGCAACTCTCATTCCATGGAAAGGAGAATTGGTTTTTCGTGGGAAGCAGGTATCCGTGCTTTCTGGCGATAGCCCACATCCAGGTATCGTTGTGATTTGTTTCCCTAGTCTGGCAGAAGCTCAAGGCTGGTTTTCTTCTTTGGCTTATCAAGCCCTGATTCCGTTAAGGCAGCAGGCTGCCGAAATGGTTTTGTCAATTTATAAAGAATGAGATCAACGATTCCTCTACGCAGCAGATTGTATGGGCTAGCGTCCCGAACTGAATTTATAGCAAAGGCTGCTGCTGATCTTGTCGCCCTCGCAGATGACGCCGATGCCGTTGTCAGGCAATTGACAGCGTGTCAGGCGGTGATTGGGGAGTATCAGAGATAAAGGATCGAATGGAAGCGTCGGCTTCTTTATGTACCGTAAACGGACGGATCAGCGAGGTGCTGGCCCAAATATCATTCATTGTTATGTGTGCATGCAAAAGGAATACATGCCTGTGGGGGTGTGTATTCCACGTTATGCGGAAAGAATTTTGATTGCCGAGCTTCACTGTGATGCAAACCGTATTGGATTATCAGCAGGAACACATCAGTATTCGCAACGAGACGAGATAGACATGGCGCTGAAAGACGAACTAATTGCGTTGGTGACTGAATTAGACCGAGTACATTCGGGTGCCATTTCTTGGTGTGACGAATTCGAGATGCCTGACTTTGTTACGGCGGCCAACGGAATGCAACGCCATTTCACCCGCAATGCCAGAAAGGCCGTTATGAGACTTTCTGAAGTTATTTATTCCAATCGATTACATTCCTCTCTAAAAGTTGAGCTAGAAAAGTATGAAAAAATTGTTCGCCAAGTAGTTGCAGATATGCATGCAGAGGGGGAATTTGAGACATTCTGCAAAACAGGGGATAAAACTGCCGTAAAGAAAATGAAGGCTTTGATTGAGGAACAGATAGCCAGCATTGCTCAAGAGTACACGCATTATTTTCCTGCTTGGACGGTAGGCGTGGAGAGGGAGAGCCCTTTCACTATTGGGCCAGTGCGCTTTCTCACTCGAGCCCAATGGATTGATTCTGTTGACTTCCCAGAAAGTGGAAAAGAAAGGTTTCTAGATTCACCAGAGGCCAACCATCAGTGGAAGGAAATACTCAAACAGGCGTTGCAAAAACCTAGAGATTTAGCGCCACTTGAAGGACTTGCTGGAGTTGTCTATGGTGCAGTGAATGAGTGCCCTTCTTTGTTAGAAGTTACTATTCGAGATTATGAAAAGGAGTACTCCCGCAAACTAGCAAAGCTCGTATGTAAAACTGCTCTAGATGCTATTTCCCTTGGGCTAGGCGGGGCAGAGTTTTTTCATCAGCAAGCACTTCAAGAAGAACGGCTACCCCCTGTTGGTAGCTATAGTCTTATCGGAAGCAATGGATTTCTTTGGTTACCCGGAATTTCACTGAGCAAGCGTATTCCTCACTTATCTGACGCTCACGTCGCTCAGGCGTTAGCACATATGGCAAATATCCTGCCTGCGTTTTCCTCAATACTGAATGGGTTGGTTAATCCCGCCGGTCACAAGCATCCCAAACTTGCAAATCGCTGGGCCACTGCGCTGGATTGGTTCGGTGAGGGAAATCGGGAATCGAGTGACGCAATTGCAGTAGCAAAATTTGGCACCTGCCTTGATGTACTTTCATGCGGTGGCAAATATGAGGGTATTGCCCAGATGGTCACTCACCTTACAGGCATCAAAGAAGATACTCAGGTTATACAAGAGCCCTTGCCGCGCACACTGAAACAACTCGTTAAGGATATTTATGACGAAGGTCGCTCTAAGATCCTGCACGGCACCTATTTTGATAGGTTGGAATCGTTTTCCCGTGAACGACAGCGTGCCGCTCATCTTGCTAAGATTGTTTTGATCGAGAGCGCTTTACGACTAGAGCATTACATCGGTGATGATGAAGATAAAGCCTTTAGTGCAATGCCCGCGCGGCAGAGTACAAATGCCGCATAACCCATCAATCCACCGGACGCTGCGCGATAAAGCCGCGCAGCGCCGGTGATTTCAAACGTTAGGGCTTTTCGGAGATATTTATGGCAATTGTTCAAGACTTCACATACAACTTCGGCGGTTTCGGTGGCTATCCGTCTCGCTGCCATATCCGGGTACTCGATGAGCCTGATAAACCATTGGTCGTAATCTGTTCCCAGCTCGCGAAAAATCCAGGAACATCTGTTACAAATGCGACCGAGATGATTGCTCAATCGGTTCAGGACTATTTGTCGCGAGACAACTTGTCTTTGAGCGCCGCTATTCAGCAATACATAAAAACATCGAAACTCACGAAAATCCTTGGGGACTTGGTCGTCCGCCTAAAAGACAGCAAGAACCTAACGGTCTTCACGCTTGAATCTATAAAACTTGCTCTTGAATATCGCGAATTGCACTCCTCTCGATCTAACAAGATCGCAGAAATGTTTTGGGTTGAGCACTATGATGCCTCTATTGGGCTGAGTCCGAAATGCGAGTATCTGGAGATATCTTTCGATCCGGGCACATGGACACCAAACTGGGAATGCACTACTCCAACTGCACTCTCAAATAAAACTGGCTATCCAATTGCTGAATTCCAAATCCCTGCTGCTGTTATTAACCAGCCCTAACCCGGCGTTCCATAGGGATGCTACGCCGGTAAGCCAGCTTCGCACCCCTGATCTAGCAGGTTATGCCTCATGCCTCAATAGAGACTTAGGTGATGAAAAAAGAGTACAGCAAATTAACAGTCGATATTGAGCAGAGCATTGCACGTGCCTACGACCTTAACCTTTCTTCAAAGGACCGGAGTGAAGTCAAAGGCCATCTCGCACACATTCTGCCTAAGCTTCGCGCACCAAACACTTTGATTCAGCCCATTAAGGAAGCACTGGCCTTTGTTCATATGCAGGAAGCGAAAAATCAATCATGGAAAGATTGGTTAGGAAAGCCAGTTCTTGTTGCTCTTGTTACTGCGCTAATAACCGCGCCAGTATCTTTTTATGTGGGTCTGTCCATTAAAAGCTCAAAGGCACAAGAGTGCCAGGCTTCAAACTCGGCAGCTAGCACCCCGCAAGGCATAACAAGTCAATTCAGCGGACCCGCTAAAGCGGGCCGCTGATTTCTAACGTTAGGCATCACATGGCTGAACCGCATATTGAGGTTGCTAATGATTTTTTTCACGATGCTGGAGATCTACTTCATCGTTACCGATTAACCGTTGATCATTTTTATTCGGTTAAATCGAAGCGAATGAAGCTTTTTCTTGATCTTAGAATAGCTGCTGAGTGCATCCTCAAGGCTTATGCGGCCTACTTCCTGATGGCAAGCCTCTCCCGAGAGGAGGTTATTAGGAAAGTCGAAGCCTACGGGCACAACATCAAAAAATTGGCCCTCGATGTTGAGTCGAGCGTGATGCCTGATTTATGGGAGTTGTTCAGCCCTTTTGTGCCGCAACTAGCAGAGCTTCCTGTTGGGTTGCGCTATCGGCTTGATGGAGCTGACTTCCGAGTGTTAAACGAAGATTTTTACTATCAAACCATTGGTTCCGACGCTTGGCTGGATAATCTTCACGAAAATATCGACAACATTCGAAACTCTTTAAATTTCTTGTTATCCGAACACTCAAAAATTCTCTCCGGAAAAGAACTTTTGGTTGAGGTTATGAAATCAAGGTGCAACAAATATGAGAGGCACAAAAATAAAAATGCCTAACTATTCTGTCGAGAGGGGCCTCCCAAAAGCTGCGCTTGTGAGAGCGCCCCTCTCGTCAAACATTAGGCCACATTTTTTCAATCAAAGGGGATTACATGAAAACATTCAACATCTACAAGCATCCAACCCAAGGTATTGAGGCCATAAAAGTCGGATTTTCCTGGCCTGCGTTCTTCTTCGGCTT
Organism: Laribacter sp.; assembly: GCA_018055005.1. GTDB lineage: Bacteria > Pseudomonadota > Gammaproteobacteria > Burkholderiales > Aquaspirillaceae > Laribacter. Next base: position 16,881 of record JAGPIM010000004.1, read on the forward strand.
TTTTTGGATGCTCGTAAAGAAACTGTGGGGTCTGGCCGGCGCTTGGTTTGCAGCGTATGTCATCTTCTTCTTGATTGAAAAAGTCACAGACCAATCTGGAGAGGGTGGAGCCCAAGCCATCATTTACCTGCTTCTCGCAGCTGGCTATTTCGCGCTGTGGCTTGTTCCTGCATTCAAAGGAAACAAGTGGCGAGAGGAAAATCTTTCAAAGCGGGGTTATGAACAACTGACTTCCGTTCAGGCAGAAACTCCTGATGCAGCAGTTGCTCAAGCGGCCAAGTCAGCCTAACACTGCGCCCCTGAGCTTCGACGTTATACCTATCATGAAAAATTATCGGAGCCGTCTTGAAATCAACAAAATATCAAGTATTTTTGAGTTCAACTTACTCTGACCTAGTTGAGGAAAGAGAAAGCATCATCAAGGCTATTCTAGAGATGTACCACATACCAATTGGTATGGAAATGTTTAGCGCTGAAGACGAAGATCAATGGGAAATCATAAGAAGAACCATTGAAGTCAGCGACTATTACATTCTTGTTTTAGGCTTGAGATATGGTTCAAAGACATCAGATGGCATTAGCTTTACTCAAAAAGAGTATGAGTTTGCTTTAGATAAAAAGATACCAATTCTTGCCTTTGTCATGAATGACGCGGTATCCTTACCGAAGAGCAAAAGGGATGATGATCTTACTGAGGTCAATAATTTTAGACGAATGGTTTTAACAAATTCGAAAATGGCCCAGTTTTGGGAGGCAAAGGACCAACTAATTAAAAGTGTCTCAATTTCGTTGATGAAGCAAATCATGCAAAAGCCAGGGATTGGTTGGATTAGAGGAGATAGTGCTGGCGCTGATGAGGTTATATCAAAGGAGCTGTCAGCTCTGAGCAAGGAAAATAGAGAGCTAAGGGAAAGGATAATAGAGCTTGAGTCGAAAATTTCGTTAAAGGCACCAGCCATAGAGGTGGACATAAAGCCGCCAGTTATTGATGGTGGCTTTTATTCATATAAAAAGATAATGATGCCGCATGCTCTAAATATTAAAGATGTGGACCCTCATTTGTTAGAGTTCATTTCGGGGCAAGACATAGAGAAATATAATAGTTCAATCCCAAGTCAAATAGAGCTTGATGAATACAATGATGAGTGTGAAAGGTTTCATAGAATAAAACACTATTCCATGCCACTTGTGATCGATGTCACCAACAACGGAACCGCGAAGGCCAACAATGTATACATAGATATAGAATTTTCTGAGGGCCTTATTGTCTATAAAAATACGGAAAAGTACAGTGAACCCAAATCACCCATTCCATTTAATCCCATAGCGCACGCACAGTCTGAATATAAAAAAAAGGTAATGCTACAAAGTTCGGCGCTATCACGACCACATCGCCAGATTGGACTCATAAATGGATCTGGTGTATTCGCGCCCATGGCTTCATTAGATTTAGGTCTAGATCGCATTCGCCCCATTAATTCGACATGGCGGACAAAACTGGAGGGGCAAATTATTACTCTGAAAATCGATAGTCTGCTCCATACAAGGCGCATGACATTTGATGATGATTTTATGATGGCACCAGTGATGCCAGGCAATCATACTGTGCATATTCGAGTAATATGTGAAGAATATGAAGAAGTAAAAACTCAGAGTATCGAATTCGAGACTTAAAGGTAGCGTACAATTAGTTGTTCAACAAGACGGCGTCGTCGCCTGTCAACTCCATGTTCCGGACGATTGCAAACACGTTTCTTGAAAAAATCCGGGCGCTGTTTCTACCATTCTTTCATGGCCTGAATCAGCATCCAATACTTCAGTTCAGAATCATGCAGTCGAGCAGCCCCGTCGTAGCCGGGGCTGCTCCATCAGTGCCCAAGCACTCGCCGTTCCACCGTCCGGTAATACTCATCGCAGTGGCTACGGAGCTTTTGCAGACTGTTCAGAAACAGACTGATCTCGTGCGAACCGCCGAACACTCGTGAGGCAATGGGCGCGTTCAGCAGCCGTAGGGGCGGCTCCAGTTCGCGCAGCGTTTCACGCATCATGTCCACTATGCAGAACACGCCATGCAGGTGATGGACTTCGCCCGCGGTCAGCTGGTAGTTGCCGGCTTCAACCTGGGTAACCGATGCTGCCGGAAGAACCTCGCCTTCCAGCACCAAACGATGTACGTACTCAATGGCCTGTGTTGTCTGCTCGGGAGTGAGCTGGTCGATATGCTCGACGCCGAACCGCTGATGAACCAATGCGTAGGCTTCCGGATACATCAGCGAGCGTTTGCCTACCAGCATGCTAACGGCGGCGCGGAGTGGGCTGCGCTCGTCAGCGGTGGTCGTCTGGGGTGCGGTAGGTTTGCCAAATAGTTGCTGGGCCATCCAATTGAAGGCGTTGATGTAAGCCTCCTTGATCTGGGCAGCCTTTTTGCCGGTGAAACCCATGACCAGGAAGATGAACCCGTCCTTGGTCATCTCGTAATATTTGAATTCTCGCTGTGCACCGCCACCAATTTGCTCAAGGCGAGCATTGGCCGAAAAGTTGGCCGATGTAAATTCCTCTGAGCAATCAAGGTGTTCAATCTTCGCCAGTACATGCTTGTGCAGCTTGCCAAACACTTCAGCCACCTTGAGAGAGGTGGTACGCGGCTCATTGTTGATGATGGTGATGACGTCCTGCGGGACAAGAGAAAAAGAAGCAGCCATGATGGCCTCCTGTGTACGGATTTTGTTTTCCGCTTCCCGTCGCCAAACGGGTGGAGCGGAGCCGTGCAGGTTGGCGAACCGGACACAGGGCCGGCAGGTGCTCGCGCACCTCCCGCACGGCCCGCCCCATTGAGGACGCAGCCATGCTGCAGACACAAAAAAACCGCTCTCGCGGCGGTGTGTCCGCCTGTGAATCCGGGTCGCCAAACCCGGTCGCGCTATTGAACGCGACGGGGCAAAGATAGCCCGGAGCAGGGCAAACGTCAATCTGACGTAGAGTGATTCGATTCGAACTTTCAAAGCGCGTAGAGAATCCTTTGATCAATATCGAGTGGAGGCACAATGGATTTTCCGATATTTTCGCATACGTGGCCTGTGTCGATTACTAGCGGAAACTACTTGTTTAGGTGGGGAAATATGAAGGATAGCAAAATAGAATGGATTGGATATTTGATGAGATAAAAATTGGAATGCGGTAAATCTACCATTCGATTTTTAGTGAGGTTAAGAATGAGTAAATTGAGATTCGAATCTATTGAACAACTAGAGCAGTATATTTGTGAAAATAATCTGATTGGTCTTGACCCCGAGAAATCGAAGAACATGCAAGATATGATGACTTCTTTCTCTGCTAAAGGATTGCACCTAAATAAGTGGTGGGCAATAACTCCATTTGATTGGAAATGTGAGGCTTGTGGTAGAGTTAAGAAAGATATTGCGAGGCTTAATAAGCATGGATATTTGACCTGCCACTTGCACGAGCATCATGATCACGCAGATCGAATTTTAAAACGTGAATTTGAGTTTTTCTCCAAGGCGCAGGGAGTGATTGTTGCGGACGAAAATTCAGAAAAATTCATAAAGCGAGCTGCGTATGGACTGGCAGCATTCGATAAGACTTTGATTTGTTCTGACTGTAACAAGGCTGATGCTGATGCTAAAAAACTGTCGAGGACTGATGACGATTTCTCATTTTCGCCAAGAGAAATTGGGCGGTTCATCATCGTGAGAAGCAATCAGGAGCATATTGTGGATGTAAGTATTGCATCTGCAATATGGTCTGATGGTAAAAATGTTTTTGAAAAAAGATTAAGATTAATTAGAGATTTGGCTCGCATAGCTGCGGAGAACTTGCATTGGTATCAACCATCAAAACAAACATCAACTCAGGTTGAACGAATGGCTATTTATCATATACGACAATATGGGATTTCCAATCTATCTTCTGAGCCAGAAAAGCTACTATATAATTCAGTTGTGTTTGCTGGGGATAAGGCCTCGTGGAGGCGAAATAAAATATATCGACCAAAAAAAATTCCATCAGATATGGATATTAAGCACCTAATTGGAATTAGAGGGAAGTTATGGTTCAAAGTTAATGAGGATTGGATTTGCCCTTGCTGTCAAAGGGGGAAAATAGATTGTGTATATTTTTCAAAAAACAAATCTTGGGTGTTCGAGGCAAAAAATATTGAACTATATGGGGTTGATGTTGATGAAACTTTAAGAATTACTCTGTGTAATGACTGTGCAAATGCGGCGTTGCAATTCGGCCGGGAGGCAATTGAAGGAAAAAATTTATACCCTCCTAGTATTGTGCTGAAGTTAGAAGAGCTTAAGGCGATAATTGTGGCGAATCCACATGGTGCTCATGACTATCGGAATGATGTTGCAGACATATTTGTCTTGACATGGCATGCACGAGCTATTTGCATTTTAGAATCAAAAAACTGTATTCATCAATAAGTATCGCATATATAGATCACATTTTTTAAGACGATTCTTGCTTTATTTAGAAGTGCATCGGTGAATCCGTCAATTTCGGGGGCAAGCAAGGGATGCTGTAACGCTGGATTAGACGTGTCCGGCGATTGGGGGACCGAGGGTAGGGGAGAGGCCGAGATGTAAGGCGTCACTGCCTGGTTCTCAGCTGATCCAGATAATCCGCCCAATCCTGCATCATCTTTCTGCGCTCCTCCATGTGCTGTGCATGGTTGTACGCGGCCTTTACCTTGTTGCGTTCCATGTGCGCGAGCTGTAGTTCTATGACTTTCTCGGGGTATCCGAGCTCATGCAGGATGGTGGATGCCGTTGAGCGAAATCCATGGCCGGACACGATGCCCTTGTAGCCCATGTATTCGATGACCCGATTGATGGTGGTGGAGGTAATGGCCTCATGTGGCCGTCGTGTATTCGGAAACACGTAGAGATGATGCCCCGTCAAAGACTGTAATTCGCGAAGAATGGCGATGGACTGGCGGGAGAGGGGGACAATATGCTCTGTGCGCATCTTCATCTTTTCGGGCGGGATACGCCATACGCCGTTTTCGAGGTCAATGTCCGACCATTCGGCACGCCTGATTTCGATTGTCCGCACGAACGTCAGCATCATCAGCTGCGCAGCCGGCTTGGCAATTCCATACCCTTTGTAGGCATACAGAGCCTTTAGAAACCCGGGAAGCGTTTCCGGCTTGAGAGGTCGATGATGATTTACTTTCCCGACCTTTATCACCCCGTTCAAAGGCTGGGTAGGGTCAGTTTCACAACGCAGCGTGGTGATGCCATGCCTGAACACAGCTCCAGCCCACTGCCTAGCATTGCGTGCGACGAGTGGCGCATTTCGCTTGATGATGCCATTCAACATTGCCAAGACTTGGGCAGAGCTGATTTCCCGGATTGGAAGGTCTCCAAAGCACGGGAAAATATCCACTTCCAGAGTCTTGCGCACCTGCTTTCGGTAAGTGTCGCTCCAGTGCGTGTTTGTCTGAATCCAGTCATCAGCAACTACCCGGAAGGTATTGGCGTTCTCCTCGATGCGGGAAGCAATATCCGTTTTCTTGGCTGTATTCGGATTAATGCCTTTGGAGACTAGCTCGCGAGCCTCTTCGAGCTTTTTACGGGCTTCCGAAAGGCTTACAGACGGGTATTCACCGATGGTGAACATATTGGCTTTCCCGTCCAGCCTGAATCGGTAACGCCATATTTTTTGCCCTGTCGGGCGAATCTCGATAGCCAGTCCCCTGGCATCAGCAATGCGATAGACCTTCTCTTGCGGTTTCGCCTGTCTAACTTTGGTGTCAGAGAGCATGTTGTGAGTAATGTTTTCTCAGGAAATAGGCAAGAAATCGTTACTCACAATCTTACTCACAATTGCTTTCACTGGCATGAACTGCCATGGGCCATGATGCTGCGGTCAAGGATTGTAAGTTTATGATTGTTAAGGGATCACGACTTAACATGATCTAATGATGAGAGCCGTGGCGGCTCTCGATCATTAAAAGCATGCTTGGCGTAATCCGCTGAATCTGAAAATTATTTTTTAATGTACGTCTTTTAATACTCTCTTTTATACCCGCTTTTTTGGCTGCTGAGAATGTGAGACTATCTACAGTAGCTGTCACGCACCGCGACCAGTACTCACAGCGCTCTTTGCTCACAAGGTGACGTACCAGCTTCCTGAGGTGTCTGGTATCCGAGATGTGCATTCCACCAAGTTCGTTACGCAGAGGCAATAACCGGCTGCCGCAGAAGGCGTGCTTATGACACGGCTCTGCAATAGGCAGTCTCTGCTTCGCTCAGGAACCAACGGTCTGTGCCTCAATGAATCGTTCCTGGCATTCAACCCCCAATCAATGAGGATTAAATGTCCAGTCCCGGACGATTGCAAACACGTTTCTTGAACAATCCCGGGTGCTGCTTCTGCCATGCCTTCAAGGACTGAACCGGTGTCCGGTGTTGCAGGGCCAACTGTGGCAGATGCTGGTTGTAGAGCCACACATATCGCTCCAGCGTAGTCGAGAGGTCTTGGCCCGATTCGAAACGGTGCGTGGCCAGCACCTCTCTGATCCGGCCATTGAAACGCTCGACCATCCCGTTCGTCTGCGGCGTGCGTGGTTTGGTCAGTCGGTGCAGCGCTGCACACAGCCGGTCGAATTCATGCTTGCCACTGGCCGGCTTCTGCCGGTTGAACAGGCGGTCGGTGAATTCGCTGCCGTTATCGGTCAGGATGGTGCGCACGTGACAGGGTGCCGCCTTCTGTAATGCCGACAGGAAGGTACGCGCAGCCGCTGCTGTCTTGTGCGGCTTGACCTGCACGAAGACCCGGCGGGTGGCCCGGTCGATGGCCACAAACAGATAGCGGCGTGCCGTCTCGTCCGGCATCTGCGGCAGGTATTTGACGTCAAGGTGGAAATAGCCGGGGTCGTACGCCTTGAACGGCTTGTGCACCGGTCGGTTTGGTGTGGGCTCCAGATCGCGCAGGCTGCCCACGCCGTGCCGGCGCAGGCAACGATCCAGACCAGAGCGCGACGCCGCCGGATTGAGGAGCTCGCGTATGACGACCAGTTGACACGGATGGCTGGCGTGGTGCGAGCCTGCTTGTGGAGTTTGACGATCATTTTGACTGGGCCTTGAGCGTTGCCAGAAGCTTACCCAAACCCTCCCGGGCAAGGGTCAGTTTCCAGATGCGTTTGCTCAGATGATCGTCCGGGATACGACAATTAAAATACTGAGGTCACTTTTTCCACTCAATTCCGGGAAAGTGTCGTTAAACATTCAGTCCCAGCTTAACGCTCCACCGCTTTGATATTCAGTCACCCTGGTTTCAAAAAAATTCTTTTCTTTTTTAAGATCAATCATTTCACTCATCCACGGAAACGGATTATCCGCATGCGGAAATAACGGTTCAAGACCAATCTGCTGCATCCGTCGATTGGCAATGAAGTCAAGATATTCTTTGAACATGGCCGCATTAAGCCCCAGCACTCCGCGTGGCATGGTGTCTTCGGCATAGGCATATTCGAGTTCGATGGCTTTTCTGAATAATCCGTACAGCTCATCCTGAAACGCCACAGTCCACAAATGCGGATTTTCCTGCTTGATACTGTTGATCAGGTCAATGCCGAAATTGCAATGCATGGATTCGTCACGCAGGATGTACTGGTATTGCTCGGCGGCCCCTGTCATCTTGTTCTGTCGTCCTAATGCCAGTATCTGCACAAAGCCCACATAAAAGAACAATCCTTCCATGATGCAGGCAAAGACGATCAGGCTCTTCAGCAATAGCTGGTCGGATTCCGGTGTGCCAGTCTTGAAAGCCGGGTCACACAGGGTATCAATAAACGGAATCAGGAATTCGTCTTTGGCCCGGATTGAGGCGATCTCATGATAAGCATTGAATACTTCACCTTCATCCAGCCCCAAGGATTCAACAATGTACTGGTAGGCATGAGTGTGGATTGCTTCTTCAAATGCCTGGCGCAACAGGAACTGTCGGCATTCCGGTGCCGTAATATGGCGATAGGTTCCCAGAACAATATTGTTGGCAGCCAGACTGTCGGCTGTCGTGAAGAACCCCAAATTACGGATGACGATTCGTCGTTCATCATCCGTCAGGCCATTGGGACGCTTCCACAGCTCGATATCCCGCTGCATGTTGACCTCCTGAGGCATCCAGTGATTGGCGCAGGTAGCGAGATATTTGTCCCATGCCCAGTGATACTTGAACGGTACCAGCTGGTTGACATCAGTGTCCCCGTTGATGATGCGCTTGTCGACCGCGTTGACACGGCCGCTGGTTCCGACAGGAGAGACAGCAACGGGAGAATCTTCAAAATCCAGCATGGTGGATGTCCTTTCCGGCCCGGACATCCACCATGATCAGGTGCAGGTCAGGGCTGTTGGTTGTGCAAAATCTCGACACGGAGTGCCGAAGTGTCATTTACATGCCAGACCCGCTGGATCTGGCCAAGGTTGTACTGCAACGTGTCGCGGATCTGGAGCTCCGGCCTGTACGACAAATCGAGCCAGATTTCGCCCAGATACACGGCCTCACCCGCCCGGACGGCAAATGGCGCATTCATGGGAAAGCGGGTGATTTTCTGGCCGCTCCAGAACCCCATGTCCTGCTTGTAGTACCCGAACGCCTGGACGAAACGGTACTGTCCGGGCGGCAGGGTCAGCAGGGCCAGCTTGCCGTTGCGCGGTGAGCTGCCCTCCGGCCCGAACAGGCTGTCGGTCAGCAGGCTGGCGTAAATCCTTCCGCCGGGCTGGCCGTTTTCGCCGGCGTAGTCGGCTTCGAGCGTGGCGCTGTCCGGATCGAATGCCCAGCCAGCCAGGGCTACGATGGCGTAGCCCATGCCCGGAGGAGGTGTCAGGGATCCTTTCAGCTCTTTGGCTGGCGTGGCACACCCGGCCAACAGGAGCAAGGCGGAGAACAGGATGACAAGGCGGCGCATGATCGGTCTCTCCCGAAATCATCAGTCAGACTTTCATCCTATTCGCCCGACCCGCCCGGCGCGACCATCCCGGTCAGTTTTTCTGCGCTACTGGCAGGCCTCGCAGTCCGGATTGTCGATCGAGCAGAATTTCGGCTCGGCAACCATGCCGCCTTCCACTGGCACGGCATTCAGCTCCCCGCCACGACCGGTGGATTTTTCGGCACTGGTGGCAGCCAGCGTGCGCAGGTAATAGGTGGTTTTCAGACCACGTACCCATGCGAGCTTGTAAAGGGTGTCGAGTTTCTTGCCCGAAGCGCCGGCCATGTAGAGGTTGAGGCTCTGCGCCTGGTCAATCCATTTCTGCCGGCGACTGGCCGCTTCGACCAGCCAGCCCGGTTCAATGTCAAATGCCGTGGCATACAGCGTTTTGATGTCCTGCGGAATCCGCTCGATGGGCGCCAGGTCACCGTCAAAATACTTGAGGTCGGCCAGCATCACCGCATCCCACAGACCCAGCCGCTTGAGATCCTGTACCAGGAATTCGTTGACCACGGTGAACTCGCCGGACAGGTTGGACTTGACGAACAGGTTTTTGTAGGTCGGCTCGATCGAGGCCGAAACACCGATGATGTTGGCAATGGTCGCAGTCGGGGCAATGGCCAGACAGTTGGAATTGCGCATGCCAAAGCGGGCGATACGTTCGCGTACCGGCGTCCAGTCAAGCTGGCTGGAGCGGTCAACGTCAAGGTGGCCTTGACGCTCCGCAGCCAGCAGTTCGACCGAATCCTGCGGCAGGATGCCCTGGCTCCACAGGCTGCCCTCAAAGCTGGGGTAGCATCCGCGCATTTCGGCCAGCACGGTCGAAGCCAGGTAGGCGTGGTAAGCAATCAGCTCCATGGATTCGTCGGCAAACCCGACAGCCTCCTGCGAACCGTAAGGCAGGCGCAGCAGGTGCAGGCAATCCTGGAATCCCATGACGCCCAGGCCCACCGGCCGGTGGCGCAAGTTGGCGGTACGGGCCTTTTCCACCGGATAGAAATTCAGGTCGATCACGTTGTCGAGCATGCGCATGGCCACGCGCACGGTCCGAGCCAGTTTTTCCTGGTCCAGCGCACCTTCCTTGAGGTGATTGGCAAGGTTGACCGAGCCCAGGTTGCAGACGGCAATCTCGTCATCGCTGGTGTTGAGCGTGATCTCGGTGCACAGGTTAGAGCTGTGCACGCGACCGACATGCTGCTGCGGCGAACGCAGGTTGCAGGCGTCTTTCCACGTCAGCCACGGGTGCCCGGTTTCAAACAGCATGGTCAGCATCTTGCGCCACAGGTCCACCGCCTGGACTGTTTTGGCATTGCGCAGGGTGCCGGCACGGGCCATGGCTTCGTATTCGGCATAGCGGCGGGCAAACGCGCGACCGGTCAGGTCGTGCAGGTCCGGCACGTCGGCCGGGCTGAACAGGGTCCACTCGGCGTTCTCCATCACCCGCTGCATGAAAAGGTCGGGGATCCAGTTGGCCGTGTTCATGTCGTGGGTGCGGCGGCGGTCATCGCCGGTATTCTTGCGCAGCTCTAGGAACTCCTCGATGTCGAGGTGCCAGGTTTCCAGATAGGCACACACGGCGCCCTTGCGCTTGCCGCCCTGGTTGACTGCCACGGCCGTATCGTTGGCGACCTTCAGGAAAGGCACCACCCCCTGCGACTGGCCGTTGGTGCCCTTGATGTGGCTGCCCAGCGCCCGCACCGGTGTCCAGTCGTTGCCCAGACCACCGGCAAACTTGGACAGCTGCGCGTTTTCCTTGATGCCATCGAAAATGCCGTCAAGGCTGTCCGCGATGGTGGTCAGGTAGCAGCTCGACAGTTGGCTGTGGCGGGTGCCGGCGTTGAAAAGCGTCGGCGTCGAGCTCATGAAATCAAAACGGGACAACAGGTCATAGAATTCCATGGCCTGGGCAGTCGGATCATCTTCGTTCAGGGCCAGCCCCATGGCGACGCGCATGAAGAAGGTTTGCGGCATTTCGATACGCCGGCCATCGACATGCAGGAAATAGCGGTCGTACAGGGTTTGCAGGCCCAGATAGCCAAACTGCCGGTCGCGCTCGCCATCCAGCGCAGCGGCGAGTCGCGGCAGGTCAAAATCCGCCAGTCGCGGGTCCAGCAGATCTGCCTGCATGCCGCGTTGGATGCCCTGCCGGAAAATTTCGGCATACGTACCGGTCACGTCACCCGAAACTTCGCGGCGGATGGTATCGAGCAACAGACGGGCCGTCACCTTGTCGTAGGCCGGATCCCGTTCGATCCATTGCCGGGCCGACAGGATCAGCGCCCGCTCGACCTCGGCTTCGCTCACGCCGTCGTAGAGATTCTTCAAGGTATCTGCCAGCAAGGCTGCCGGCCGGGTATCGGCCTCCAGCCCGTGGCAGGCCGCTTCGATCTGTCGCCCCAGACGCTCGATATCCAGCGGAGCCCGGCTGCCGTCCGGCCGGGTAACGTGCAGGGCCGGCAGCTGGTCGATGCCCAGCGCCGCGTGCCGGGCACGCCGCTCGGCCGCACGCGCCTCGCGGTACAGCACATAAGCCCGGGCAACCTCGTGTTCGCCCGAGCGCATCAGGGCAAGTTCGACCTGGTCCTGGATATCCTCGATGGCAATGGCGCTGCCTTCAGGGCGGCGGCCGGTCAGGGCATTGACGACGTCCTGTGTCAGCCGGGCGACTTCATCACGCAAACGGCTCGACTGTCCGGCAGATTCTCCCTGCACGGCAATGAAGGCCTTGCGCATGGCAAGGGCGATTTTGTCGGCGTTGAACGGAACCACGTCGCCGGTACGGCGTATGCAAAGGCAAGCGGCTGCAACGGTTGTCGTCATGTAGTTTTTCTCCCTGAAAGCCTTGCCGGCCTGTCATGCCCGGCTTTGTACGGCACAAGATGTTGTGTCTGATTGATCTGTAGCCCCAAATTGTAGTGCCAATTTATTGTTCAAGACAATTCATGAACAAAAAAATGCGAACAGTTTTACGGGGACGGACAAGTAGGGAAAGCAGGGAAAAACAACTAAGCTGTTGAGCACAAACAAGGAAATTCATCCGTCACAATCTGCCGGCCGGCTGGCAGCTTGCCGGTTCACCCAAAACCGGCCAGGCAGGGCGCGTGACTTGACCGGACAGGAAGATGTGACAGAATGATGACCCTCCAGAATATAACCAAAAACTAAAACACGGCCGTGTCAACCCCGTGGCGCAATGCATAAGCCATTCGTCATGAAACAGGGCTGCGGCCGGTTTGCCTACTTCCGAAAGGACTGTCCCGATGATCCGACGCTCGCTGTTGGCAGCACTTCCGCTCGGCCTGATGCCGATGCTGGCTCAGGCCGCCGAACTGCCCGGCGCCGAACTGTCGCTTGCCTGGGCCTTGCCCTTTGCCGGCATTCTGCTTTCGATCGCCTTGTTCCCGCTGCTGGCACCCCATTTCTGGCATCACCATTTCGGCAAAATCAGTGCCTTCTGGGCTGCGTGCTTCCTAGTACCTGCAGCTCTGATCTACGGTACCGGCACCGCCGCCGGCGTCGTGATACATGCACTAGTGGATGAATACATTCCGTTCATCGTGTTGCTGTTCTCGCTCTATACCGTTTCGGGCGGCATCCTGATCAGCGGCAACCTGCACGGTTCGCCCAAGCTGAATACCGGCATTCTGGCCCTCGGCACGGTATGTGCCAGCCTGATGGGCACGACCGGTGCTGCCATGCTGCTGATCCGTCCGCTGCTGCGCGCCAACGACAACCGCAAGTACAACGTGCATGTGGTGGTGTTCTTCATTTTTCTGGTGGCCAACATCGGTGGCGGCCTGACGCCAATCGGTGATCCGCCGCTGTTTCTGGGTTTCCTGAAAGGCGTGGATTTCTTCTGGACCCTGGAACACATGGTGCTGCCGGTGGTGATGGCCTCCGTTCTGCTGCTGGTGCTGTTCTACTTCATCGACAGCTATTTCTACCGCAAGGAAAACATCGAGCCGGCCGATCCGACGCCGGACACGCCGTTCCGGATTTTCGGCTCGTTCAACTTCATCCTGCTGGGTGTAATCGTGGCGGCCGTGCTGATGTCCGGTCTGTGGAAGCCCGGAATCCAGTTCGAAATACTGGGTGCCAAGTGGCAGCTGCAAAACATCGTGCGCGACCTGATCATGATCGGCGTGGCACTGGCCTCGTTGCAGTTCACGCCGAAAAAACTGCGTGAACTCAACGAGTTCAACTGGTTCCCGATCCTGGAAGTGGCCAAGCTGTTCGCCGGCATCTTTGTCGCCATGGCACCGGCCATCGCCATCCTGCGCGCCGGTGTCGGTGGCGCCATGGCGCCGCTGGTACAGCTGGTATCGACTTCCGATGGCCAACCCATCGACGGCATGTACTTCTGGATGACCGGCATCCTGTCAAGCTTCCTCGACAATGCGCCGACCTATCTGGTGTTCTTCAACCTGGCCCACGGCGATCCGGTACACCTGATGGGGGAGATGGCCTCCACCCTCCTCGCCATTTCAGCCGGTGCAGTGTTCATGGGTGCCAACACCTACATCGGCAATGCTCCCAACTTCATGGTCAAGGCCATCGCCGAAGGGCAGGGCGTGAAAATGCCGAGCTTCTTTGGCTACATGCTGTGGTCCGGTCTGATCCTGCTGCCGCTTTTCGTGCTGGTGACGCTGGTGTTCTTCCACTTCTGATCCTCCGGCCTCCCCGAAAAAACCGCCTGTTCCAAGGCGGTTTTTTCATCTTGCTGCTTGAAGATTGCCGGCCACGGTGCCCACAATCAGGGGCAAGAGGAGGATTGCCGTGTTCGATTTCTGGCGCAGACGCAAGATCGACAAACTGGTGGCAGGAGAGCCGCTGCCCCGGGACGACTGGGCACGACTGGTAGAGCCCATGCCGATACTGGCTGGCCTGAGCCGCCCGGAATGGCAGGCTCTTTACCAGCGGGCAGCCTGGTTTTTTGCGGACAAGGAATTCGGGGCACCGGATGACCAGGAGGTCAGCGCAGACATGGCGCTGGTCATCGCCGCCCAGGCAGCTTTACCGATCCTGGCCCTGGACATCGACAGTTACCACGACTGGAAAGGCGTGATCGTCTATCCCGACGCCTTCATCACCCGCGAAGCGTGGGGGGATGAATTCGGACTGGTGCACGAAGATGAAAAGGTCCTGGTCGGACAGGCGCGGGGTGACGGGCCGCTGCTGCTCTCGTGGCCGGACAGCGCCCAGTCACCCCTGCTGGATGGCTGGAACGTGGTCATCCACGAATGTGCCCACAAGCTCGACATGCAGACCGGGGCAGCCAACGGCTGTCCGGCACTGCACAGTGGAATGAAACAGGCAGCATGGGCCGATGCATTCGGGCGGGCCTATGACACTTTTTGCACCGAAGTGGAGCGCGGAACCGCCGGTTGGCTGGACCCGTATGCCAGCGAATCACCGGCCGAGTTTTTTGCCGTATTGAGTGAATACTTCTTTGAAGCCCCGCACTGGATCCAGGACCACATGCCGGCAGTATTCGAGCAGCTCCGGCTCTTTTACCGCCAGGATCCGTCCCGGCGGCTGCCACGGCTGCCGCTGACCGTCATCTGGCCGGATGCGGTGCGGCATGCGCCAATGTAGTGACAGGCAGACCGGCCAGCTGGGTGGCCAATTGCTCATCCAGTTGCGTCAGCAAGGGCAGGCCTTCTGCCAGCCAGCGGGCAAGACGGCTGGCATGGCAGTCCGGCCGGGCATACGGTTGCTCCAGCCACAGGCAGGCAATGTCCAGCAACGGTTGCAAATGTGCGCGCTGGTTCAGCAGGCTGTCGCGCCAGCGCTGGATGAACGGCCCTGAAGCAGGGGCGCACGCCGCTTGTGCATGAACGAGCCACACATGCTCGATACCTTGCTGGACATGCCGGCAAAAGCTGCCCGCCCCAGGCGGACCAACGTGGACGGCGGCACCGGCAAAGGGCGCCAGCCGGTCCAGACACGGCCGGATGGTGCTCGTGTGCTCGACCGCTGCCCCCCACGCAAGGGCAAATCCGGCCTGCTCGCCAAAAGGATGCCAGGGACCGGCAATTTCTGCGTACCGGCATTGCGCTTGCAGGCAGCTTTCATGGCGGGCCGGCAGGGTCATGAACCAATCTGTCGAGGCATCCAGTACCACGCCTCCGCCAGGCAGGCCTTGCCGGAGCAGCAGTTCCCAGCCCTCATGGTCACACAGACATACCTGTGTACAACCTTCAATGCCTTCGGCCCGCCGGTTCAATCGAGCGGCGAGCCAGGCAAGATGGGGAGAACTCCCCAGGCAGGTCAGCACAAAGGGCATACCCTAACAGGTGGTCGGTGGCAGGCAGTGGGCGGGAAAAGACGGCGTAATGACGGACTCTGGCAAATTGAAAACGGTTCTTATGATGAGTCCGGAAATGCAGAATCGTCAATGACATGTCCCGCATGGCAACATGCTCAGCCGACGGGTCAACAAGGTCAAAAGCCATTCCCTTTAAGCTGATCGACCAAGGCTCCCGGCTACTGACCCCCTGAATGGCCACCTTCACCCACTACCGGGATGACGGTGGCCGTGACGGCTCAGTTGACCACGTTCTGCGGCTGCCCCTGCATCCAGGCGGCAATGTTGTCCACCAGCATGCGCGCCATGGTCTGCATCGCCCCCTCGCTGGCCCATGCCACATGCGGCGTCAGAACCAGGTTGTCGAGTGCCAGCTCCAGCAGCGGGTTACCGTCACGCGGCGGCTCTTGCGACAGCACATCAAATCCGGCACCCCCCAGGTATCCGGCACTCAGCACCTCGGCCAGTGCAGCCTCGTCAACCAGCCCGCCGCGGGCCGTATTGACCAGCACGGCATCCGGCTTCATCCGCAGCAACTCCGCCCGCCCCAGCATGTTGCGGGTGGCATCATTCAGCGGCAGGTGCAAAGACAGCACGTCCGACGTTTCCAGCCCTTCATCAAACGACACATAGCCCGGACGCACACGGCCTGCCTCACGACGCTCCATGAAATGCACCTCCATGCCAAACGCCCGGGCCTTGTGGGCCAGTGCCTGTCCGATGTCTCCTGCACCGGCAATGACCAGCCTGGCACCTTTCAGGTCACCGATCGGCGCTCCGAACAGGCAAAACCGTTCCGAACGCTGCCATTCCCCCGCGCGCACGGCCCGCTGGTAAGCCGCCAGTTGCCGGCGCAATACCATCATCATCATGAAAGCATGTTCGGCCACCGTATCGGCACCGTAATTGCGCACATTGCACACCGGAATGCCGCGTGCCCGGCAGGCGGCCAGATCGACATTGTTGACCCCGGTGGCTGACACGGCCACCAGCCGGAGCCGGGGCAACTGCTCCAGCAGGCTGGCATCCAGCATCACCTTGTTGACCACCAGCACTTCGGCATCCCGCGCCCGCTCCAGCCGTTCATCGGGAGTGGTCTGGTCGTAGTCGGTCCATTCATGCGGAACATCCAGTACCGGAAGCGGAACAGGCAGGCTGGCACGGTCAAGAAAAACAATACGGGTCATGGTGACAGGCAGTCATGGCGGGGAAACCACCATTGTAATGGAGACACGAAGCTGGTATGCAAAATGCTTAAGTCATGATCGGGTCTCCACAGGACTGACTGGCCGGCGACCGGATGTACGGACAGGGACATCCGGTTTCCCCCGACACAGTCTTGGGTGCTGGCAGAAGATCATCATGATCGGCTGGCCAGCACTTTTTTTGTCTGCATGCCTGCCGATACCCGAATGCATTTGCATATGCACAGCCGGCATTTCCACCATGCCCGGCTTTGCCGCAAGCTGAAGGCACGATGAGGGAGAAAAACATGCATACAGGCAAAGTCTGGCTGATTGGCTGTGGCCCGGGCGACATGGAGCTGCTGACACTCAAGGCCGCCCGGATCCTGCAAAGCGCCGATGTCTGGCTGGTGGACGATCTGGCCGGCAAGGACATCCTGACCTTGGCACGGGCTGACGCCCGGATCGTGCATGTGGGCAAACGTGGTGGCTGCCGCTCGACGCCACAGCGCTTCATCAACCGGTTGATGGCCCGCTACGCCCGCCAGGGATTCCAGGTGGCGCGGGTGAAAGGCGGCGACGCCATGCTGTTCGGACGCGGCGGAGAAGAGCAGGCCTACCTGCACGAACAAGGCATCGAGACCGATATTATCAACGGGCTGACCAGCGGTATGGCCGCCGCCACGTCACTGGGGGTGCCGCTGACCCATCGTGACCATTGCCGGGGCGTGGCCTTTGTCACGGCCCACGGACACGATGGCGACGAGCCGGACTGGAGCGCACTGGCTCGCAGCGGGCTCACGCTGGCGATCTACATGGGCATGAAACGACTGGACCGGATCCGTGCCGGATTGCTGGCAGGCGGCCTGTCTCCCACCACGCCTGCCGCCATCGTGCAGTCCGCCAGCACGCCGTCCGAGCGGCAACTGCTCACCACGCTGGATGAACTCCCGCAGGCAGCCAGCCGCGAACAACTGGCCAGCCCGGCCATCGTGCTGGTCGGCACCGTGATCGGACTGGCCGGACAGATGCCGCAGTCTGGCTGCAACATGCAAGTTGCTTGAGTTGCATTCAGGCAGTTTTCACTCTGGCCGGGTTTACTGGCATGGTATTGATCCCTGTTGCCGGAGTGAATTCGCATGCCATCCCCGCTGTCTGTCTGGGTCGTCGAAGACGACCCGATTCTGGGAGAAACCCTCAGCGAGCTGCTGACCGATGCCGGCTATCACTGCCGCTGGATCAATGACGGCGCTGAAGCCATGAACGAGCTGAGCCAGCCCTCCTTGCCGGACCTGGTCCTGCTTGACCTCGGCCTGCCGGGACTGGATGGCGAAATCGTGCTGGAGCGCCTGCGCGAGCAGGGCAAGGATGTCCCGGTGCTGGTGCTGACCGCCCGTGACGCCCTTGAGCAACGCATCCGCGGGCTCAACCTCGGCGCCGACGACTATGTCGTCAAGCCGTTTGACGTCGACGAGCTCCTCGCCCGCGTGCGCGCCCTCTTGCGACGCGCCCAGCCCGCCGGCGAACGCCGCCTGCGCTGGCGCGACGTGGAGCTGGCCGTGGATGTCACCCAGGCCTGGCGACAGGGTGAGCCTCTGGACCTGACCGCAGTCGAACTGCGCCTGCTTTACGCTCTGATGACCCACCCGCAAATCCCGCTGTCCAAATCCCGGCTGCTGCAACTAGTCTACGACGACGTACCGGAACACAGCAGCAATCCTCTTGCCGTTCACCTGTCCAAACTGCGCCACAAGCTGGGCAAGGACAGCATCCTGAACGAGCGCGGGCTGGGCTGGAGGCTGGCAGCATGAAAGGCCGGCGCTGGCAGGCAGTCAAATCCTCGCTGATGCTGCGACTGTCGCTGCGGCTGGCGCTGGGTGTGCTGATCGTGGCGCTGGTAGTCGTCACCATGGTGGTCCTGCGCATCCAGCACGAAATGAAAGACCTGATGGAAGGCGAGCTGGAGCGCTCGGCCCTGATCCTGATCCACACCGAAGCTGACGACCGGACCTTGCAGGAACTGCGCAAGTACGAAGACGAGCATACGCTGGGAACGGTGTTCAGCATTTACGACGACAGGGGCCGGCTGCTTGCCTCCAGCTCGGACCATCCGCTGCCGCTGATCAGCGATGACGACACCATCCGTTACCGCGGCAAGCCGTGGCTGGCGCATGTGCTGACCGACCACGACCGGACCATCGTGCTGGCCATGCCCGAATCAATCCAGCTGGACATGGCACGCGAAGTGCTCAAGAAACTGGTCATGCCGCTCCTGATCGCCCTGGGACTGCTGCTGCCCTGGACACTCTGGGGCGTCTGGCGCGGCTTGCGCCCCCTGTCGGCGTTTGCCCGTGAAGTCGAGGGACGCAACCACGATGACCTCTCGGCATTCGTCACCCCGGTACCGACCGAAGCCATGCCCCTGCAACGCGCACTCAACCGGCGGCAGACCGAAATCGCCGGCCGCATAGAGCGCGAACGCCGGTTTATCGGTGATGCCGCCCATGAATTGCGGACACCTCTGGCCGGCATGCTGGCCGCACTGGATCTGGCCGAGCGCACCCCGCGTGAAGACGTGCGGACCCGGGCACTCGGCAATGTGCGCCGTGCCGGCTTGAACGCCACCCGGCTGGTCGCACAGCTGCTGGAGCTGGCCCGGCTTGACCACGCCGAGCATGCCGCGCTGGAAACGGTCGATCTGGCTGTCATGGCCCGGACACTGCGCGACAACTGGCCGGGAATCGAAATCAGCGAGCATCAGCCTGTTGCCGTGCTGGCCCGGGCCAGCTGGCTGGAACAGGCCGTCGGCAACCTGATCGAAAATGCCCGCCGTTACGGCGGCAGCGAGGTGGCCATCCGCATCGAACTGAACGGCCCGACCATTCAGGTCATCGACAATGGCCCGGGCGTCGCGCCGGAGGTTTTGCCAAGACTCGGGGAACGCTTTTTCCGCCCGGCCGGACAGAAGAGTTCCGGTTCCGGCATCGGCCTGTCGATCGTGCGCCGCATGGTCGAACTGTGTGGTGGCAGCCTGCGGTTTGTCTCGCCTCCCGGTCAGGGGCTGACCGTCATCATGACATTCCGTAGTGCCACAGCGTTCAGTGCAGACCGACAGCCGTCATGAACACCGGTACGAAAACGGCAGTGGGCAAACCGGCCAGTGCCATGCCGAGGCCGGCAAACGCGCCGGTTTCGGGTGACATCTGGAAAGCCCGCGCAGCCCCAATGCCATGGGCTGCCACGCCCAGCGCCAGACCTTGCAGGCCAGGATCCTGAATGCCCAGCCGCCGCAATAGCATCGGTCCCAGCATGGCGCCAACGATGCCGGTCACAATCACGATGGCAGCTGAAAGGGACGGCAGGCCGCCTATGGCTTCACTGATGCCCATGGCGATTGGCGTGCTGACGGTCTTGGGGCCGAGTGACAGCAGGGTCAGCTGGCCGGCGCCCAGCGATGCGGCAATCGCCCAGGCAGTTACGGTGGCTGTCAGCACACCGGCCATCAGCCCGGCCAGCACCGGCCACGCCATGCGACGCAAGGTGGGCAGGCACAGGTACAGTGGAACCGCCATGGCGACGGTAGCAGGTCCCAGCAGCCACTGGATGAAACCGGCACCACGGAAATAGTCCTCGAAACGGGTACCTGTCAGTACCAGGGTCGCGATGACCAGCGCCATGGCAATCAGGACCGGATTGAGCAGGGGATGTCGTTTGCCACGGATGAAAACCTGTATGGCCAGCTGGTGTGCAGCCAGTGTCAGGGCCACGCCGAACAGAGGAGTCTGTGTCAGACCCTGCCAGAGCATGGCTGTCATGAAGAAGACTTTCTCAGCCGGACCTGTACCAGGCGGGCCACAACGGCCGTTGCGATCAAGGCCAGTACGGTAGAACCGAAAATGGCGGCACTGATGGCCAGCCAGTCTTTTTCCAGCAGGCTTGCGTGAACCATCAGGCCGACACCGGCAGGAACAAACAGCAGTGACAGGTGACGGGTAAAGCCGTCAGCCAGTCCGGTCAGGGACGGCGGTACACGTCCGTGCCATACAAGGCTGGCAAACAACAGGGCCATGCCCAGCACCGGCCCCGGAACCGGCAACGCCAGGCTTTTGGCCAGCAGCTCACCGGCAAGCTGAAAAATGACAATGACAGTCAAGGCACCTGGCATAGGATCATCCGCAATAAAACAGGCAAGGGCGTAAGCATGCGGCATGAGTCGGCCTGCTTCAACCATGTCGCGGGCACGATTTTCCTCTCCAGACCGGGTTTGGCTTGTGATGAAAGGGATTGGTCACCGACAATGCGTATGAATACTTAATTCTTGAAGGAGCCAACTCATGATGCGTCCACAGATGCCGGCCCCGCTGCGACTGGCAATCCTGTTGCTGCCCTTCGGACTGGGCGCCTGCGCCGGACTGAACAGCAGTCCGGCCGTACCGGTGATTGCCAATACGCCTGTTCTGCAACAGCCCGCTTCGCAGGCTGCCTCAATGCAGCAGGCTTTTCTGGATGAGGCCAATGCCATTGCCGACCGGGTCCGCGCCGGAAAGCTGACCCGGCTGGAGGCCGCAGATGCCCTGAACCGCGAGCGTCTGCGGTTGTTTGGTCCCAATGCGATTGACGACGCCGTATTTACGGTTTACCGGCAGGAAACCGCGAAGCTCGAACGGGGCATGACCACCCAGGCAGACCTGCGCCGGGTCTTGAT
>JAGPIM010000078.1 GCA_018055005.1 Laribacter sp.
GCGCGATACCACCACGTAAAACTTGCGTACGGGCTCGCAGACCTCGAACTCACCACGAAAGCCGGCCGGGATCACTGCGGCATCCCCGGCTCGCACCTCGACGGCCACACCGTCGGCGTCCCACAGTCGAACCCGGCCTTCCAGCACGGCAAAGAATTCTTCCTTGTCCGCAGCAAATGCAATGCGCCAGCGGCCGGTTTCGCAGGCCCACACGCCGGCAGACACCACGCCGTCATCGCTGTCGTAATGGTTCCAGGTCGTCCGGCGTGGCTGACCACTGACCCGGCGATCCTCACGTGGCTCGTCGTACACCGGAATCGGGCACACATAGGAAAAGAGGCAAATTGACGGATTCATGACCAGCCTTTCAAAACCTGTAGCAGTTGCCCGCTCATCTTACGTGAGCCGGTTCAGTAATCCATGCCCAAAGTCAGATAAGCCGTCAGTTTGCCGCCATCCGCATACCCCACGCCCAGAAACAGCGGCCCCAGCAGACTGTCGGCTGCCGCAAACAGCGAACCTGCCGGAATCCAGCCGGTTTGTTGCGCGTAACCGTCCGGCACGCCCCAGACCCGTCCCGCCTCCAGCGAACCGCCCAGATACAGCCCGCTGCCCAGAGCCGAAGGCAGGCTGGCTACCCGCCGGTATCCCATCAGCCGTACCAGCGCAACCTTTTCTCCCACCAGTTGGTCAGCCTTGTAACCCGACAGGTTCAGGAACCCGCCCAGAGTCGAAAACTCGTCCACTTGCAGGCTGTCGGACTGCAACAGTGCCGAGCCCTTGACGGTCAGGCGCAAAACGGTATTGGCATCAAGGGAGTAAGCCTTGTCGAGGCTCATCAGCATGCGCCGGGTTTCATCCTCATCTCCCAGCCCACGGATGCCCTGATACGCATGCAGCGTGGCCAGATACCCGCTGCGCGGCAGTCTGGGGCTGTCGAACTGGTCAACCACCAGTGAAGCCTCGATCCCGCCGACCGGATTACGCCGGCCTTCACGTCCGAATACCCCCGGATCACCAAGATTCAGTCTGGTTTCATCATGCCCGCGTATCAACCCCACGCGGACTTCGCCGTAATTGCCCAGCGACCGGCCACCTCCGACCGACAGCCGTGGAGAATTGATGTCAAAGCGGGCAATCTGCTCGCCATCCTGATTGAACAGGGTAAAGGGACGCTGGCTGTAGCCGGCGCCGGCATAGCCAAACCACGGGTTACCGACCGACAGCGGCTGGTACCACTCCGTGCCGATGGCATCCTTCTGGCCAAAGCGGGCCACATTGCGCCACTCGGCACCGGCAGCATTCAGCCAGCGCCGGGTGTAGCCGAAATTCAGGTTGAAAGTTGCTTCCCCGCCGGTTTCCGAAGCAAACGTCATCCCGAAGCGCAGATAGTTGGGCGCAATGGAACGGTCTTCGGCCTGCACGTCGATCGCCACCCGGCCGTCTGCCTCGTCGAGCAGGCTGTAGTTCAACCGCTCGTAATCACCGCTGGCATAGGCTTCGCGCAGTGTCCGGTGCAGTTCGTCCGTATCCAGCGACCGGCCTTCAAGCCGCTCCAGCGGCTGACGCAAGGCATCGGGCGAGACGTAGCGGGTGTTGGCCACCGTCACCTGGCTGACCTCCGGCTGACGGTCCTCGACCGGCTTGTGTGCCAGCCGCCACGCCCGGTAGCTGTCCTCGTCCAGTGACAGTGCCGACAGGTCTGCCGCATGCTGGCGGATGGCCTGGCGCCCCAGCTCGGCCAGCTGCGGGCTGGCACTGAAGCTGGCACTGGTGTAGTTGCCCAGATCCGGCCGGATGAAAATGTCCCGCTTGTCGAGATAGCGCATCTGCTGGCGCACGTTCTGCTGCACACCGATGTTGGTAGCCTGCGCCACCACGTCCAGGACCGAGCGGATGGCGCCCGGCTTGAGCGACGGTGTGCCGACATCCACCACGATCAGGATGTCGGCGCACTGGTTTTTCAGGTTCTGGATCGGCAGCTGACGGGCCAGTCCACCATCGACCAGCAGGCTGTTGCCGTAGGGTACCGGATCAAACAGGCCCGGCACGGCCATGCTGGCCCGCAAGGCCGTGGCCAGGTCGCCACTGCGGAACGTTACCGGCTCGCCGGTGGTCAGGTCTGTCGCCATCGCCTGGAACGGGATCGGCAGGTCGTCAAAACTGTCCCGGTGTACGTTGCGCGCCAGATCACGGATGAAGAGGTCAATTTCCTGAGAATTGATCGCACCTCGTGGCAGTTGCAGACTGCCGTCGCGCACACCGACGGCAAAATCGAAATAGTTGAGGAAATCGTCGCGTTTGACGGTAAACGGCACGTTGGAGCGAGCGGCCCGCCCGGCCAGCATGGTATCCCAGTCGGCGTCAGCAAACTGCTGCTGCAATTCGGCCACCGGCCGTCCTGAAGCATAAAAACCGCCGATCAGCGCACCGGCCGAAGCACCAGCCAGACAATCGATCGGGATGCGCAGGCGTTCCAGCTCCTCCAGCACCCCCAGGTGGGCAAAACCGCGCGCGCCACCGCCCCCCAGTACCAGACCGATGCGCGGACGCTCGGTATTGGCAGATGCGGCCTGGACCACCAGCGGCAACACGCAGGCCAGACTGCACAGAGCCATACTAAACAGTTTTTTCAAGGACATTGGGCATCGCATCCGGCAATAACGGCGCCATTATAGAGGGGCACCAGTTGCCGCCGTGCATTTGCCCCCCGAAAAGCCCCGGCTGTTGCAGTTGCCGCGTCGAATCCTGAAGCACGCTGTTAAAATGCCGGCAATCAATCTTCACTACCGACAAAGCGATTGCCCCATGTTTTCCCGTCTGGTCCTGGCTTCCAACAATACCGGCAAACTGCGCGAATTCAGCGCACTCCTGGCTCCGCTCGGCGTTGACGAAGTGTTGCCGCAGCGCGCCCTGAACGTCCCCGAGGCCGAAGAACCCTACGGCACCTTTCTGGAAAATGCCCTGACCAAGGCCCGCCATGCCAGCCGGCTGACCGGTCTGCCGGCACTGGCCGATGATTCCGGCCTGTGCGTCGATGCCCTCGCCGGTGCGCCAGGCGTGCTGTCGGCACGCTTTGCCGGCGAGCCGAAATCGGATGCCCGCAACAATGCCTACCTGCTGGAAAGACTGGCCGGCAACACCCGCCGCCGGGGGCATTACTATTGCGTGCTGGTGCTGGTCCGCTCGGCAGACGATCCACAGCCCATTGTGGCCGACGCCATGTGGCCGGGTGAAATCCTGACCGCCCCGCGCGGTAATGGCGGGTTCGGCTACGACCCGCTGTTCTGGCTGCCGGACCACCAGTGCTCGGTCGCCGAGCTGGATCCGGCCACCAAAAACCGTGACAGCCACCGCGGTCAAGCCCTGCGCCAGCTGGTCAGCAAGCTCGAGGCCCTGCGCTGACATGGCTCCCAGCCTGATCGCCACCCCGCAGAAAGCCGGGGAACTGACCGTCCTGCCACCGTTGTCGCTCTACGTGCATGTGCCGTGGTGCCTGAAAAAATGCCCGTACTGCGACTTCAACTCGCACGGCGTGCGCGGGCCGGTGGACGAGGCCGGCTACATCGACGCCCTGCTCGCTGATCTGGACCAGTCACTACCGCTGGTCTGGGGCCGGTCACTGAAAACGGTGTTCATCGGTGGCGGCACGCCGAGCCTGCTGTCTGCCGAAGCATTCGATCGTCTGTTGTCCGGTGTGCGCGCGCGCCTGAAGCTCGACCCGCAGGCCGAGATCACGCTGGAAGCCAACCCCGGCACTGCCGAGGCCGGCCGCTTCCGCGAATACCGGGCCGCCGGCATCAACCGGCTGTCGATCGGCATCCAAAGTTTTGACGACCGCTTCCTGCACGTGCTCGGCCGCGTCCACGACGGCAAGGAGGCCCACCTGGCGGCGGATCTGGCGGCCGACACCTTCGATACCTTCAACCTTGACCTGATGTATGCCCTGCCCGGCCAGACACTGGCCGAGGCACAGGCCGACGTCACGGCGGCCATGGCACACCGTCCCACGCATCTTTCCTGCTATCACCTGACGCTGGAGCCGAACACGCTGTTTGCTGCTGCGCCTCCGGCCGGACTGCCGGATGATGACACCTCGGCCGACATGCAGGAGGCCATCGAAGCCGGGTTGGCCGAAGCCGGCTTTTGCCATTACGAAACCTCGGCCTTTGCCCGCCCCGGATTTGAAAGCCGCCACAACCTCAATTACTGGACGTTTGGCGACTACCTGGGCATCGGTGCCGGTGCCCATGGCAAGATCAGCTTTGCTGACCGCATCGTGCGGCAGATGAAGCACAAGCAGCCGCAGGCCTATCTGGAGGCCGTCGCCCGTGGGCAGGCAGTCCAAAACGAGCACGAGATTGCCGTGGCCGACCGGCCGTTTGAATTCATGATGAATGCACTGCGCCTGACTGGCGGCGTGCCAACCCCCCTTTTCAGCGAACGCACCGGCGTGCCGCTGGCCCGCATCAGCCGCGAGCTGGCCGAAGCCGTCCGGCAGGGCCTGCTGGATGCCGATCCGGCCCGGCTGGCCCCCACACCCAAGGGGCAGCGCTTCCTCAACGACCTTCTGACCCTGTTCTTGCGCGATGCCGGCTAGGCCGCGCCTTATGCCACGGAGACCTTACATGGCCAAAACCATCATCCATACCGACCGGGCCCCGGCCGCCATCGGCGCCTACTCGCAGGCCGTGCGTGCCGGCGATACCGTCTACCTGTCGGGCCAGATTCCGCTTGATCCGGCCACCATGCAGCTGGTGGACGGCATCGAAGCGCAGATCCACCAGGTGTTCAAGAACCTGTCGGCAGTCTGCGAAGCAGCGGGCGGATCGCTTAATGACCTTGTCAAGCTGAACGTCTACCTGACGGATCTGTCACATTTTGCCAAGGTGAACGAAATCATGAGCCAGTACGTCAGCGAGCCGTTCCCGGCCCGCGCGGCCGTCGGGGTGGCCTCGCTGCCGCGCGGTGCCCTGGTGGAAGCCGAAGGCGTGCTGGTATTCTGAATACCTGCAACCGGCACTTTCCTCCGACCTGCCATCCCGGCGGGTTTTTTTGGGTCCGGCCATTCAGGCATTACAATTGAATGCATCCTGAATGGTCTGGAATCCTGTCATGTGGTCTGTCGTACGCATCCTGTGGTTTTGTCTGTGGTGGGCTGCTGTTCCGGCATGGGCGCAAACACCCGAACCGGCACAGGCCGAATCACCGGCCAGGGCAGTCCTGACGATCGACCAGCGCGACGTGGTGACTTTCCGGGTACCGCTTCTCGGCTATCCGCCTGCTGACCGGGCCACCATCGCCGCCGAGCGCATCCGCGACATGCTGGCGGCCGGCGTCACCCGCCCGGTCACCATGCAGCGGGTCGGCCAGAATTACTACATCGAGATGGGCGGCCGCTACCTCTTCACCGTCCAGCCGGGTGATGCCAACCCGCTGACGGCAGAAACCCAGGAGCAGGTGGCGCAACATGCGGTGGATACCCTCAACCTGATCATCCGCGAACGCAACGAACTGGCCGGCCCTGGGCAGCTGGCACTGGCACTGCTCAAAGCGGCACTGATCGTCCTGATCACGGCCCTGCTGATCAATTTCGGCATCCGCATACGCCGCTGGTGCGTGCACTGGATCGACAACCACTGGCCACGCGAGGTGAAATGGCTGGCAGGTCCGCTCTGGCTGCGTTCAGCCTACCGTTTCACCCATCTGGTCCACGCCCTGTGGGTGCTGGCACTGCTCTACACCAGCCTCAGCCTGTTGCTGTCGGTATTTCCCCTGACCCGCGCCTGGGGCGAGGCGCTGAACCAGTACCTGCTGGACCTGCTGTTCCGGTTTGGCGATGCGCTGGTCGAAGCCCTGCCCGGCCTCGGCGTGGTCATCGCCATACTGGTCCTGACCCGCATCACGGTCCGCATGCTGGGCTATGTACTGTCCCGGGTGGAAAAAGGCGAGCTGGAGCTGCCGTTTTTCGACCAGGACACGGCCGGCACCACCCGCAAGCTGCTGACCGTACTGCTCTGGCTGTTTGCCCTGGCCATGATCTACCCGTATCTGCCGGGGTCAAACACCGAGGCTTTCAAGGGCCTGTCGGTCGTGCTGGGCCTGATGGTGTCACTGGGTGCGTCCGGCGTGGTCAGCCAGTTTGCCAGCGGGCTGATCCTGATCTATTCGCGCTCGCTCAAGGTTGGCGAATACGTCAGCGTGGCCGGCGAGGAAGGCACCGTCCAGGCCATCGGCCTTTTTGCCACCCGCATCCACACCAACATGCGCGAAGAAATCAGCATCCCCAATTCGGTGCTGGTCAGCCAGAGCGTCAAGAACTACTCGCGACTGGTGGCGGGCGGCGGGGTGATCACCAGCGTCCAGCTCACCATCGGCTATTCCACGCCCTGGCGCCAGGTGGAAGCCATGCTGCTGGAGGCTGCACGCCGTACCTGCGGTGTGCGGCAGGACCCGGCTCCCTTCGTGTTCCAGACTGCCCTCAGCGATTTCTATGTCGAATACAGCCTGCGCGTCTCGCTGGACGAGCCGGCCCAGCGTGCCCGGATCCTCGACGAGCTCAACAGCCATATCCTCGACATCTTCAACGAATATGGCGTGCAGATCACCTCGCCGCACTACGAGGGTGATCCTGCCGAGCTGCAGGTCGTGCCGCCGTCCGGCTGGTACGCCGCCCCGGCCCGCCCGCCCCAGGACCGGGACGCCTGAAAAAACAACGCCCCGGCAAAACCGGGGCGTCGGAACTGCATTGCTTCAGGCCGGATCAGAGGTTCTTGACCAGCACCCAGCCGATCAGGACCGGAGCGAAGTAGCGGCAGGTAACCTTCATGGCCGGCAGCAGCGGGGCAAAACGGCTGTTGGCAGTCAGCTGGGCCGATACCACGTCCCACACCTTCCAGCCGGCCAGAATGGCGGTAAACACGCCCCCCAGCGGCATCAGCAGGTTGGACGTTGCATAGTCCAGCAGGTCGAACACGCCTTTGCCGAACACGGTGTAATCCGCCCAGATGCCCAGCGACAGCGAAGCCGGCACACCGAGGGCAAACATCAGCAGTGCCATCACGATGGCAGCCGGCACCCGCTTCATGCCGAATTCGTCGATCATGAAGCTCGTCACCACTTCCATCAGCGATACCGACGAGGTCAGGGCCGCCACCAGCAGCAGGGTGAAAAAGGCAATGGCGAAGAGCTGACCACCAACCATGTGCGAGAACACGGCAGGCATGGTGATGAACGTCAGCCCCGGACCGGCCGCCGGGTCAAAGCCAAAGGCGAATACGGCCGGCAGGACCATCAGGCCCGCCAGGAAGCACACCAGCGTCGTCAGCGTCACCACCCACATGGCGGAGCCGGGAATCGACGTGCCCGATTGCACGTACGAGCCGTAGGTAATCATGGCACCCATGCCGAGGGATAGCGAAAAGAAGGCCAGGCCCAGTGCATCAATCACGGTCGAGGCGGTCACCCGCGAGAAATCCGGCGTCAGGAAATACGCCACGCCTTCCATTGCACCCGGCAGGGTCAGGCCGCGCACGATCAGGCCCAGCATCAGGATGAACAATGCCGGCATCAGGAATTTGGACAGCTTTTCAATGCCGTGCTGCACACCGCCCAGCACCACACCGACCGTCAGCGCCATGAAACCGGCGTGATACCACAAGGGTTCGGTCGGATTCGAGATGAACTGGCCGAATGCCTCGCCCAGCGCCTTCGGATCGCTCGACAGCGCCGTACCGCCAATCGACTTGACCAGATAGGCAATGGTCCAGCCTCCGACCACGCTGTAGAAGGACAGGATCAGGAAGCCGACCAGCACGCAGATATAGCCGACCACCGACCACGGCTTGCCGCCGAGCTTGCGGAAGGTGCCGACAGCGCTGTCATGTGCGGCACGGCCCATGGCCATCTCGGCCATCATCAGCGTCACCCCGAGCGTGAACACGAACGCGAGAAAAATCAGCAGAAAGGCACCACCACCGTTCTGGGCAGCGACGTAAGGAAATTTCCAGATGGCACCAAGGCCGATGGCCGAACCGGCAGCAGCAAGAATGAAACCGAGGCGAGAGCCCCATTGTGAACGAGCCATGTAAACAGTCTGAATCAATCGGGTTGGCGGAGCATGGCCGCAGACAACAGGGTGCTGGCAGCCATGCGGCGAAAATGGAGCTGAGCGGCATGGCACGCATGCACGGACTCTCCCGACTGTGGGTGAGCGGAATCTTGCTACGGCTACCGCGTTTGTGACGCGCTGCCGTTCTGGGTTCCGGCTCCAACTCCGATCGCCTCCGGCACGATTTCCGTTTTGCGGAATGAATCACTACACCGGAGAAGTTTCGTAGACTATATACAAAGTCATTATTGAGTTTAAGAATAGATATCCGGTTTTTTGGCAAAAACCCTTTCGTTTATCCTGACAAAACAGCCAGATAACTATCCGTTAGCCACAATCTGCCTGACAATGGCATATTCCAGCAGTTTTTTTGCACATTTCTCGTGACGTTTCCGGAAAACGCTGTTTTTTCCTGCCAAACCCGTCAGGATGGTGAAGTTTTTAACCTGGCCACCCTGAAACACAAAAAAACAGCCCCTGTGGCTTGAACCACAGGGGCTGGCCGGTGTTCCTGACGTATCAGCGACAAGCGTCAGCCAGTATCCTGGCAGCGCGAATGGCATCAATACAGCCAAATTCTCCCAATGGCAGCATATTGTGCTGTTTCAATGCCTCAAGAATGTGTCCGGCGCAATCAACATCCTCAATATCGGTGTCACTCAGGCATACCGGCAGGCCCAGCGCGCGGTAAAACGCTTCCAGCGCCACGATGGTGCCGCGCGCCAGTTGCTCACCCTCACCGGTCAGGCCAAACACCCGCACGCCCATCCGCTCCAGCCGCGCCTGCTTTTCCGGCAGGGTTTCGCGCAGCAGGGCCGGCTGGACCAGGGTGAGAGTGCGCGCGTGGTCAAGTCCGTAGCGGGCAGTGAATTCGTGACCGATCCGGTGTGTGGCCCAGTCCTGGACCACGCCCTGGCCGATCAGGCCGTTCAGCGCCTGGTTGGCGCTCCACATCAGCGACTCCAGCCATTCAGGTTCGCGGCGCATGTCAAAGCGCTGGGCCAGGTCGTGCAGCGTACTCAACAGCACTTCGGCGTAACCGGTCTGCACTGGGGTCTGGCCGGGCCGGGTCAGGTACTGTTCGCAGACATGCACAAAGGCATCGGCCAGTCCGTTGACCAGCTGGCGGTCCGGCAGGCTGGCCAGTACCGAAGGGTCAAGCACGGCAAAGCGCGGATAGACATGCTCGCTGGCAAATGCCAGTTTCTCGCCCGTGGCGCGCCGGCTGACGACCGAATTGACATTGGATTCCGACCCGGTGGCGGCCAGGGTGAGTACCACGCCCAGCGGCAAGGCTGCCTGCGGTACATGGCGGTGAGTCAGGATGTCCCAGCCTTCACCGTCGTAGCAGGCAGCAGCAGCCACGTACTTGGCGCCGTCAACCACCGAGCCGCCACCGACGGCCAGCACGTAGTCCAGCCGTTCGGCCTTGACCAGTGCCACGGCGCGGTCCAGCGTCGAGACATCCGGATTGACCTCTACCCCGGCAAACTCCACCACCGCACGCTCGCCCAGTGCCGTGCGAACCTGTTCCCAGACACCATTGCGCTTGATGGAGCCGCCTCCGTACATGAGAAGGACTCGGGCACCGGCTGGCACCAGACCGGCCAGGGCAGCAATCTGCCCCTGGCCAAAAACGATACGGGACGGGTTGGCAAAACTGAATTTCATGAATCGGCTCCTGACACCTGCCAGCCCGGGCTGGCAACAAACAAGGTGCCAATCGTCGGCCGACTTGGCCATTCCTGCAAGCTGGCTGACCCTTTCAACGACAAAACCCCCGTGGCACCAGACAGGCGCGACGGGGGCCGGACTGCGTCAGGCGCTCAGGCTTCGATCTGTTCGAGCTTGCCCAAGAGGGACTGCAAACGCTCGGACCATTGCTTGCGTTCGTCGCGCAGCTTCTGGTTTTCCTCGTTCAGCATGGTGTGCTGGGCCTTGAGTTCGTCGATCTCCATTTTCATCAGCATGACCTGGTCGGTCAGGGCGCCAATCCGGGTTTCCAGCTGGTCAAGCAGTTCGGTCGACATGGTGTCACTCCCTGGGTAAAGACTGCACATTTGCAAAGTGACGAGGCAGCTCGCCACGCATTTTTTGTTGATAGTATCAACCCCGTTGCAGCTTCGGGCAATCAGCCTTGCCGGCCGGACAACCGGCGGAGTGCCGCAGCGGTGCCCGGCTACATTTTGCGACATGCGCTTACACGCCCGTGGCCAGGCTTGCCGCATACTGGACAGCATTCCAACTGACTTGTCTGACCATGAAAATCCTGCATACATTTTCAGCACTTGCCTTGGCCGGATTGTTGGCCCTGCCGGCAGCCTTCGCCAGCGGACAGGGGGATGCCCTTCTGGGAGGTGCCATTGGCGGCGGTGTCGGCGCCGCCCTGGGCCACCAGTTTGGCGGTCGTGACGGCGCCGTTATCGGCGGTGCACTCGGTGGCGCCGCCGGAGCTGCCATTGCCGTACCGCGCGAACGTCACTACCGGCCGGCTCCGCATCATTACTACCATGAAAAGCCGTACCACAAACGCCATCACCGGCATCGTCGTCACCATGACTGGGACGACTGATCCCTTGCCCGGCGTAACGTCAGCAACCGCCGTCAGCACTGGCTACCAGCCTGCGATGCACCAAGGCCACCGCTGCACCCAACTTCACGCGGAACCCGGCCTGGCAACCGGAGCCTTGTGCGCTTTGCCCTTCCGGGCAGTGAAGACAGAGTCTCCACTGCGGCATGAACGCTCCCGGCTGCTGCGCCCGAAACGTCACGTGGTGCAATCCAGGACACAGACCCGCCCCGGGCCGTTGCCGGCCGGCATGCCGTCTGCCTGCCCGGGCACCATGATGGTGCACATCAACGCCTTTCTGCGGTTGTAATCATTCCCGAACTTTCTGCCCCCTGTCCGCAAGGTTGGCATGGTGCTTGCAACACCGTCCGGCACGATCCCTGACGGAGCCTCGCATCATGCCGAACCTGCATTCGCCACCAGCCGGACATTTCGACGAAATGCTGCTGGCAGACGGACAAGCCCGTGAGCACTACCAGCCCTATCTGGCCTGGCTGGCCGGCCGTGACGACGACTGGCTGGCCGCGCGTCGCCGTGAAGCGGACGGGCTGTTTTTCCGCGGCGGCATCACCTTTGCCGTATACGGTGACGAAGCCGGCGCAGAGCGGCTGATTCCGTTCGACGCCATCCCGCGCATCCTCACCGCAGCCGACTGGCGCCTGCTGGAACGCGGGCTGAAGCAGCGCGTGGCTGCCCTCAATGCCTTCCTGCACGACCTCTACCACGAGCAGGCCATCATCGCTGCCGGCATCATTCCGGCCGGGCTGCTGCTGACCAACACCCAGTTCCAGCTGGCCATGCAGGGCGTGGACCTGCCCAACCGGACATACGCCCACATTGCCGGCATCGACATCATCCGCCATGCCGACGGGCGTTTTTACGTGCTGGAGGACAACCTGCGCGTGCCGTCCGGGGTGTCGTACATGCTGGAAAACCGCAAGATCATGATGCGGCTGTTTCCGGAGCTGTTTGCCCGGCAACCGGTCGCGCCGGTCGAGCACTACCCCGACCTGCTGCTGCAAACCCTGCGCGAATCCACCGAGGTCGAACAACCCGCCATCGTGGTCCTGACTCCCGGCCCGCACAACTCGGCCTATTTCGAGCACGCCTTCCTGGCCCGCCAGATGGGCGTGGAGCTGGTCGAAGGCCCCGATCTTTTCGTCAAGAACGAGCATGTCTGGATGCGCACCACCGCCGGGCCGCAGCGGGTGGACGTGATCTACCGCCGGGTGGACGA
>JAGPIM010000227.1 GCA_018055005.1 Laribacter sp.
GATCGGACCCGGGCAGCATGCGTAGCCGGGCACGCAAGGTGGACGGTGGTTATCTGCTGTCCGGCAGCAAGATGTGGATCACCAACAGCCCGATTGCCGACGTGCTGCTGGTCTGGGCCAGGGATGATGCGGGCGACATTCGCGGCTTTGTCCTGGAGCGCGGCATGGCCGGACTCTCGACGCCGAAGATCGAAGGCAAGTTCAGCCTGCGTGCGTCGGTGACCGGCGAGATCGTCATGGACGGGGTCATGGTGCCGGATTCGCATTGCCTGCCCGGTGTCCGCGGCCTGAAGGGTCCGTTTTCCTGTCTCAACAAAGCCCGCTACGGCATTGCCTGGGGAGCGCTGGGGGCGGCGGAAAGCTGCTGGCACACTGCGCGTCAGTACACGCTGGACCGCTTGCAGTTC
This sequence comes from Laribacter sp., assembly GCA_018055005.1. Lineage (GTDB taxonomy): Bacteria > Pseudomonadota > Gammaproteobacteria > Burkholderiales > Aquaspirillaceae > Laribacter. Next base: position 408 of record JAGPIM010000227.1, read on the forward strand.
GGCCGGCCGCTGGCCGCCAACCAGCTGGTGCAATGGAAACTCGCGGAAATGCAGACCGAGATTGCCCTCGGTCTGCAGGCCGCCCTGCAGGTGGGGCGGCTGATGGATGCCGGTATGGCGGCCCCGGAGATGGTGTCGCTGATCAAGCGCAACAACTGTGGCAAGGCACTGGGCCTTGCACGCATGGCGCGTGACATGCTGGGCGGTAACGGTATCAGCGACGAGTTCGGCGTGATCTGCCATGTGCTGAACCTGGAGGCCGTCAACACCTACGAGGGAACGCATGACATTCATGCCCTGATCCTTGGCCGGTCACAGACCGGCATTCAGGCATTTGCCTGACGGCTGCCGGAAAATGCAATGACATTTGCGATGTGATGTGGGTTGTTGGCCGGTATTTTGGGTAAAATTACCTGCTGCAATGCAGCATCCGGATGATTCAAACGGCCGTTTGACGACGGGGCGGGGGCATGCAATAGTGGCTGTCATCCCTGCAAAGGACAAAAAAAGGAGGCGTGCGTGGAACGCGAATACATGGAGTACGACGTAGTGATCGTCGGTGGGGGGCCGGCCGGACTGGCCGCAGCGATCCGTCTCAAGCAACAGGCTGAAAAAGCCGGGCGCGAGATCGGCGTCTGCCTGCTGGAAAAAGGGTCGGAAATCGGTGCGCACATCCTGTCGGGGGCCGTGATCGAAACCGGTGCACTGACCGAGCTGATTCCGGACTGGCGCGAAAAGGGTGCCCCCCTGAATACGCCGGCCGGGGCCGACCGTTTCATGTTCCTGACCGAGGGCAGCTCCATCACCCTGCCCACGCCGCCGCAGATGCACAATCACGGCAATTACATTGTCAGTCTGGGCAATTTCTGCCGCTGGCTGGGTGAGCAGGCCGAGGCGCTGGGAGTGGAAATCTACCCGGGTTTTGCCGCTGCCGAGGTGCTCTACAACGAGGATGGTTCGGTCAAGGGCGTGGCCACGGGTGACATGGGGCTGGACCGCGAAGGCCAGCAAACCGACGCCTGGCAGCCGGGCATGGAGCTGTGGGCCCGGCAGACCCTGTTTGCCGAGGGCTGTCGCGGCTCGCTGACCAAGCTCCTGATGGAGCGTTTCAACCTCAATGACGGAGCCGATCCGCAGACTTTCGGCATCGGCATCAAGGAACTGTGGGAGGTGAAGCCGGAGTTGCACAAGCCGGGTACGGTAACGCACACGGTCGGCTGGCCACTGGACACCAAAACCTACGGTGGCTCGTTCATGTATCACCTGGAAAACAACCAGGTGGTCGTAGGGTTTGTCGTCGGGCTGGATTACCAGAACCCGCACATGTCGCCCTACGACGAGTTCCAGCGCTTCAAGACGCATCCGGCGATCCGTGGCGTCTTTGAAGGCGGCCGCCGCATAGCCTACGGCGCACGTGCGCTGGCCGAAGGCGGGTTGCAGTCGCTGCCGAAGCTGACTTTCCCCGGCGGTATGCTGATCGGGGATACTGCCGGTTTCCTCAATGTGCCGAAAATCAAGGGCACGCACACGGCCATGAAGTCGGCCATGCTGGCAGCTGATGCGGTGTTTGACCTTCTGGGGCAGGATGCTCCGGCTGCCGAAGCAACGGCTTATCCGGCGAAGCTCAAGCAGTCCTGGCTGCATGACGAGCTCTTTACCGTGCGCAACATCCGGCCGTCGTTCCACTGGGGCCTGTTTCCGGCCATTGCGTATTCGGCCATCGACACTTACCTGTTCCGTGGCCGGGCGCCGTGGACGCTGCACCACAAGCAGCCGGACAACATGACGCTCAAACCGGCCAGCCAGATGCCGAAGATCAATTATCCGAAGCCGGACGGGGTGCTGACATTTGACAAGCTGTCGAACGTGTTCTTCTCCAGTACCAACCATCGCGAAGACGAACCGATCCATCTGCGGCTGAAGGACCCTGCGGTACCGGTCAAGGTCAACCTGGCCCTCTACGATGCACCGGAGCAGCGTTACTGTCCGGCCGGCGTGTATGAAATCATCGGGCAGGACAGCGGTACGCCGCAATTGCAGATCAACGCGCAGAACTGCGTGCACTGCAAGACCTGTGACATCAAGGATCCGACGCAGAACATTACCTGGACGACGCCGGAAGGCGGTGGCGGGCCGAACTACCCGAACATGTAATCTGCATGACGTTTCCATTTTGTTTTTAATGACAAAAACATCGCCCGCGGTTTTGCTGTGGGCGATGTTGTTTCTGTTGGTGTGCCTCTGGGCCGGAACCGTCACAATAGCGGCTGTTTGTTCCGTCAGGAGTCATTGCACATGGATGTGATTGAGCTGGTCAGTCGCCTGGATACATTGCTGGAACCGTGGAAATTCAAGGATTACTGTCCGAACGGCCTGCAGGTCGAGGGTACCCGGCGGATCGAGCGGGTCGTGTGTGGCGTGACGGCCAGCCAGGCGTTGCTGGACGAAGCCGTGCGGCTGGATGCCGATGCGGTCCTGGTGCATCACGGCTACTTCTGGAAAGGCGAGCCGGCTGCCGTCACCGGTATCAAGCGGAAGCGGCTGGCGACCCTGCTGGCCAACAACCTGCATCTCCTGGCGTATCACCTGCCGTTGGATGCCCACCCGCAGCATGGCAACAATGCAGGGCTGGCACAGGCACTGGGATTGCAGATGCAGGGCACGGCAGGCGAGCAAGGATTGCTGGCCTGGGGCGTGCCTGAAAATCCATGCAATGTGGGTGAGCTGGCGCTGAGAGTCTCTGGTGTGCTGGAGCGTTTGCCTCTGGTGATCGGTTCCCTGGAGCGACCGGTCCGGCGCGTGGCGTGGTGTACCGGGGGCGGGCAGGGCATGTTTGCCGAGGCAGTCGATCTGGGGGTCGATGCCTTCATTACCGGCGAGGCGTCGGAGTACTGCTGCCATCTGGCCCGCGAAAGCGGGGTGGCGTTCCTGGCGGGCGGTCATCATGCCACCGAGCGCTTTGGCGTGCAGTCGCTGACCCGCTGGTTGCGGGAACAGGGGCTGGATGCCCGTTATGTCGAAATCGACAATCCGATCTGAGTGGTTGTTTTTTTAGATAATTTTTGAAGCTAGACCATTCCCGCAGAAGTTGCAGGGAGATTTTGCTTGGCTCGGCTTTAAGCCATACGGGTATTCAGTTAAAATCACGTGGTTTAGCCAGATTTCTTGTTTGAGGATCA
>JAGPIM010000228.1 GCA_018055005.1 Laribacter sp.
CTGGCCGGCATGCGGGTGGGCGGTACGCGCCGCCTGCGGGTGCCGGCGGCACTGGGCTACGGTGACCGCCAGGTCGGCCGCATCCCGCCGCATGCCGACCTGCATTTCGAGATCGAGCTGCTGGAAGTGCTGACCCGTGACTGAGGCGGGTTCTGGCGTGCCTTTCTGGTGGCTGCCGTGCTGTTCCGGCAAAAAAACGGGCCTTTAACCTGGCGTTAAAGGTCAATCACTTGAGCTTAAATCTCGACCGGCAATCTGCCCTGCATCGAAGCAAGACGAATGCGAAAGGGGCGGATCATGGCGTTGTGGATCGATTTGCTGGGCAGCGAGGCGGGGCTGATGAGCGTGGCCGGCATGGGACTGGCCGTGGCCAAGTTTGTCTGGATCATCCGTTACATGCTGCGTGAAATGCGGCGCGAAACCGCGCTGGTGTCCTCCGGGCACTGAAGCAGGCTGGCGCGGGGAATGGTATGTTGGCGGAATCCCGAGTCTTGAGGAGTCCTGCATGCTGGCCATCATCGGCGGCAGCGGCCTGACCCGCCTGCCTGACCTTGTCATCACTCACCGCCAGATCGTGCGTACGCCGTATGGCGAGCCATCCGGCGCCCTGACTTTCGGCAACCTGGCGGGCCAGGGCGTGGTGTTTCTGGCCCGCCATGGCTACAGCCATACGCTGGCGCCGCACGAAATCAACTACCGCGCCAACATCTGGGCGCTGGCCAGACAGAATGTGGCCGGCATCATCGGCGTGGGTTCGGTCGGCGGGATTTCTGCTGCCATGCGGCCTGGCATGGTGGCCGTGCCGGACCAGCTGCTCGATTACACCTGGGGCCGGGCACATACCTTCTTTGAGGGGGACGACGTGCCAGTCGTGCATGTGGATTTCACCTGGCCTTACGATGTCGGACTGCGCCGGCGCTTGCTCGATGCTGCCGCTGCTTGCGGCGTGCCGCTTGCTGACGGTGGCGTGTACGCCTGCGTGCAAGGGCCGCGGCTGGATACTGCCGCCGAGATCCGCCGGCTGGAGCGGGACGGGGCCGACATGCTGGGCATGACCGGCATGCCGGAGGCCGTGCTGGCGCGCGAACAGGGCATCCCGTATGCCAGCCTGTGTCCGGTGGTCAACTGGGCTGCCGGCAAGGGCGACAGCACCCGGGAGGTCAGCTTCAGCACCAGTTCGCCATCGTTTGCCGAGGCGCTGGGTACGGTACAGCGGGTGCTGGCGCAGCTGGTGGGTGGCGTCGCCTGCGCGTTGCCGGATGCACCCTGATTCCATGCTGCGGTGCAATGCGCATTGGCGGTATCATGCGCGGGTATCGCACCGATTCAATTGTTGACTAAATTAGTCGGGTTTAGTACGCTCGCGTGTAAAGATCACCCGAGAGAGAACGACATGCGACTGACCACCAAGGGCCGCTTTGCTGTCACTGCCATGCTGGACCTCGCACTCCGACAACACAAGGGACCGGTGACGCTGGCTGGCATCAGCGAGCGGCAGGACATTTCCCTCTCCTATCTCGAACAGCTCTTCGGCAAGCTGCGGCGGGCCGAGCTGGTCGAGAGCATTCGCGGTCCCGGCGGCGGTTACTGTCTGGCCCGCCAGCCGGCAGCCATCACGGTGGCCGACATCATCATCGCGGTTGACGAGCCGCTCGACGCCACCCAGTGCGGTGGGCGCGAGGACTGTCACGACAGCCGCCGCTGCATGACCCACGATCTCTGGATCGACCTCAACCGCACCATTTATGCCTACCTCGAAGGCATCACCCTCGGCAGCCTGATGGACCGGCAGCGCGCCCAGAACGGCGAGGCCGTGCTGGTGGATGCCCGGGCCGACCGGCCGGCTGCCGGCGACGCGCGTGCGGTTGCCTGACATTCCCGGCCCTCTGCTGGAGCTTCAAATGAGCCAACTGAAATTCCCGATCTATCTCGACTATTCGGCCACCACCCCGATTGATCCGCGTGTGGCAGAGAAGATGATTCCCTTCCTGACCGAAAAATTCGGCAATCCCGCCTCGCGCAGCCACAGCTACGGCTGGGAAGCCGAAGAAGCGGTCGAGAATGCACGTGCCGAAGTGGCCCGGCTGCTCAATGCCGATCCGAAGGAGATCATCTGGACCTCGGGTGCCACCGAATCGGACAACCTGGCAATCAAGGGCGCGGCCCACTTTTACCAGAGCCGCGGCAAGCACCTCATCACCGTCAAGACCGAACACAAGGCGGTGCTGGACACCTGTCGCGAGCTGGAACGGGAAGGTTTTGAAGTCACCTATCTGCCGGTGCAGGAAAACGGCCTGATCGACCTCGAAGTGTTCAAGGCCGCCATCCGCCCCGACACCATCGTCGTGTCGGTGATGTTCGTGAACAACGAAATCGGCGTGATCCAGGACATTCCCGCCATCGGCGAGATCTGCCGTGAAAAGGGCATCATCTTCCACGTCGATGCCACCCAGGCGCCGGGCAAGGTCCGGATCGACCTCAACGAACTCAAGGTCGACCTGATGAGCCTGTCGGCGCACAAGGTCTACGGCCCCAAGGGCATCGGCGCCCTGTACGTGCGGCGTAAGCCGCGCGTGCGCCTTGAGGCACAGATGCACGGCGGCGGGCATGAGCGCGGTTTCCGCTCCGGCACGCTGGCCACCCACCAGATCGTCGGCATGGGTGAAGCCTTCCGCATCGCCCGCGAGGAAATGGACGAAGAACAGGCCCGCATCGCCCGCCTGCGTGACCGCATGTGGAACGGCATCAAGGACATGGAAGAGGTCTACATCAACGGCGACCTTGAGCACCGCGTGCCCAACAACCTCAACGTCAGCTTCAACTTCGTCGAGGGCGAAAGCCTGATCATGGCGATCAAGGAGCTGGCGGTCTCGTCCGGTTCGGCCTGCACCTCGGCCTCGCTGGAGCCGTCCTACGTACTGCGCGCCCTTGGTCGCAACGACGAACTGGCGCACAGCTCGATCCGCTTCACCCTCGGCCGTTTCACCACCGAAGAAGAAATCGACTTTGCCGTCAAGCTGCTCAACGACAAGATCGGCAAGCTGCGCGAACTGTCGCCGCTGTGGGAAATGTACAAGGACGGCATCGACCTCAATACGGTCGAATGGGCAGCACACTGATATCGGCATTCACGGCAGCCGGCCACAGGCGGGCGGCTGCCGCAGGCAACAAGGAACAGGGACATGGCTTACAGCGAAAAGGTTATCGAACACTACGAACACCCGCGCAACGTCGGTTCGTTTGAAAAGGGCGACGGCAGCGTGGGCACCGGCATGGTGGGCGCTCCGGCCTGTGGCGACGTGATGAAGCTCCAGATCAAGGTCAATGAGAACGGCGTGATCGAAGACGCGAAATTCAAGACCTACGGTTGCGGTTCGGCGATCGCGTCCAGCTCGCTGGTGACCGAATGGGTCAAGGGCAAGACTCTCGACGAGGCGCTGGCGATCAAGAACACCGCCATTGCCGAAGAACTGGCCCTGCCGCCGGTCAAGATCCACTGCTCGATCCTGGCCGAAGATGCCATCAAGGCCGCCGTCAAGGATTACCGCGAAA
>JAGPIM010000079.1:0-8411 GCA_018055005.1 Laribacter sp.
CGGCCTTGGCTGCGGCATAGGCCTGGATGCCGGTCAGGCTCACGCCCAGTCCGGCACCGCTGGAAATCATGATGATGCGTCCGGCTCCGCGGGCCTTCATGGCCGGTGCCACCGCCTGGCTGCACCAAAAAGCACCATCGGCATTCACGGCAAAGATGGCGCGCCATTCGTCCGGCTTGATCTCTTCCAGCGGCCGGCCCGCCTGGCCGCATACGCCGCCGGCGCAGTTCACCAGCACGTCGATCCGGCCAAGTCCGGCCAGCTGGTCGTGCACGCTGACCGGGTCACTGACATCTAGTGCCAGCGTTTCGCAGCGGCCGTCGCAGGCGGCCACGGTGTCATCCAGCGAGCCGATGTCGGCGGCGATCACGCGGGCACCGGCCACGGCAAACTGGCGCACGATTTCGCGGCCGATGCCCTGGGCAGCTCCCGTCACCAGCACCGTCTGGCCATCGAAGCAAAAGCCTGGCACCGGAGCCGGCGCCAGGGCGGCGCGCACGCGGTCGAGCAGGCCCAGTCCTTGCGGTACACCGCCTTCGGCGACGTGCATGGCCTCGATCAGCGCATCGGTCAGCGGCGTGGGCACACCATGCTGGCGGCCGGTGGCGGCGATCGGAGCGATGATTTCGTCCACCTCGGTCTTGCGGTGGTGGATGGCGAGGTCACGCCAGATGCCGGCGTGGAACTTGGCCGACTTGCGGTTGTGCGCGGCCAGCTGGTCCAGCGAAGCCATGCCGGCGTCGGCCGGTGCGTCCGGCATGAAGGCCGCCGGGTCAAAGCCGTCAAACCCTTCGAGCCTGAGGCCAGCGGCGCTGGCCACGGTGCAGACTTCGCGTGCGAGGGCGGCCAGCACCGGGCGGTAGGCCGGGTTTTCCAGCAGCGGATAGATGCCTTCGTTGGTCAGCGCGGTGGCAAACAGCATGGAGCCGTATACCAGCTTGCCCCACAGGTAGCCCCAGATGTTCGGGGTCAGTACGGCATTCGGGTTGAATTCGCACATCAGTCCGTGCAGGGCACGGATGCGCGGTGTGTCACTGCCGTCCAGCTCGCCGACCACCGTGGCGCCCCAACCACCGAAGTGGATCACGCCGGGAGCCACGATGTCGGCGCCGAAGTTGACGAAGCAGCCGATGGTGCGGCCGGCACCGGCGATGTCGGCGATTACCTGTTCGTTCAGGCCGTTCTGCACGCTGACCACTGCGCCGTCGCGGCTCAGGAACGGTAGAAGTTGCCGGCAGGCCGCGCGGGTGTGCACGGCCTTGGTGGCCAGCAGGACCAGGGGATAGCTGCCGGTCAGGGTGTCGGGCGTGCAGATGTCGACCGGCACGGTGTCTTCGAGGATCGGCCCGGTCAGTCGCAGGCCGTGGGCGCGGATGGCGGCTACGTGCTGCGGGTCGGTGTCCACCAGCCGTACGGCATGGCCTGCGCGGGCAAGGTAGACGGCCAGGGTGCCGCCGATGGCGCCGGCGCCCCAGATCAGGATCGGTGCGTTTTTCATGACCACGGTCCTTCCAGCAGGGCACGGGTTTCGTCCACGGCGACCTGCCACATGGCCTGCACGTCGGCTTCGTCGCGCTGGTAGTCACCGCCAAAGCTGCCGTCGCCGGTATAGGCGCGCACTTCGGCCGGATTCATCACGGCGTAGCGGGTGTAGTCGATCAGCGGCTTGTGTTCGCGCGGCATGTCCACGCCAGCCAGCCGGGTCCACGGCAGGTTTTCCATCCACGAGGCGTGCGAAGCATCCGGGTCGATGCCCTTGACGCAGGCCAGCGTCCGCGGTGCGTTCCACCAGTTGTGAAAGCGCACCTTGCAGTGTGGATTGGCCGCCATCCACTCACCGGTCAGGCCCATGGCCGGCGAATTGCCGCCGTGGCCGTTGACGATCAGGATGCGGCGGAAACCCTGCCTGGCCAGCCCGTCGAGCAGGTCGCGGACCACGGCCAGATAGGTCTCCACCCGCAGGGTGACCGTGCCGGGGAACGCCGTGAAGTAGGGGGTGATGCCGTAGGGCACGGCCGGAAACACCGGCACGCCCAGCGGCTCGGCTGCATCGACGGCCACCCGCTCGGCCAGCAGGACATCGGTGGCCAGCGACAGGTAGGCGTGCTGCTCGGTGCTGCCCAGCGGCAGGACACAGCGGTCGTCGTGTTGCAGGTACTGTTCGACCTGCATCCAGTTCATGTTGGCGATGCGCATGGCAGGTTCCTTTAATCGCGGTAGATGTCGACGCAGGCACGGCCGTCGGGGCCGATCCGGCCGCGGTACATGCCTTCGGTGTTGAAGGGCAGGCTGACGTTGCCCTGGCGGTCCAGCACGATCAGGCCGCCGTGTCCGCCCATGGTGCCGAGCTTGTCCATGACGCTGGCAGCGGCCGTCCGGCTGTCTTCGTGCAGGTAGCGCATGCGTGCCGCCACGTCGTAGGTGGCGCAGGCGCGCAGGAACACTTCTCCGGTGCCGGTGGCCGATACGGCCACTTCTTCGTCGGCCCAGGTGCCGGCGCCGACCACCGGACTGTCGCCCACGCGGCCCCAGCGCTTGTTGGTCAGGCCGCCGGTGGAGGTGGCAGCGGCCAGCCGGCCGTCGCGGTCCAGCGCCACGGCGCCGACAGTGCCGAATTTCTTGTCGGCAAAGGCGAGCTTGTGCGCGCCGTCGTGGTCGAGCACCGAGGCGTCGGTATCACGCACGGCCAGCAGCTGCTGCCAGCGCGCGTCGGTGTGGAAATATTCCGGCGGGGCAGTTTCGAGTCCGACCGACCGGGCAAAGGCGCTGGCACCGTCGCCGGCCAGCATGACGTGGTTGGACGATTCCATCACCGCCCGTGCGGCCAGCACCGGGTTGCGGATGCCGCGCAGCTGCGCCACGGCGCCGGCCTGGCCGTCGTGGCCGGTCATCACGGCCGCGTCGAGTTCGTTGTGGCCTTCGTGGGTGAATACGGCGCCCCGGCCGGCGTTGAAAAGCGGGCTGTCTTCCATGACCTGGACGGCTGCGCACACGGCATCAAGGGCGCTGCCGCCGGCAGCCAGGCAGGTGTGGCCGGCCAGAAGCGAGGCGGCCAGCGTGGCACGGTAGGCGGCTTCCTGGTCGGCGGTCATCATGTTGCGGGTCAGGGTGCCGGCGCCGCCGTGAATGGCGAGGGTGATCGGATGGCTCATGCGGGTATCGGGTAATCAGGTCGGGAAAACGCCCGGTCAGTCAGACCGGGCGTACGGGAGGGGCTGGGCGTCAGGCGCGGGCCGGTTCGGGCAGGGCGTCCGGCCGGGGGCCGGCATCCTTGCCGAAGTGGCGCTCAAGCACGCTGGCATCCACCGGCTTGTCGAACAGGCTGATCACGACCATCAGCACGACGGTCAGCGTCCAGGTGGGAATCAGCGGGTCAAAGCCGAAGGTCAGGCCCTGGCCCCAGAGGGCGGTCGAGACATACAGGGCTTCGCCGATGATCACCGAGATGAAGGCGGCCTTGAGGCTGGCGCGCTTCCAGTACATGCCCAGCAGCACCGGGGCCACCCAGATGCCCAGTCCGCCGAAGGAGAAGCGGATCAGTTCGAAGATCGAGGCCGGCTTCATGATGCCGACGATGATCCCGGCAATGCCGATCAGGACAGTGACGATGCGCGACAGGCGGAACACCTGCTCGTCGGTGGCCTGCGGGTTGATGCCGTGCTGGTAGATGTCGCGGCAGATACCGCCGGTGGCAACCACCAGCAGGGCGTCGATGGTCGACATGCCGGCCGACACGATGCCGGCGATCAGGATGGCGGCGACGTACGGGTTGAGGTTCTGCTGCAGGAGCATCGGCACGATGAAGTCGGTTTCCTTGCCGGTGAGGCCCGGCAGGCTGACGATGCCCATGACGCCCGACCATTCGATCATGGTGGCGGCCAGCAGCATGCCCAGCGTGCCGAGGATCACGGCCTTGAACATGGTGCGGTAGTCGCGCATGGCGTAGAACTTGGTGAACAGCGTCGGCTGGCCGATGGTGAAGAAGCTCCACATCACGATCATCGACACGTAGGCCGTCCACGGGTACTTGCCGGCGGCACCGGGGTGCGACAGGAACTGCTCGCCCTTGGCCAGCAGGGCGGCGTTGATTTCGGAGAGGCCGCCACCGGCATGTACCGACACGGCAAAGGTGACGACAGCGGTGGTGACCATCAGGCCGCCTTGCAGCACGTCGGTGAGCATGGCGCCCTTCATGCCGCCGGTCATGCAGTACAGGATCACGATGATGCCCATGCCGACCACGCCGACCCATTCGGGCAGGCCAGTGAAGGTGTGCACGATCACGCCGGCACCCACGGTCTGGGCACCGATCATGCCGATCAGGAACGCCACCATCATCACCGCGTGCAGCACACCGAGCTTGCGAGAGTCGTAGCGGTCGGCCAGATAGTCGGTCATGGTCAAAAGACCGAAGCGGTGCGACAGCTGCATCAGTTTGCGGCCGACCAGCAGCGCCGGAATGATCATCGAGAAGGCAAGGCCCGGTACCGAAATGGTGAGGCCGGCGTAGCCGTTGGCGTAGGCCACGGCCGGTACGCCCATGAAGGTGCTCATCGAGTACTGGGTGGCAAAGTAGGCGATGCCGCTGACGACGGCGCCGGCCTTGCCGCCGAGCACGAAGAAGTCTTTCAGGTTGTGGGTGTTGCGGGCGGCGTACCAGCCGATGCCGGCCAGGATGATGAAGTACAGCGCCAGGGTGGCGAAGAACGGGCCGGGAGTCGGCTGGATCAGTTGTGCGACCTGGGTTGTCATGCGGTTTCCTCCTCGCCCTGGGCATCCAGGCTGTGGTATTCCGGCCGGGCCAGGCACTGGCGGGCGAATACCAGAATGGTCAGCAGGACCACGATGCCGTGGCCGATCCAGCCGTACAGGAACATCGGTACGCCAAACGGTCCGGGCAGATAGGACTCGTTGTAGTACCACGGCAGCGGCAACATGATGAGGAAGTACAGCCCGAGGATGATGACAGTCCAGCGGCGTTCAAAAGGGTTGCGCCAGCAATCCATTCGACAGTCCTTTGTAGTGGCGGCGGATGGCCGGTGACGGTGCCTGGGGGCACTGTCCGGTGACTCATCCGAATTTTGATTTATTAGAAAATACTGACAAACGTTTTAAAATTACCACACGACAATCCGTTGGATGTCTTTGATTATTGTCAATTGACAATAATCTGTTAACTGGTTTTTTGGTCTTTATTTCTGTGTTTTTACGGATAAAAACGCTGGTTATCAGTTGTTTACCCAGTTTTGATTCCGGGTTGAGATTTTTGTCTGCATGGGCATCCGTGAACTGTGGCAAGACTGGAAAATTAACGGTTTGATAGTCGATGGTTGCTTCCTTGCCAGGCCGTTTCCGCTCTGGCAGAGAGCGCCCGGTACGACGGGGTTTGTTGATCGTGCGGGTTTGGGGTAGATTTTTATGCTGGTTGTGTTGCTCTGCTCATAACAACGTTTTTCAAAGAGCATTTTTTGCATTTCAAATCACCAAACCAAGGGGATCATCATGAAGCAGTGGTTGAAGTGGGTCACGGTAGCCGCGGCGTTGGCACTGACGGCCTGTGGCGGCGGCAAGCCGGCCGAAGACCAGGCCGCGCAGGGCGAGCAGCCGGCTGTGGAAAAGACCTACAAGGTCGGCGTGAATGCCGCTTTTGCACCATTTGAGTCGGTGGATCCCAGCGGCAAGATGCAGGGCTTTGACATCGAGCTGACCCAGGCCGTGGCGGACGCTGCCGGAATCAAGGTGGAAATGGTGAATACGCCCTGGGAGGGCATTTTTGCCGGCCTGGATAACGGTGACCAGGACCTGCTGGTATCGGCCATCACCATTACCGGCGAGCGCAAGGCCTCGATGGATTTTACCGAGCCGTATTTCGAGGCTACACAGCTGGTCGTGTTGCCCAAGGGCAAGACGCTTGACAGCGCCGATGCACTCAAGAACATGAAGGTTTCCGTGCTGACCGGTTCGACAGGCGACACCGTGGCGCAAAAACTGATGGGGGCGACCAGTACCAACATCAAGCGTTTTGAAACCTTGCCGCTGGCACTGAAAGAACTGGAAAACGGCGGAGTTCAAGCATGCATCGGTGACAATGGTGTCGTGGCCAACTACGTTGCCAATAACAGTGGTACTGAATTCACGGTCATTGACAACCTTGAATTCGACAAGGAGTACTACGGAATGGCGGTACGCAAGGGGAATGCGGAGTTGCTTGAGAAGCTCAATGTCGGTATCCGGCAGATTCGTGACAATGGTACCTATGACCAGATCTACCAGAAATATTTCGGCAAGTTGTAATCCTTTTCAGGCAGACCTGAAGGCTGCCTGAAAACAGGCAAGCCGGCTCTCTTTATCAGTAGAGCCGGCTTTTTTATTCGTGCTGTGCACTATCTGACTTGCAAATTGCAATTCATTTGATAAATTGGAGTGGAGGAGTTGCCAGCATTCTCGGTAATGCTGGTTTTCATTATTTGCAAGGTCCGGTTTCTCCATGTTGTATGCATCGGAGTCGCCGGGCTGTCAAAAGAAAGACTGTGAAATGGATTTTCAGGCAATGAACTATGTGGAGCTTTTGAAGCTCAAAGAGCAACTGGATACTGAAATCAGGCACCGCGAGGCCGAAGAAAAGCTCAAGGCCCGCAAGCAGATTCTTGATCTGGCGAAAACCTATGGTCTGGAACTGAGTGATCTGCTGTCAAAAGGCGGTGCTGCGGTACGCAAGCCGGCCGAAGCCAAATACCATCACCCGGATGATGCGAGTGTCACCTGGTCTGGTCGTGGACGCAAACCGCACTGGGTGGAAAAGTGGCTGGCGGAAGGAAAATCGCTGGAAGAGCTGGCGGTCTGATTTATCCTTTTCAAATAAAAGCGGCAAAATATTTGCCGCTTTTATTTTTTTCTGTCGTGATCCGGAGATTTTACATGGTGGGTAGTCTGCTGTTTTTTGCGTTAAACTAGAAAAGTTTGAGTCGATTTATGGAGTGAAAGACATGACCGATATTTCCACTGTCATTGTTGGGCATCGTCTTGCTTCGCCCGTGTATAACGCTTCGGGTGTCATGTGCCGCGAAATTTATGAGCTGGAAGCTGTCCGGCACAGTGATGCCGGTGCAATTGTTACAAAAAGCTGCACGCTGGAAGCGAGGGATGGTAATCCGGAGCCGCGCTACGCATCGACTCCATATGGCAGCATCAATTCCATGGGTTTGCCAAACCATGGTTATAAATATTACATGGGTTATGCCAGGCAATATGACTATGAAACCGGCAAGCCGCTTTTTGTTTCCGTTTCTGGTCTGTCACTGGCAGATAACCTGCATATCCTGGGGGAGTTCAAGGCGCTGAATAAACCCTTGCTGCTGGAAGTCAATCTTTCCTGCCCGAATGTTCCGGGCAAGCCGCAACTGGGTTATTCCTTTGACGACATGGAAGAGGCGCTCAAGGCCATTGACGCCGAGCTGGGCATGCCGTTTGGTGTCAAGCTGCCGCCTTACTTTGACATCAGCCATTTTGAAATGGCTGCTGCCATCTTCAACCGGTTTGAAAACCTGGCTTTCCTGACCTGCATCAACTCGGTCGGCAATGGTCTGGTTGTGGATGTGGAAAGCGAAACGGTGGTCATCAAGCCGAAGAACGGTTTTGGCGGAATCGGTGGCGACTACGTGCTGCCGACCGCACTGGCCAATGTAAATGCGTTTTACCGCCTGTGTCCCGGCAAGCAGGTTATTGGCTGTGGCGGCATCAAGTCCGGTGCCGAGGTATTCCAGCACATCCTGTGCGGAGCCAGTGCCGTGCAGGTGGGAACGTGCCTGTGGGAGGAGGGGGCGGGCATGTTCTACCGGCTGAACAGCGAGCTGTCCGCCATCATGGAACGCAAGGGTTACCGGTCGCTGGAAGAGTTTCGCGGGAAAGTGCGGACCTTGTGAGTGGTGCAGCGCGTTGCCCCGCATGGGGGCAACGCGCTGTTTCCTCCGGCCGTGCTGACGACGAGGGGCCGCACGTTGTTTGTTTTCCTCGGCCTGGTAGCCAAAGGTATGCATGGCTGTTGGAACAGGCTGAATGGCTGAATGCAAAAAAGCACCCTCAGGGTGCTTTTGTTGTCTGGCGGAGTGGACGGGACTCGAACCCGCGACCCCCGGCGTGACAGGCCGGTATTCTAACCAACTGAACTACCACTCCGCGAAAAGTGGTGGGCGGTACTGGACTCGAACCAGTGACCTCTGCCGTGTGAAGGCAGCGCTCTACCAACTGAGACTAACCGCCCGGCAGAACTTGCAATGATCGATTGTGGCGGAGTGGACGGGACTCGAACCCGCGACCCCCGGCGTGACAGGCCGGTATTCTAACCAACTGAACTACCACTCCGCGAAAAGTGGTGGGCGGTACTGGACTCGAACCAGTGACCTCTGCCGTGT
>JAGPIM010000079.1:8511-11775 GCA_018055005.1 Laribacter sp.
GAAGGCAGCGCTCTACCAACTGAGACTAACCGCCCGGAATTCTGGTGCTTGAGTGCTTTGGCGGAGCGGACGGGACTCGAACCCGCGACCCCCGGCGTGACAGGCCGGTATTCTAACCAACTGAACTACCGCTCCAAAGCGTTGGCGGAGTGGACGGGACTCGAACCCGCGACCCCCGGCGTGACAGGCCGGTATTCTAACCAACTGAACTACCACTCCTCCGTGGTGGGTGGTAACGGATTCGAACCGCTGACCCTCTCCTTGTAAGGGAGACGCTCTACCAACTGAGCTAACCACCCGTCTGCGTCACCGTGTGGGTGACGAGAGGCGCGCATTTAATCATGCGAATCCCGGCTTGGCAAGCATTTTTGCGGATTTCCGTTTTTTTGCCGGGCGTGGAGCCAAAACCTTGCACACGACATGAGGCCCGCATGCGAATTGTCCTACATGCAAAGCCGTGGTGGCTCCGGTATCATTGCCCGATTCTGAAAAGTGGATAACTCAGCATGAAAACCACCTTTCTCGATTTCGAGCAGCCAATCGCCGAGCTCGAGAACAAGATTGAAGAGTTGCGTTACGTGCAGGACGATTCCGTACTGGATATTTCCGAAGAAATCGCCCGTCTGCAGAAGAAAAGCCAGGACCTGACCAAGACCATCTACAGCAAGCTGACACCATGGCAGGTGTCGCAGGTGGCACGTCATCCCCAACGTCCGTATACGCTCGATTACATACAGGCCGTTTGCACGGACTTTGACGAGCTGCATGGCGACCGGGCCTATGCAGACGATCCCGCCATCGTGGGGGGCATGGCCCGCTTCAACGGGCAGGCAGTCATGGTGATCGGCCACCAGAAAGGGCGCGACACCAAGGAAAAAATCCTGCGCAATTTCGGCATGCCGCGTCCCGAGGGTTACCGCAAGGCCTTGCGCCTGATGAAGCTGGCTGAAAAATTCGGCCTGCCGGTCCTGACCTTCGTTGACACGCCCGGAGCCTACCCCGGCATCGGCGCCGAAGAGCGGGGCCAGTCCGAAGCCATCGGACGCAACCTGTACGAAATGTCCCGTCTCAAAGTGCCGGTCGTGTGCACCGTCATCGGTGAAGGCGGCTCGGGAGGGGCGCTGGCCATCGCCATCGGCGACCAGGTCAACATGCTGCAATATTCGACCTATTCGGTGATTTCGCCGGAGGGTTGTGCCTCGATCCTCTGGAAAACTGCCGAAAAGGCACCCGATGCAGCCGAAGCACTGGGTATTACCGCTTCCCGCCTCAAGACGCTGGGGCTGATCGACAAGGTCATCAACGAGCCGGTCGGCGGCGCCCACCGCGATCATGCCCAGATGATGCAGAGCATGAAACGCGCCCTGCACGACAGCCTCAAGGGTCTGATCACGCAGCCGGTGGACCAGTTGCTGGCCAGCCGTTTTGACCGGTTGATGCACTATGGCAAGTTCAAGGATGCCAGTGCCGCCTGAGCGGCATCTTCCGGCCCTGCTGGATGACCTGCATGCCCATTGGCCGGAGACACTGTCTTCCGGCCAATGTGTTTTGGAGGTCGGCCTGTCCGGTGGGGTTGATTCCGTGGCGCTCCTGCAGGCCTTGTCCCGCTGCGCCCCCGGTCATGGCGTCGTACTGCGGGCCGTGCACGTGCACCATGGACTGAGTCCCCATGCGGATGACTGGGCCGCTTTTTGCTCGGACCTGTGCCGGGAGTTGTCCGTCCCTTTGCGCATCGAGCGGGTTTCCGTCGTCCGCAGTGGCGGGCAAAGCCTGGAGGCCGAGGCCCGGCGGGCACGCTATGCAGCCTACCGCAACGGAGGCAGCCAGACCGTGGCATTGGCGCACCACGCTGATGACCTGGCCGAAACCGTACTGCTGGCCGCCCTGCGCGGAGGTGGCGCACACGGGCTGGCTGCCATGCCGGCGTGGCGGTCCCATGATGGGCTGACCGTCTGGCGGCCCTTGCTGGGCTGGCGTCGAAGTGAACTGGAAAGCATGGCCCGGCAGCAGGGCTGGCTCTGGATCACCGACGAAAGCAATGCCGATCCGCGCTACCGGCGCAATGCGCTGCGCCATGCGGTGTTGCCGCACCTGGCCCGCTACTGGCCGGATTATCCTCTGCAACTGGCCCGTACCGCGCAGCGCGCAGCGGACGAAGCCAGCGTGCTCGATGATTGTCTGGATGCCGTGCTGGACCTGCATCTCCGTGTTCCGCACATCCTGCCGGTAGCGATGCTAGCCAGTCGCCCGCCTGCGTGGCAGCGCCTGCTGCTGGTGCGCTGGCTGGGCCGGTTCGGCATTGCCGTGTCGCCTGGTTGGCTGGCGAGCGTCTGTCCGGACTGGTTTGCGCCATCGGCCCGGGGTGAAAGCCGGCTGGCAGGGTACGTCCTGCTGGCAGGGCAAGGTGAATTGCGCCTGTTGCCGGATGTTCCCGAGCCCACGGTATGCCATGGCTGGACGCTGGCCGAGGGCGAACACACCTGGCCCGGCTGGCATGGCCGGCTGCGCGTCTGGCGGGAAGCCGGCCGCGGGCTGATCTTGCCGGACGGGGTCATCCTGCAGGTCCGCCCCGGACAGGCTGCAGAAACCGTCCGCCATGCCGTTGGTCGCAAGGCGCTGAAAAAATGCTGGCAGGAAGCCGGCATCAGCGACTGGCAGCGCCGGCGCTGGCCCCGTCTGTGGTTCGGGGACATTCTGGTCGCAGTACCGGGGGTGGTGCAGGATCATGAACTGTCGGTCCGGCCCGGCCAGACTGGCTGGTGCTTTGACTGGGACGAGCAGGCGTGAAAAACGGGAGCCGCATGGCTCCCGTTTGGTCTGTCTGCCGCAAGGCTCAGTCGCGGCTCTGGCCCGACAGCGCCAGCAGGATCTGCAACAGGCTGGTGAAGATGTTGTAGATGCCCATGTAGATGGTCAGTGTGGCCGACACATAGTTGGTCTCGCCACCATCCACGATCATCTTGACCTGGAACAGGATGGCTGCCGAGCTGAACAGGATGAAGCCCGCACAGATTGTCAGGTACAGCGCCGGAATCTGCAGGAACAGGTTGGCCACGACCGCAACCATCAGCGTAATGCCGCCGACCAGCAGGAACTTGTTCAGGAAACCCAGGTCGCGCTTGACCACCGTTGCCAGTGTCGCCATGCCGAAAAACACGATGGCCGTGCCACCTGCCGCGATGGTGATCAGCTGGCCGCCATTGGGTACGCTCAGGGCAACCTGCAACAACGGTCCCAGCAGCAGACCCAGCAAGAAGGTCAGGG
>JAGPIM010000080.1 GCA_018055005.1 Laribacter sp.
CAGATCGTCAACAAGGTGACCGAGCACCGGCCGAACATTGTCGACATGATCAAGAACGGCGAGATCGCCATGGTGATCAATACCGTGGCAGAAAAACGCCAGTCGATTACCGACAGCCAGTCGATCCGCAGCAGCGCACTGCAAAACCGGGTGCCGCAATACACCACGCTGGCTGGCGCCCGCGCGGTGGCCCACGGGATTACCGCTACCGAAGCACTGGGGGTGTATCCGTTGCAGGGGCTGCACGCCGAACTGGCTTGACCGGACGGGGCAACGCTTGGAAATTCCGGGCGTTTGCCGTTAGAATCAAACCAATTGTTGAACAGTCCAAAGCCGCCGTCCGCGTGACGGCGGCTTGCATTTTTGTCGCAGACGGCCGGGGATTCCGGCCGTTGCGCCGTGGAGAACATCCGTCATGATCAAAGTCCCGCTGACCAGGTTTGGTGCCGAACAACTCAAGGCTGAATTGCAGCAGCTCAAATCGGTGGCGCGCCCGGAGGTGATCGCCGCGATTGCCGAAGCGCGCAGCCATGGTGACCTGTCCGAAAACGCCGAATACGATGCTGCCAAGGAGCGGCAAGGTTTTATCGAGGGCCGGATTGCCGAGCTGGAGGCCAAGCTTTCCAATGCCCAGGTGATTGATCCGTCCACGCTGGATGCTGACGGCCGCATCGTGTTTGGTGCCACGGTCGAGCTGCTGGATCTGGAAACCGAAGACGAAGTGGGCTACCAGATCGTCGGTGACGACGAAGCCGACATCAAGCTGGGCAAGGTGTCGGTCAATTCGCCGATCGCCCGGGCGTTGATCGGCAAGGAAGCCGGTGACACTGTAGAGGTGATGGCGCCAGGCGGTATCCGTGAATACGAAGTGCTCGACGTCAAATACATCTGATTGACTCGCGGCCCGCAGGCTGCCGGAGGGGGCGATGGACGGAGTGCTGGACTGGTCGCGGCGCGTGGCGCAGACGATCTGGATCGGAGGCATCTGGACGATCGGGCTGATTGTGGCGCCCTTGCTGTTTTCCGCCCTGAGCCGGGATGTTGCCAGCGGCCTGACATGGCGGCTGCTGGGTACCATGGGCTGGGTCGGGCTGGTCTGCGCAGCGGTCCTGCTGGTCGACTGGTTGTGGCGGCATGGTCTGGCCGGCATGCGCGAGGCCGGGTTCTGGTTGCTGTTGCTGATGCTGGCCTGCACGCTGGTCAACCATTTTGCCATTGCACCGATGCTGGTCGGGCTGAAGGCCAGTGCAGCACAGGCGGCAACCGGTGTGTTTGGCGGCGGTTTTGCCACCTGGCAGGCCATTTCCAGCCTGCTGCTGCTGGTGCAAAGCTTGTGTGGGTTGGTGTATGTCACCCGCACTGATTGACTGCTGGCGCTAAGCAAAGCAAAAGGCGCGGCCGGTAGGCTGCGCCTTTGTTGTCAAGCTGATGACCAAGGCATCAGGCGGCAGGTTTTTTCCGGCCGGAAGGCAGGCTGATGCGCTGTTTGTCGGACGGCCGGTAAATGATGAGCAGTTTGCCGATCATCTGGACCGGTGCGGCATCCAGGTCATCGCAGATTTGCCCGTACAATGCCGCGCGTACTTCGCGGTCGTCGCCGTGTACGCGCACCTTGATCAGCTCATGGGCATCCAGATTGACGGCAATTTCACGGATAACCGAGTCGGTCAAACCATTGTTGCCAATCATTACCACCGGATTCAGCGCGTGGGCCAGTCCCTTGAGATACTGTCGTTGTTCCGGGGTCAGTTCGATTCTCATTGTCTAATCTGCAAATATCGGTTTCAAAAGGCGATTTTACTGTATGGCCCGATCCAAGACCAGCGCGGCCTGGCTTAATGAACATGTTCACGACCACTGGGTACACATGGCCCAGAAAGAAGGCTACCGTTCGCGGGCAGCCTACAAGCTGCTGGAAATCAACGACAAGGACAAGTTGTTGCGCCCGGGCATGACAGTGGCTGACCTCGGCTCGGCTCCCGGCAGCTGGTCGCAGGTAGCTGCCGGCATTGTCGGTGACAGCGGGCGAGTGTTTGCCCTTGACCTTCTCGAAATGGCGGGCATCCCCGGCGTGGATTTCATCCAGGGCGACTTTCGCGAGGATGCCGTGCTGGAGCAGTTTGAAACCCTGCTGGCGGGGCGCCCGCTGGATCTTGTGATTTCGGACATGGCCCCCAACCTCTCCGGAATGGCCAGTATCGACCAGGCGCGGGCAGCCTATCTGTGCGAGCTGGCGCTGGATTTCGCCCGCAACCACCTCAAGCCGGGAGGCGCGTTCTTGGTCAAGGTTTTCCAGGGCAGCGAATTCAACGACTATCTTGCCGCCATGCGATCCAGTTTTACGCAGGTGCTTTCTCGCAAACCCAAGGCATCACGTGATCGTTCAGCCGAAATCTACCTGCTCGGCAAGGGTTTGCGCTGACAGTGCCGGAAGGGCTGATTACAATGGATTATTCAGGGACCATGGTGTGCCTCGCAGGGCGTAAAGGAGCCTTCTCTTGAACAATATCGGCAAGAACATCGCGATCTGGGTGATCATCGGTCTGGTGCTGATGACCGTATTCAACCAGTTCAGCCGTCGCCAGGATACTCAGAACCTGGTCGACTATTCGCAATTCATTTCCGACCTTGATGCGGGACGCGTGCAAAGCGTCACCATCGAAGGTCACCCGCTGCGTGGCCAGTGGC
The DNA here is from genome assembly GCA_018055005.1 of Laribacter sp. GTDB lineage: Bacteria > Pseudomonadota > Gammaproteobacteria > Burkholderiales > Aquaspirillaceae > Laribacter. Next base: position 2,689 of record JAGPIM010000080.1, read on the forward strand.
TCAAGGGCAAGCTCTCCAGTGGCGGCAGCTTCACCACTTACGCACCCTATGACCCGCAGCTGGTCAACGACCTGCTCAAGCACGACGTACGCTTCTCGGCCAAGCCCGAAGAAGAGCCCTCCATGCTGATGAACATCTTCATCAGCTGGTTCCCGATGCTGTTGCTGATCGGCGTCTGGGTATTCTTCATGCGCCAGATGCAGGGGGGCGGTCGTGGCGGTGCCTTCAGCTTCGGCAAGAGCCGCGCCAAGATGCTGGACCAGGAAACCAACACGGTCACCTTTGCTGACGTGGCCGGTTGTGACGAAGCCAAGGAAGAAGTGCGGGAAATCGTGGACTACCTGCGCGATCCGACCCGCTACCAGAGCCTGGGCGGTCACGTGCCGCGCGGCATCCTGCTGGCCGGCTCGCCGGGTACCGGCAAGACCCTCCTCGCGAAAGCCATCGCCGGCGAAGCCAAGGTGCCGTTCTTCTCGATCTCCGGTTCGGATTTCGTGGAAATGTTCGTTGGTGTCGGTGCCGCCCGTGTGCGCGACATGTTCGAGAATGCCAAGAAGAATTCTCCCTGCATCATCTTCATCGATGAAATCGACGCAGTCGGCCGCCAGCGCGGAGCCGGCCTCGGCGGTGGCAATGACGAGCGCGAACAGACCCTTAACCAGCTGCTGGTCGAGATGGACGGCTTTGACACCAACAGTACGGTGATCGTCATTGCCGCCACCAACCGTCCGGACGTGCTGGACCCGGCCCTGCAACGCCCGGGCCGTTTCGACCGTCAGGTCGTGGTGCCGCTGCCGGACATCCGTGGTCGTGAGCAGATTCTCGGCGTGCACATGAAGAAAGTGCCGATTTCCAATGATGTTGATCCGTCTGTGATTGCCCGCGGTACGCCAGGCTTCTCGGGTGCGGATCTGGCCAACCTTGTCAACGAGGCTGCCCTCTTTGCTGCCCGCCGCAACAAGCGTCTGGTAGACATGGATGACTTCGAGTCGGCCAAGGACAAGATCATGATGGGGGCCGAACGCCGCAGCATGGTCATGACCGAGGACGAAAAGAAGAACACTGCCTATCACGAATCGGGTCATGCCGTGGTCGCCAAGCTGCTGCCGAAGTCCGATCCGGTGCACAAGGTCACCATCATTCCGCGCGGCCGTGCGCTGGGCGTGACCATGCAGTTGCCGGAGCAGGACCGCTTCGCCTACGACCGTGGCTATCTGCTGGACCGCATTGCCATCCTGTTCGGTGGCCGTATTGCCGAAGAGCTGTTCATGAACCAGATGACCACCGGGGCGAGCAACGACTTCGAGCGTGCGACCCAGATGGCGCGTGACATGGTGACACGCTATGGCATGAGCGACAGGCTCGGCCCGATGGTTTACGGCGAGAACGAGGGTGAAGTCTTCCTTGGCCGTTCCATCACCACGCACAAGAACCTGTCTGAAGCCACCATGCAGCAGGTGGATGCGGAAATCCGCCGCATCATCGACGAGCAGTATGCTTTGGCCCGTCGTCTGCTGGATGAAAACCGCGACAAGGTCGAGGTCATGGCCAAGACGCTGCTGGAATGGGAAACCATTGATGCCGAGCAGATCAATGACATCATGGAAGGCCGTCCGCCGCGTCCGCCGAAACCCAATGCCAGTGTGGGCGGTGGCAGTGTACCGCCGGCTCCCAGCGGTCCGGCTCCGGCTCCGACCATTACGCCGGCACAGGAACACTGATCTTGCCCGCCGGTCCGGCGGGAGTGCGATAATCACGCGGCAGGCTTGGCCTGCCGCTTTTTTGTTGACCGGATTTTTCCTTTTTTGCCATGACCCACCTTGCTTGCGGCCGTTACCGGCTCTCCCTGGACCGTCCGTTGGTCATGGGCATCCTGAATGTCACACCGGACTCCTTTTCGGATGGTGGCAGGTTTCAGGGGCGTGATGCCGCGCTGGCCCAGGCAGACCGGCTGATTGCCGAAGGTGCCGACCTGCTGGACATCGGTGGCGAATCGACCCGCCCGAATGCACCAGTCGTCAGTGCCAGCGAAGAAACCGACCGGGTATTGCCGGTGCTGGAAGCCTTGCAGGGGTGTGGTGTACCCCTGTCGCTGGATACCCGCAAAACGGCGGTGATGCAGGCCGGGCTGGCGCTGGGAGTTGACCTGATCAACGATATCGCCGCGCTGGAAGACGACGGGGCTCTGTCCTTGCTGGCGGCTTGCCCGGCTGCCATCTGCCTGATGCACAAGCAGGGGGATCCGGCCACCATGCAGCAGCAGCCCCGGTATGCCCGGGTGCAGGACGAGGTGCATGCCTACCTGTCAGCTCGTGTGGGCGCCTGCCTCGCTGCCGGCATTGCTGCGGAGCGTTTGCTGGTCGATCCCGGCTTTGGTTTTGGCAAGACCGTGATGCACAACTACCAACTGCTGGATGATTTGCCACGCCTTGGCACGCTGGCACCAGTGCTGGTCGGCATGTCGCGCAAGTCCATGCTGGGGGCGGTTACCGGTGTAACCGAGCCTGCCGCCCGGACGGTATCAAGCGTGGTGGCAGCCGTGCTGGCAGCCGAGCGAGGGGCAGCAGTGGTGCGTGTGCATGATGTAGCGGCAACCCGCGAGGGCCTGGCTGTCTGGCAGGCACTGAAGGATGCCGGGGCCGCCCGCAATTGACCGACTGTATCAACGAGCTGGCAGTCAGCCAGCCTGAGGGGAACCTGATGGCACAACGCAAGTATTTCGGCACCGATGGCGTGCGCGGAGAGGTAGGGCAGCCGCCGATTACGCCTGATTTCGTGCTCAAGCTGGGCTATTGCGCCGGCAAGGTGCTGGTCGGCAAAGACAGCCCGCATCCTACCGTGCTGATCGGCAAGGACACCCGTGTCTCCGGCTACATGCTGGAAGCGGCATTACAGGCCGGGTTTACTGCGGCGGGGGTCAATGTACGCCTGACCGGTCCGCTGCCGACACCCGGGATTGCCTACCTGACACGCGCCCTGCGTCTGGATGCCGGGGTGATGATTTCTGCCTCGCACAATCCGTATTCGGACAACGGCATCAAGTTTTTTGCCACCGGCGGCCGGAAGCTTGACGATGCGCTGGAGGCACAGATCGAAAGCCTGATGGACCAGCCGATGGAAACCTGCGCTTCCAGGGGGCTGGGGCGTGCCAAGCGGATCGACACCGCTGCCGACCGCTATATCGAATTCTGCAAGGCCACGTTCCCCAATGACCTTGATCTGCGCGGCCTGAAGATTGTCGTGGATTGTGCCAATGGTGCGACCTACCACATTGCGCCGGCCGTGTTCCACGAGCTGGGCGCCACGGTGGTGGCAACCGGCGCCTCGCCTGACGGCTTCAACATCAACGATGGTTGCGGCGCAACAGCACCGAAGCATTTGCAGGCAGCCGTCCTGCAGCACGATGCCGATTTCGGCGTGGCGCTGGACGGGGATGGTGACCGCCTGATGATGGTGGATGCCGCCGGCCGCCTGTATGACGGTGACCAGCTGATCTACGTGATTGCACGAGCCCGCCAGCAACGGGGCGAGCTGGTCGGAGGCGTGGTCGGCACGGTGATGACCAATCTGGCCATGGAGCTGGCCCTGGCGTCGCGCAATATCGGGTTTGCACGCGCCAGGGTGGGTGACCGCTATGTCCTGGAGCAACTGCACGAACGCGGCTGGCAGGTCGGTGGCGAGGCCAGCGGGCATATCCTGTGCCTCGACAGGCATACCACCGGCGACGGTATCGTGTCGGCCTTGCAGGTGTTTGCTGCCATGCAGCAGCTGAATACCGATCTGGCCGGCATTTGCCGGGAGTGGCAGCCATTCCCGCAAACCATGATCAATGTGCGGCTGGCCAAGGGCCAGGACTGGCAGGCAGCGGCAGCCGGGCCGCTGGCAGCCGCCGAGGCTGCACTGGCCGGGCATGGTCGTGTGGTCCTGCGTCCCTCCGGTACCGAGCCGGTCGTGCGGGTCATGGTCGAGGCGGATGACGCCGATCTGGCCCGGCGCTGGGCCGGGGAAATCGCCGAGGCCATCCGGGCCGGAGCACCGGCTGCGGCCTGAGTGCGCGTCCCGCGCCTGTTGGTCGGCAGGCCTTGTTGCCAACGCCCTTTGCCTTGTGTAAGGGGCGTTTTGTTTGATTTCAGTTCAAGTGGTCGACTTATAAAAAAGGCATAATCCTCGGGCTATACGAGGGGAATTGTCATGAAGGGCTGGCGTCGGCTGCTGGTGTGGCTGGGGTTGTTGGGAATACTGGCCGGATGCAGCGGCGAACCGCCGGTGTCCGTAACAATCGGCGTCAACCGGTGGCTGGGCTATGAGCCCCTGTTTGTGGCGCGGGCCAACCAGTCGTTGCCGTCCTCGGTGCGGCTGGCCGAATTCACCTCCACCAGCGAAGGCATGCGGGCATTTCGCAACGGTGCCTTGGATGCCGTGGCAGTGACGCTGGACGAAGCCTTGTCGCTGGCGCAACTGGTGCCTGACCTGAGCATCGGGCTGGTGGTCGATTATTCCGACGGAGCGGACGTGCTCCTGGCGCGTCCCGGCCTGAAGCGGGTCGAGGACATGGTCGGCAGGCGGGTCGGGGTCGACAGCCTGGTTGTCGGCGCCTATCTTCTCGGGCGGGCCTTTGACAGCCGCAACCTTGACATCAGGCAGACTCGCATCGTCCACGTACCGATGGGGCGGCACAATCTGGATTTCTCGACCCTGAACGTGGACGCACTGGTGACGTTCGAGCCATACCGCAGCCAGCAGCTGGCCCGCGGAGCCGTGCAGATTTTCAGCAGCGCGAATGTGCCCGGCGAAATTACCGATGTGCTGGTATTCCGGCGTTCACTGCCGAAGGACAAGCAGCGGCAGTTGCAGCAGGTCGCCCAGACCTGGTTCGATGCCGTTGACCGGCTGTTGCGCTACGATCCTGCTGCCATTGCCGTCGTGGCCGAGCGGCAGGCGCTGACGCCCTCACAGGTCCGGGAAGCGCTGGAGGCCATGAAATTTCCGGGAGTCCGGGCCAACCGGACTCTCCTGAATCCGGCAGACTCCGAGCTGAATCCGGTGCTGGAGCGGCTGGCGGCCAGAATGCGTGAAATGGACCTGCTGACGCGGCCGGTCCGGCTGGATACCTTGCTGGATGACCGGCTGGTGCGGGAGATCAAGTCATGATCATGCGCTGGCTGACCCGTTACCCGCTGGCACGGACCGTTCCGGTCGTCACCATTGCGCTGGTATTGAGCCTGGTGTGCCTGGTCATGGTGTACCGCGTGAACCAGACCGAAGTCCAGGTGCGCGAGCTGGCGGAAGTGCAGGTCCGCAGCGAGATGAACCATCTGCAAGGGATCATCAGCGGTCTCCTGGAGGAGCGCGACATTACCAGCGTACAGCGGGTGGTATCGTTGATGGGCGCTGAGCCGTACGTGGAGTCGCTGGTCGTGATCGATGACCGCGGGCAGGTGCAGGCCGCTTCGCGGTTTGCCTGGATCGGCAAGAACTGGCGGGATCTGGGGCAAGGCTGGCGACCGGATGCGGTGGGTGACGCCATCCGGGATGAAAGCCTGCTCGTGCGTGCCGGCGAACCGGTCGGCGCGTTTTATTCCGTGGCCGGTATCCATTTGCACTCGGATTCACTGGCCCTGCGCTCGGCGCGCAAGGGGGCCATCCTGATGCGCTGGAACCTGCATCCCCTGTACCTGCAGTTCCGGCACGAGGCCGAGCACGAAGCCGCCTGGCTGGCGTCGGCCATGCTGGCGGTGTCACTGGTGCTGTTCGTGCTGTTCCGCATGGTGATCAATTCCCGCCTGGGGCAGCTGGTGGATTTTGCCCAGCGTTTCGGTCGCGGCGAACAGGTGCACGCACGGCTGGAGGGCGGAGACGAAATCGCCCAGCTGTCGCATTCGCTGGATTCGATGGCCGACCAGCTGACCGAGCGTGAGCGGCATATCCGGAAACTGGCTGAAACGGATGCCCTGACCGGGCTGATGAACCGCAATGCCTTTATCGACCGTCTGCAGGCCGAGCTGTGGCAGTCCCGGCAACTGGCGCTGTTCTTCATCAATATCGACCGTTTCCGCAAGATCAACGAAACCTATGGCCACCGGATCGGTGATGCCGTACTGGTGGCCCAGGCCCGCAATATCGGGCAGCTGGCCGGCGAAACCGGCTGGTGTGCCCGGCAAGGGGTGGATGAATTCCTGCTGGCGATGCCGGCGCTGGCGCTGGAAGAGGCCAACGGTTTTGCCCGGCGCATCCATGAACGGCTGGGGTTGCCGATGACGGTATCGGGCGTCACCCTGCAGGCCAACTCCTCCATCGGCATGGCCTTGCTGCCGGAGCATGCCTCGACGGCGGAGGAGCTGCTGATCAACGCCGGGCTCGCGGTACGGCAGGCCAAGGAAGAGGGCGGCAACTGCGTGGTATCGTTCTCGGCAGCACTCAATGCGCGGCATGAACGGCAAAACGTGATCGAAGCCGGTCTGCGTGAATCGCTGCTCCAGGATGGTCTTGGCCTGTGGCTGGCCTACCAGCCGCAACTCAACCTGCGCAATGGCCGCGTGGCCGGCGTGGAAGCCCTGCTGCGCTGGAATCACCCGACGCTCGGCATGGTGCCGCCGGACGAATTCATCCAGGTGGCCGAATCGTGCGGCCTGATCCTGTCGCTGGGTGACTGGGTGATGGAGCGGGCCTGTGCCCAGCTGGCATCGTGGCGCGAGCTGTATGGCTATGACTTCATCGTGGCCATCAACCTGTCGGCCGCCCAGCTGTGTGATCCCTTGCTGGTCGACAAACTGCAGGAACTGGTGGTGCGTTACGCCCTGCCGGCCGACCGCATCGAGCTGGAACTGACCGAGTCGATGCTGGTGGAAGACATGAACCAGGCGCTGGACGTACTGCATGCGCTCGAGGCTATCGGCATCCAGTTGTCGATCGACGATTTCGGCACCGGTTATTCCAACCTGGCCCAGTTGCGCCAGCTGCCGATCAAGCGCCTGAAAATCGACCGCTCGTTCATCTAGGACATCGAGACCAACGCCAACGCGCGCGGCATCGTGGATACCGTGATGGCGATGGCGCGGACGCTCGACATGACCGTCGTGGCCGAAGGTGCGGAAACCGATGCCCAGGCGGTGTATCTGGCCGAGCTGGGCTGCGATTACCTGCAAGGCTGGTGGCTGGCCCGCGGACTGCCGCCGGCCGAGCTGGAAACCTGGCTGTCGGGTTTCCGTCCCACCCTGCCCGGGCACGTCAAGTCGGTACGTGAAAGGCTGACATGACCGTTTTTGAAGATGTATGGTTCTGGATTCTGCTGATCGGCGCCAAGTTCGTGCTGCTGATCGGCAATTTTGTTCGACTCCTGAACAAGAAATGAACAAGGATGTTCCGATGACTCCCGTTAGCCGTTCCTTCCCCGCGTGGCGGGCCCGCCGCATGCGTCGTGATGCATTTTCCCGCAACCTGATGCGGGAAAATGTCCTGACTGCTGCCGACCTGATCTATCCCGTTTTCGTGCTGGAAGGTGAAAACCGGATCGAGCCGGTGGTGTCTATGCCCGGGGTGGCACGCCAGAGCCTTGACCACCTGCTGCGCACGGCGGCCGAGGCGGTGGAGCTGGGTGTGCCGGCCCTGGCGCTGTTTCCGGTCATTGAGTCCGGCAAGTCGCTGGATGCCGCCGAGGCCTGGAACCCGGACGGGCTGGTGCCGCGCGTGGTGCGCGCACTCAAGGCCTGTTTCCCGGAGCTGGGCGTGATTACCGACGTGGCCCTTGATCCCTATACCACGCATGGTCAGGACGGAATCATTGATGAAAAGGGTTACGTCATCAACGACGTGACCAGGGACGTGCTGGTCCGCCAGGCCTTGTGCCACGCTGCGGCCGGTGCCGATGTGGTGGCGCCGTCCGACATGATGGACGGCCGCATTGCCGCGATCCGTGAAGCACTGGAAGCCGAAGGCCATATCCACGTGCGCATCCTCAGCTACGCCGCCAAGTACGCTTCGGCCTTCTACGGCCCGTTCCGTGATGCCGTCGGTTCGGCCGGCAACCTGGGCAAGGCTGACAAGAAGACCTACCAGATGGATCCGGGCAACAGCAACGAGGCATTGCACGAAGTGGCGGCTGACCTGGAAGAAGGCGCCGACATGGTGATGGTCAAGCCGGGGCTGCCGTATCTTGATGTCATCCGCCGGGTCAAGGACCAGTTTGCCGTGCCGACCTTTGCCTATCAGGTGTCGGGGGAGTACGCCATGTTGCAGGCTGCGGCGCAGAATGGCTGGCTTGACCGCGACAAGACCATGCTGGAAAGCCTCTTGGCGTTCAAGCGGGCCGGGGCTGACGGTGTCCTGACCTACTTTGCGCTGGACGCTGCCCGGCTGTTGAGGTCGGCATGATGCCGGCCGTGGCCGGATAAGCATTGCCAGCAAAGGGTGCCGAGGGGTGCCCTTTGCTGTTTCCAGGGCCGGCATGCATGACCGGCTCCACGCAGCAAAACCAGAGCAGTCCGTGACCAGGGAGCAGAGCCATGACGCATGCCGGCGCCGGCAGCAGCCGTTTTGTATGGGAAGACCCCTTGCAGCTGGAGCAACAGCTGACCGACGAGGAGCGCCTGATCCGGGACAGTGCCCGCAGCTTCTGTCAGGCGCGACTGGCTCCACGGGTGCGGGAGGCGTTCCGGCATGAACGGTTTGACCGCGACATCATGTGCGAAATGGGCGAGCAGGGCCTGCTGGGCTGTACGCTGAACGACTGGGGTTGCGCCGGTGTGTCGCACGTAGCCTACGGGCTGGTGGCGCGCGAGGTGGAACGGGTGGATTCCGGCTACCGTTCGGCCATGAGCGTGCAAAGCTCGCTGGTGATGTATCCGATCGCTACCTATGGCTCACCGGAGCAGCAGGCGCGCTGGCTGCCCGGTCTGGCGCGTGGTGAGCTGGTGGGCTGCTTTGGCCTGACCGAACCGGATGCCGGATCGGACCCGGGCAGCATGCGTAGCCGGGCACGCAAGGTGGACGGTGGTTATCTGCTGTCCGGCAGCAAGATGTGGATCACCAACAGCCCGATTGCCGACGTGCTGCTGGTCTGGGCCAGGGATGA
>JAGPIM010000229.1 GCA_018055005.1 Laribacter sp.
ATAAATAAAAATCCAGAATCCAAGCTAATCGGTGGTGCCCATGGGCAGGATCGAACTGCCGACCTCTCCCTTACCAAGGGAGTGCTCTACCACTGAGCCACATGGGCCTACCTTAAAACTCCAGCCGTACCGTGTCGTGGAGCGGGTGAAGGGAATCGAACCCTCGTCTTAAGCTTGGAAGGCTTCAGCTCTACCATTGAGCTACACCCGCAAAACCTTACGCCCGCAGCACTGGCCGCTACAGCATTCAATCTGGTGGAGGGAGAAGGATTCGAACCTTCGAAGGCTGAGCCGACAGATTTACAGTCTGTTCCCGTTGACCGCTTGGGTATCCCTCCGGAAGAACCCGAGATTATCCGGACGACTTCACCCCCTGTCAACACCCAAAAACACAAAAGCCGGCATATAGCCGGCTTTTTGCACAATTGGCGCTGATTTACTTCTGAGCCAGAACCCAGGCAACCAGTTTCTTGGCTTCGTCTTCGGTGACGTTGTTGGGGGGCATCGGAATCTGACCCCAGGCGCCCTTGCCGCCAGCCTTGACTTTGGTGGCCAGCATGGCCGGAGCCTTGGCATCGCCCTTGTACTTGGCAGCAACTTCCTTGTAGGACGGGCCGACCAACTTCTTGTCGATGGCGTGGCAGGACATGCAGTTCTTGGCCTTGGCCAGGGCTTCGTCGGCCTGGGCCTGACCAGCCATCACGATACCTGCAGCAGCCATCATGGCAACATAAACAGCTTTCATTCTCTCGCTCCGTTTGACGGGTTGGTGGGTAAATCAACTTCGGATGATAAAACCCTTTTCTATCCCTTGCAAACCAAGGTGGAAAGCCGGTTTGTTCTTTGCATCCGTGATGTTATTAACGCATCAACCCGACAAAGGTTGACAGCAAATGCTTATAAAGGGCGGGACGAAACAGCCAGCAATGCGCCGGCCGACATGAATAAACCGCCAAACAGGCGGTTCTGGCTGCGAATGGTGGCCGGATCATGCAACCAGCGCCCCAGCTTCGCAGCAGCCAGGGCGTAACACGACATGACAAGCATGTCGGTCAGACAAAGCGTCAAGGCGATTGTCAGATATTGCCCAACCTGCTCCCTTGCTGGATCGATGAACTGGGGAACAAGGGCGCCAATGAATATGATGGCCTTGGGATTGGTCAGATTGACCAGCAGCCCCTGCAGAAACAAACCCTTGCGGCGCACCGGCGGCACATTGACGTCGACAGGAACAGGTGCCGCCCGCCACTTCTGGATACCCAGCCAGACCAGATAGGCAGCACCAACGAACTTGACCAGGGCAAAGGCGGTTTCCGATGCGGCAAGCAAGGCGCCCAGGCCGAGCGCCACAATCATCAGGTGCAGCAGAATAGCCGCCTGCAAACCGAGGATGGCCGTCAGTGCGGCCAGATAGCCGTGCCGCATGCCGGTACTCATGCTGATGACAGCCCCCGGGCCGGGCGTGACGGCAATCAGGATTGCCGCCAGCAGAAACCCGAGCCAGACCGCCAGTGTCATTTACTGCGCAAAAGCTGCTTGACGTCGCGTACAGCCCCCTTGTCGGCCGAGGTGGCCATCAAGGCATAGGCCTGTAGCGCAGCAGAGATTACACGCTCCCGATCGACCGGTTTCCACGCCGCATCACCCTTGGCCTCCATGGCGGCACGACGTTCAGCCAATACACCATCGGCAACAGCCAGATGAATGCGGCGGTTCGGGATGTCGATCTCGATGGTATCGCCCTCTTCGACCAAGCCGATGGCGCCTCCGTCCGCCGCTTCCGGAGAGGCGTGACCGATGGACAGGCCGGAGGTGCCACCGGAGAATCGGCCGTCGGTGAGGAGGGCACACTCCTTGCCCAGGCCCATCGACTTCAGGTAGGAGGTCGGATAAAGCATCTCCTGCATGCCTGGACCGCCCTTCGGGCCTTCGTAGCGAATCACCACCACGTCGCCGGCAACGACTTGGCCGCCCAGGATCGCTTCGACGGCCGCATCCTGGCTTTCGAAGACACGGGCACGTCCGGTGAATTTCCAGATCGACTCATCCACACCCGCCGTCTTGACGATGCAACCATCCAGCGCGATGTTGCCGTAAAGAACAGCCAGACCGCCATCCTTGGAATAGGCGTTGGCCTGGTTGCGGATACAGCCATGCGTGCGATCCAGGTCGAGTTCGTTGAACCGCCGATCCTGAGAGAACGCAACCTGCGTCGGCACACCACCCGGCGCAGCCTTGAAAAACTCATGCACCTTGACGTCGTGCCCACGCACGATATCCCAACGGTCGATCGCTTCGCCCAGCGTTCTGGCGTGGACGGTCGGCATATCGCGATGAAGCAGGCCGGCGCGGTCGAGTTCGCCCAGAATGCTCATGATGCCGCCAGCACGATGCACATCCTCGATGTGGTATTTGTCGGTCATTGGTGCCACCTTGCACAGGCAGGGAACCGAACGGGAAATGCGGTCGATGTCGGCCATGGTGAAGTCGACACCGGCCTCCTGCGCCGCCGCCAGGATATGCAGCACCGTGTTGGTCGAGCCACCCATGGCCACATCGAGGGTCATGGCATTTTCGAAAGCGCCACGGGTCGCAATCGAGCGCGGCAAGACCGAAGCGTCATCCTGTTCGTAGTAGCGTTTGCACAGTTCGACAGCCAGATGGCCTGCCTTCAGGAACAGTTGCTTGCGGTCGGCATGGGTAGCGACAACCGTACCATTCCCCGGCAGGCTGAGGCCGAGGGCTTCGGTCAGGCAGTTCATCGAATTGGCAGTGAACATGCCGGAACACGAACCGCAGGTCGGGCAGGCAGAACGCTCGATTTCGTCGAGGTCAGCCTGCGACACGGACGCATCGGCGGCCTTGACCATGGCATCCACCAGATCGAGATGGACCACCTGATCCTTCAGCTTGACCTTGCCTGCCTCCATCGGGCCGCCGGAGACGAAAACGACCGGGATATTCAGGCGCATGGCGGCCATCAGCATGCCCGGGGTGATCTTGTCGCAGTTGGAAATGCAGACCATGGCGTCGGCACAGTGGGCGTTGACCATGTATTCGACCGAATCGGCGATCAGGTCGCGGCTGGGCAGCGAATAGAGCATGCCGCTGTGGCCCATCGCAATGCCGTCGTCGATGGCGATGGTGTTGAATTCCTTGGCGATGCCGCCGGCCGCTTCGATCTCCCGTGCCACCAGTTGGCCCATGTCCTTGAGATGCACGTGGCCCGGCACGAACTGGGTGAAGCTGTTGACCACGGCGATGATCGGCTTGCCGAAATCGCCATCCTTCATGCCGGTGGCGCGCCACAGGGCGCGTGCGCCGGCCATGTTGCGGCCATGGGTGGAAGTGCGGGAACGGTATTGCGGCATGACTTTCTCTCCGTCAAAAACTGGACGCCTCGGTGCTTCACGGGGCGCGAACTATAATCGGCTAATTCTAGCCCACTCTGCGCTTGCGATGCTTCTTCACCCGCAGTTCGATCCTGTTGCTTTTTCCGTCGGCCCGCTGGCTGTGCGCTGGTATGGTTTGATGTAT
>JAGPIM010000081.1 GCA_018055005.1 Laribacter sp.
CGCACTTCGTCCATCGCAAGCGACTGTCGATGTGTGTAATGAAGTGAGTAATGGAGGGTGCGTGTAATGAGAAACATCAATAAAATCAAGGACTTATAATCATGAGACTCCTGATGATCGACAACTATGACTCATTCACCTTCAACCTTGTCCAGTACTTTGGCGAGCTTGGGCAAGCAGTTGAGGTTTACCGGAATGATGAAATCTCTCTCGAAGAGATTGCCGCCAAAAAACCGCAGTATCTGGTGGTTTCTCCCGGTCCTTGCTCGCCATCCGAAGCCGGTGTTTCTGTGGCAGCCATCCAGCATTTTGCCGGCATCCTCCCCATCCTGGGGGTCTGCCTGGGACACCAGTCGATCGGCCAGGCCTTCGGTGGCAAGATCGTGCATGCACGGACGCTGATGCACGGGAAGACCTCGCCGGTACACCATCTGGACCGCGGCGTTTTTCACGGTTTGCCCAATCCTGTGACCTGTACCCGCTACCACAGTCTGGTCATCGAACGGGACAGCCTGCCGGACTGTCTGGAGATCACTGCCTGGACCGATGACGGCGAGATCATGGGCGTACGTCACAAAACCCTGCCTGTCGAAGGTGTCCAGTTTCACCCGGAATCCATCCTGACCGAGCACGGCCACGCCATGCTGCAAAACTTCCTGACCGAATTCGCCTGATTGCCGACATGATTACCCACCAGCAAGCACTTAACCGCCTGATCGACGGCAACGAACTGTTTTTTGACGAAATGCTGGACATCATGCGGCAGATCATGCGCGGAGACATGACTCCTGCCCAGATCGCCGGCATCCTGATCGGCCTGCGGGTCAAGGTCGAAAGCGTGTCGGAAATCGCTGCTGCCGCAACCGTCATGCGTGAATTTGCCACCACCGTCCCGGTGGCAGAACGACGCCACCTCGTCGATACCTGCGGTACGGGAGGCGACGGCGCCCATACCTTCAACATTTCCACGACGGCAGCCTTCATCGTGGCCGCTGCCGGTGCCCAGGTTGCCAAGCACGGAGGCCGCTCCGTTTCGTCCAGCTCGGGCAGTGCAGACGTACTGGAAGCCCTGGGAGTCAAGCTGGCCTTGTCGGCTGAAAACGTCGGCCGCTGTATTGATGAAATCGGCCTCGGCTTCATGTTTGCACCCAACCACCATACGGCCATGAAGTACGTCGCACCGGTACGGCGTGAACTGGGCGTGCGCACCATTTTCAACATCCTCGGACCGCTGACCAACCCGGCCGGGGCCGAAAACCAGCTGATGGGTGTCTTTCACCCTGATCTGGTTGGTATCCAGGCGCGTGTATTGTCACAACTGGGCGCCCGCCACGCCATGGTGGTACATGGTCGTGACGGTCTGGACGAAATCAGCCTGTCCGGCCCGACCCTCGTGGCCGAACTGAAAAACGGATGGATCAGGGAATACGAGCTGGACCCGACGGACTTCGGCTTCACCTTGTGTTCCGCCGCTGATCTTGCTGCCCCGACAGCCGAAGACTCGAAAGCACGCTTGCTGGCCGTACTCGACAACCAGCCCGGCCCGGCCCGTGACATCGTATGCCTGAATGCCGGCGCCGCCATCTATGTCGCAGGTGTCACCGACACCCTTGCCGAAGGCATCAAACTGGCTCGTGAATTGCTTGCATCAGGTGCCGCCCGACAGAAACTCGGGCAACTGGTCGAGTTGACCCATAAACTCGCGGCATAATCATACGTTTTGCTTCTGGCCCGACTCACCATGCACAAAAAATATCCGCAAGAAATTTTCAAGGCCTACGATATCCGCGGAGTGGTCGGCAAGACACTTACTCCCGCCATCGCCGAAGCCATCGGACAAGCCATCGGCAGCGAGGCCCAGACCCGTGGAGTCAAGGCCATCTGCATCGGCCGTGACGGCCGCCTGTCTGGCCCTGATCTGGCAGAGGCCTTGTCAAAGGGCATCCTTGCTACTGGCACTGACGTCATCGACGTCGGCCGTGTTGCCACCCCGATGCTGTACTTTGCCGCCTACGAACTCGGAACCCTGTCAGGTGTCATGGTAACCGGCAGCCACAATCCGCCGGACTACAACGGCTTCAAGATGATGCTGGCGGGAGACACCCTTGCAGGCGAAGCCATCCAGGCACTGCGCAACCGGCTGGTCAACCACGATCTGGCCCAGGGACAGGGCAGCTACAGTACCCACGACATCGTCGATGCCTACATCAGCCGCATTACTTCGGACATCAGGTTGTCCCGGCCGATGAACATCGTGGTGGATTGCGGCAATGGCGTACCCGGCGCCTTTGCCCCCAATCTCTACCGGCATCTGGGCTGTCGTGTGCGCGAACTCTTCTGCGACGTGGACGGCACCTTTCCCAACCATCATCCCGACCCGGCCAAGCCGGAAAACCTGCAAGACCTGATCCATGCACTGGCCACCACCGACGCCGAGCTGGGTCTGGCGTTTGACGGTGATGGAGACCGTCTGGGCGTGGTGACCAAGGACGGACAGATCATCTATCCGGACCGCCAGTTGATGCTGTTTGCCGGTGATGTACTGTCGCGCAACGATGGTGCCAAGGTGATCTTTGACGTCAAGTCCACGCGCAAGCTGGCACCGTGGATTCGTGAAATGGGCGGCGAGCCGATCATGTCGCGTACCGGCCACAGCTTCATCAAGGCCCGCATGAAGGAAACCGGCGCCCTGCTGGCCGGAGAAATGTCCGGTCACGTGTTTTTCAAGGAACGCTGGTACGGTTTTGACGACGGTCTCTATGCCGGTGCCCGCCTGCTGGAAATCCTGTCGCAGGTCGATGACCCCAGTGCCGTGCTGAACAACCTGCCAAACAGCCTCAGCACGCCCGAACTGAACCTGAAAATGACCGAAGGCGAGCATTACGCCCTGATCAGTCGCCTGCAGGAAAAT
Source organism: Laribacter sp. (assembly GCA_018055005.1). GTDB lineage: Bacteria > Pseudomonadota > Gammaproteobacteria > Burkholderiales > Aquaspirillaceae > Laribacter. Next base: position 2,912 of record JAGPIM010000081.1, read on the forward strand.
GCCCGCTTTGAAGGAGCGGACGAGGTCATCACCCTCGATGGACTGCGGGTGGAGTACCCCGACGGCTTTGGCCTTGCCCGGGCATCCAACACCACACCGGTCATCGTCCTGCGCTTTGAGGCCGACACGCCTGAGGCACTGGCCCGTATCCAGGCCGATTTCCGCCGGGTACTGAGTGCCGAGACTGACGCCGCACTGCCGTTCTGACTGCTGCGGGCGTTCACCCCGGCCCGGCTTGCAGCCCCGGACAAGCAAAAACCCCCTGCCGTCAGAGCAGGGGGTTTTTCATGCCCTGTGACCTCAGGCAGCCAGTTTGGCCGCCGCATCACGCAGAGCCGTACGTACCCCCTCTTCCACCACCGGGTGGTAGAACGGCATGGCCAGCATGTCATCGATGGTCAGGTTCATCTGGTATGCCCATGCCAGCGTGTGGGCAATGTTCTCGGCACGCGGGCCGATCCACTCTGCCCCCAGGAAACGGCCGGTCTTGCGGTCGGCATACACATGCATCAGGCCGCGGTTCTTCAGCATGACCCGGCTGCGGCCCTGGTCCTCAAAACTGACTTCACCCGTCACGATCTGTCCGGCATCCAGCTCGGCGTACCGCTGGCCGACAATGGCGATCTGCGGGTCGGAAAATACCACAGCCAACGGTGCCCGGCGGCGGATGGTCTTCAACTGCGGGTAGCCTGCCGCATTTTCACCGGCCAGCTTGCCCTCGTCCGCCGCTTCATGCAGCAGAGGCAGGATGTTGTTGACATCGCCAGCCAGGAAAACCGGCAGCGAACCACATTGCAGGGTATTGCGGTCAAAGACCGGCACACCGCGGGCATCCAGGGCCACGGCCGTATTTTCAAGGCCGATGTTGTCGACGTTCGGACGGCGGCCGGTGGCAGCCAGCACGTAATCGAAGCGTTCTTCGACCACTTCCTCGCCACGGGCATAGCGGATCACCACCTCTTCACCCTCGCGGCGCATGCTCTCGACTTTGGCATCCACGTCGAGGTAGAACTCACTGGCAAACACACCTTTGGCGTAGTCACGCACCTGCGGATCAGACAGCGGGCCGACCGACCCGCCCATGCCGAACAGGCGGATATCCACGCCCAGCCGCGACAGGGCTTGCCCCAGCTCCAGACCGATCACCCCCGGCCCGAACACGGCCACCCGGCGCGGCAGGGTTTCCCATGAAAACACATCGTCGTTGATGATGAGGCGGTCACCCAGCTCGCGGAAACCCGGCGGTACGGCCGGACTGGAACCGGTGGCAATCACCACACGCCTGGCGTGCACGGTGACGGCACTATCCCCTTCACCGACCTGCAACACGGTATTGTCGACAAAGCGGGCCATGCCCCAGAGCTTGTCCTCTTCAGGAATGCCGTCCACGCTCTGCACCACGAAACCGACAAAGCGGTCGCGCTCGCCCCGGACGCGGGCCATGACCTCGCGGCCGTCCACCTGCACGCCGTCCACCCTGATGCCGAACGGTGCCGTGTGTTGTGCTTCATGCGCCGCTTCAGCCGCTGCGATCAGCAGCTTGGACGGCATGCAGCCCACACGGGCACAGGTGGTGCCATAAGCCTGCCCTTCGATCAGCAGGGCCGACAGGCCGGCAGCCTTGACGGCACGGTAGGCCGCCAGACCGGCAGTGCCGGTTCCCATGATGGCAACATCGGTGTAACGCGTATTCGGGGTGGACATGGCAATCTCCATTTCTTTCAAACCGGATCTGTCGCAGTCTGCAAACCTCAACATTTGAGGCACGTTCAGGTTTGCGGACTGAAAAAAATCCCGCCCGAGCCGTCCCGGGCGGGTATGAAGGCTACCGGGTGAGCGGTAGCGGGCAACCATCTGGCTGTGCGGATCAGGCAGCCAGGTATTTTTCCAGCTCGTCAGCGCCACCGATCAGCTTGCCGTTGATGAACACCTGCGGAGCGGTCATCTTGCCGGACAAGGCGCCCAGCACCTTGCCGCGGACCTTGTGGTCCAGGGCCATGTCGATGTAGTCATAGCCCTTGCTGGAGAGCAATTGCTTGGCCTTGGCGCAGAACGGGCAGCCGTCCTTCGAGAACACCACGACCTGGTCCGGCTTCTTGGCGTTCGGGTTGATGTAGGCCAGCATGGTGTCGGCGTCGGAAACCTTGAACGGATCGCCCGGCTCCTGCGGCTCAATGAACATCTTCTGCACCACGCCGTCTTTTACCAGCATGGAATAGCGCCAGCTGCGCTTGCCAAAGCCGAGGTCTGCCTTGTCGACCAGCATGCCCATGCCTTCGGTGAATTCGCCGTTGCCGTCCGGTACCATCACGATGTTGGCCGATTCCTGGTCCTTGGCCCATTCGTTCATCACGAAGGTGTCGTTGACCGACACGCACAGGATGTTGTCCACGCCGTTTTCACGGAAAACCGCAGCCAGTTCGTTGTAGCGCGGCAGGTGGGTGGACGAGCAGGTCGGGGTAAAAGCGCCCGGTAGCGAGAACACCACCACGGTCTTGCCGGCAAACAACTCGTCGCTCGTTACGGTTTTCCAGTCGTTGTTTTCACGGACACGGAACTGGACGGACGGTACACGCTGGCCTTCGCGGTTGATCAGCTGGGTCATGGGTTTCTCTCCTTGGGTTAAGCAGTGCGGCTATCGATGGAGCGGATTATGGTCACCCCGTTTCGATCAATCCAATTAATTGTCAAAAAAACATTCATTCGCAAAAACTATCACAACAGCAAAGCCGGCAACCCTCGCGTAAAATCACCGCGATATTCATCCAACGATTCATGCCTGTGAAAATCCTTATCCTTGGCGGCGGCCAGGTCGGCTCCAGCGTGGTGGAAAACCTGTGCGGCGACGCCAACGACATCACCGTGGTGGACCTGGACGCAGACTTGCTCAAAGCCCTGCAGGACCGCTACGACATCCAGACCATCGCCGGCAACGCGGCGCATCCGTCCGTGCTCGAAGCGGCCGGCGCCGACGATACCGACATGCTGCTGGCCCTGACGCGGGATGACGAAACCAACCTCATCGCCTGCAAGCTCGCCGGTACGCTGTTCAACATCCCGACCAAGATCGCCCGCGTCCGCGCTGCCGACTATGTCGAGTACAAGAACGGCAGCGTGCTGGAACAGTTCACCGTCGATACCAGCATCTGCCCCGAGCAGATCGTCACCGACAACCTCTACGACCTGTTCAGCTTTCCGGGCGCCTTGCAGGTACTGGAATTCGCCGGCGGCCGTGTACGGCTGGTGGTGGTCAATGCCCATGAAGGTGGACAACTGGTCGGCAAGCCCTTGCGCCAGATCAGCGAGGATCTGCCCGAATCCGAGTGCCGCATCTGTGCCATTTACCGCCGTGACCGGCTGGTGATTCCGGATGGCAGCACGGTGATCGAGCCGGACGACGAAGTGTTTTTCGTCGCGGACACCGAGCATATCCGCGACATCCTTCAGGAACTGCGCGCCAGCGAGCGTCCGATCCGCCGGGCCATGATCGCGGGGGGCGGTAATATCGGTTACCGGCTGGCCCGCAAGCTGGAGACCAGCTACGAGGTCAAAATCATAGAAAAGCGACGCGAGCGCTGCGAATGGCTGACCGGCCATCTGGACAATGCCCTGGTGCTGGCCGGCGAAGCGACAGACGAAGACCTGCTCGACAGTGAAAACATCGACCAGATGGACGTGTTCTGCGCACTCACCAACGACGACGAAGACAACATCATGTCGGCCCTGCTGGCCAAGCGCCTGGGCGCTCGACGGGTGATCGCCCTGGTCAACCGTGGAAGCTACGTTGACTTGTTGCAGGGCAACCGGATTGATGTGGTCGTGTCGCCCAACCTGTCGACCATCGGTTCGATTCTCGCCTATATCCGCCGTGGTGACGTAGAGGCCGTCCATCCGTTGCGGCGGGGTGCCGCCGAGGCCATGGAAGCCATCGTGCACGGTGACCGCAAGACCTCCAGGCTGGTCGGGCGCATGATCGACGAAGTGGTGCTGCCCGAAGGCTGCTATATCAGCGCACTGGTGCGTCAGGGCAGCGTGCTGATGGCGCATCATGATGTGGTCATTGAAAGCGGTGACCACCTTATCGTGTTTGTTTCCCGCCGCCGGCAGATTCACGAAATCGAAAAACTGTTTGAAGTCAGGCTGGGGTTCTTTTGATGCACAAGCTGTTGCCCATCCTGCATGTGCTGTCAAAACTGATCATGCTGTTCGCCGGCCTGTATGTCGTGCCGGCGATCGTGTCGATCATTTATCAGGACGGCACGCTGGACGAATTCCTGGTGTCGATGTTCGTGGGCATGGCCATCGGATTGCTGCTCTGGGCCGTCACCCGCCGTTACGAAGCCGAACTGAAGCCGCGTGACGGTTTCATGCTGGTATCGTCCCTCTGGATCGGCTTTGCCGCCACCGCCACCACACCGTTCCTGCTGCATTTTCCGGCTCTGGGCTTTACCAGTGCCTTTTTCGAGGCGATGAGCGGCCTGACCACCACGGGGGCCACGGTACTGTCCGGGCTGGATCACCTGCCCCCGGCCATCAACTTCTGGCGACATTTCCTTAACTGGCTGGGCGGCATGGGCATCATCGTGCTGGCCGTGGCGGTGCTGCCACTCCTGGGGATCGGGGGCATGCAGCTCTACAAGGCCGAAACGCCCGGCCCGATGAAGGACAGCAAGCTGAGCCCACGCATTACCCACACGGCCAAAAACCTGTGGTTTGCCTATGCCCTGCTGACAGCCGCCTGCGTGGTGGCGTTGCGTCTGGCCGGTATGGACTGGTTCGATGCCGTCTGTCATGCCTTTGCAGCCCTGAGCCTTGGCGGGTTTTCCACTCACGATGCGAGTGTCGGCTACTTCAACTCGGTGCCGATCGAAGTGGTACTGTCGTTTTTCATGCTGCTGGCCGCCATGAATTTTGCCACCCATTTCCTGGCCATCCGCGACCGCAACATCCGCCATTACATCCGGGACAGCGAAGCCAAATCCATGCTGGCACTGATCGCCATCAGCATTCTGGCCGTATCGGGCTACCTGACCTGGATGGGGATCTATGATTTTGTCGACGCCTTGCGCCATGTAAGTTTCAACCTGATCTCGATCGCCACCGACTCCGGTTTTGCCAGCACCGACTTTTCGGTGTGGCCGGTGGCGGCTCCGCTGTGGATGCTGCTGCTGTCCTGCATCACCGCCTGTGCCGGCTCCACCGGTGGCGGCATCAAGATGGGGCGTACCCTCGTGCTGGCCAAACAGTCCAATGGCGAAATGGTCAAGCTTCTTCATCCAAATGCGGTCGTTCCGGTTAAAATCCGTGACAGGGTGATTCCTTCCAATGTGGTGCAGTCGGTGCTGGCGTTCATCTTTGTCTATGCGGCCAGCATCGTGCTGTTCACGTTCGTGCTGATGGTCAGCGGACTGGATTTCCTGTCGAGCTTCACCGCAGTCATTGCCTGCATCAACAACGCAGGCCCGGGTCTGGGTGTGGTCGGTCCGGCTGAAAACTACTCGGCTCTCAGCAACTTCCAGATCTGGGTATGCTCACTGGTGATGCTGCTGGGCCGTCTGGAAATCTTTACCCTGCTGATCCTGCTCAGCCCGGCCTTCTGGCGCAAATAACCGTTTTCACAGCCATTACAAGAGCCCTGTTCCATGCGTTTCCTCATTCTTCCACTGGTTGCCGCCCTCAGCCTGCCGGCCTGGGCCAGCGATGCCGATATCGTGGCCGCCCGCGACGCAGTGCGCCGCAATGATGTTCCTGCCTTGATGACGGCCATGGCCGGCTCGCAAAACGACCTGCTGGCTCCCTACCCCGCCTACTGGCAGCTGACCCGCGATCTTGACAATGCCAGCGATGCCGATGTGCGCGCCTTCATGGCACGCTGGCCTGATTCCGTACTGGCCGAGCGCGTTCGCGCCGACTGGCTGCGGCGTGTGGCCCGCCGTGGCGACTGGAGCACGTTTGCCGCCGAAATCCCGGCCTTGCCGGACGTGGCACTGGACGACGAACTGCGCTGCCAGAAGCTGACGCTGCGCGTGTTCCAGAGCGATGCTGCTGCCATTGCCGAAGCCAAGGGGGGCCGCTGGATGATCGGCAAACTGCAGTCTCCGGGCTGTGAAACCCTGCTGGGCACCCTGGTCAGCGGCGGACATGCGAGTGAGGCTGACCTCTGGCGCCGCGCACGGGTACTGATGACGGCCGACCGCCTGTCCGCCGCCCGTGACCTGACTGCCGGACTGGCCACACCGCTGACACAGGAGCAGCAAAAAGCCGCAGCCAGTGCCAATCCGTCCACGCCAGCCGGTGCAGCCCTGCGTCTTTACGCCGTCACCCGGCTGGTCAACAGCAATCTGGATGCCGCAGAAACTGCCATGAACCAGATCGACGGACGCGTACCGGCCGCCGAAGCCAGCGAAGTCTGGGCCATGATCGGCCTGCGGGCTGCCAGACGGCAGGATACACAGCTGGCTCTGCGTGCCTTTTCCAGAACCAGCCGAAGCAGCCTTGACGACAACCAGTGGCAGTGGTGGGCCCGCAGCGCCCTGCGTGCAGGAGACTGGCAGACACTGGAAAAAGTCATCGACGCCATGCCGGACAAGCTGGCCCAGAAAGGTGACTGGCGGTACTGGAAAGGCCGCGCCCTGATGGCGCAAGGCAAGCCGGGTGCCAATGGCGAATTCGTCAAGGCCTCCAATGACGGCAATGGCTTTTATGCCTTGCTGGCCCGCGAAGAGCTGGGCAACAGCATGAGTGCGCCGCCCGAAAAATGGCAGCCGGGCCGCAAGGATCTGGCCAAGGTGGATGCCTCACCTTCGGTGCAGCGCGCACTGGCCCTGTTCCAGATTTCCCAGGTTTACAGCCGGCCGGAGTTCCGTTCTGACGCACAGCGCGAATGGCGCTTTGCCATGCGCGACCAGGACGATGCCTTCCTGCTGGCCTCTGCCGAACGGGCCAGCAAGGCCGGATTCTATGAAATGGCCATCTACAGTGCCGACCGCACAGATGACCGCCATGACTGGGAAATGCGCTACATGTCGCCCTACCGTGACAGCACCCGGCGTTATGCCCGCATGCTGGATCTGGACGAAGCCTGGATCTACGGCCTGATCCGGCAGGAAAGCCGCTTCGTGCACATGGCCCGCAGCGGCGTGGGTGCCCAGGGCCTGATGCAGGTCATGCCGGCCACCGCCCGCTGGATTGCCGGCAAGATGGGCGTCAAGGACTACTCGATCATGGATGTGGACACCAACATCCAGTTCGGTACCTGGTACCTCAACTACGTCAGCCAGTCGCTGGGACACCCGGTGCTGGCAACGGCCGGCTATAACGCAGGTCCTGGCCGGGCACGTGCCTGGCGGGCAGCGGTGCCGCTGGAAGGTGCCATCTACACCGAAACCATCCCGTTTGACGAGACGCGCGACTATGTCAAAAAAGTGATGGCGAATGCAGTGCACTATGCTGCAGTGTTCAAGCACACGCCGCTGACGCTGAAGGCGCGGCTGGGCACGATCCCGGCCAGTGTGGCGCCGATCGACGGCCCCGCTTCAGCAGCACCCGACGGACGCTGACCTGATAAGGGAATACGGCATGAATTCGATCCAGCGCGTCGCCCTGCTTGGAGGAGGCGGCTTTATCGGCAGCTGGCTCACCGAGCGGCTGACCGAGGCCGGCAAGGAAACCGTCATCCTGACCCGGCGGCCGGATCATGCCGCATCGGCCCGGATTTTCCCGACAGCCGAAATTGTCGAAGTGGATGCCTGCGACACGGATGCCTTGTCGCAGGCGCTGGCCGGCTGTGACGCAGTCATCAATCTGGTCGGCATCCTGCACGGCAGCCGGGCACAGTTTGAAACAGCGCATGTGGCCCTGACCATCAGCGCCCTTGCTGCCTGCGGACAGGCCGGCATCGAACGCTACCTGCACGTCAGCGCTCTCGGTGCCGCTGCCGACAGCCCCAGCCTGTACCAGCAGACCAAGGCTGCGGCCGAAGCGCATGTTCGGGCATCGGCACTCAAGTGGACCATTTTCCGGCCTTCGGTCGTGTTCGGCCCCCAGGACCGGTTCCTCAACCTGTTTGCCCGGTTGCTGGCCAGCCTGCCCTGCCTGCCGCTGGCCGGTGCCGGTTGCCGGTTCCAGCCGGTCTGGGTCGGTGACGTGGCGCGGGCTCTCGCCTCGGCTCTGGAGCTCGACACGACAGTGGGACAGACGCTGGAACTGGCTGGCCCGGACATTCTGACCCTGCGCGAACTGGTGGAATACGTCGGCGAGCTGACCGGGAACGAACGCCCGGTCATCAGCCTGCCGGATAGCCTGGCGATGCTTCAGGCCGGCCTGATGGAACTGTTGCCCGGAGAGCCGCTGATGTCACGCGACAATGTCCGCTCCCTGTCGCGTGACAATGTCAGCCAGGCCGGGTTTCCGTCCGGCCTGCTGGGCTTTGCGCCGCATTCGCTGTTCAGCCTGGCACCGGCCTGGCTGGCGTCGGACTCGCGGCAGTCACGGCTGGACGGCTACCGGTCGCGCCCTTCGGGCAACGGTCCGGATGCAGTAGCCTGATGCTGCGTTGCATCTTGCCTGCGTTCATTAGACAATCAACGCATTCCGTCCGCGTGATGATCAAGAATGCCCGGCCCAGCCGGGCATTGCCTCTCAAAAGACTCTGACTGATAGCTAGCGCACATGAAAGCATCCGAAATCCGCCAGAAGTATCTGGATTTTTTCGCCTCCAAAGGCCACCAGATCGTACCGTCCAGCTC
>JAGPIM010000005.1 GCA_018055005.1 Laribacter sp.
AGCAAATTCGTAACGATGGGCGCAGAACGCGCCACTCGGGAAAGAGAAAACCCGCGCGGGATCGGCTCAACGCGGGAGCGCGAAGTTTAGCCTGACTGCGCGCCGACGGATAGGGCCAATTGCAGATACCGGCCCTGTCGCGTCCTGACGTGTCCTCTCAAACACGCCGTCAGGCTTAACCATAGCCTGGTAGCCGGCCGGTTGCCGGCACCGTCAATGCCCGCCACTGGCTGCCGCAACTGATGCCGGACGCCTTGCAAACCACACGATGATCACCAGCGCAAAAAACAACAGGCCGGACACCCAGAACAGTTCATTGCCGCCGATGATGTAGCTTTGTTGCGTCACCTGCTGTGCAATCAGGGCTTTCGCGGCTTCCGGCGGCAGCCCCGCCGCTGCCAGCTGATCAAGCGAAGCGCGGTAGGCCGGGTTGTACGGATCCAGATGCCCGACCAGCCCGACATGGTGCACGGCCTCGCGCCGGTCCCACATAGTGGTCACGATCGACGCGCCGATCGCACCGAACAGGGTGCGCAGGAAATTCGACAGGGCCGATGCGCTGGCGATCTGGTCCGGACGCAGCCCGGCCAGCGACAGCGCCGTCAGCGGCATGAAAAAGCACGCGACCCCCAGCCCTTGGGCAAACTGCGGCCACGCCACGCCGGCAAAGTTGATGCCCGGTTCAAAGGTCCAGGCCCGCCAGATGAAGCTGCCGCCAAATGCCAGAAAGCTCAGCGATGCCAGCCAGCGCAGGTCGATGCGGTGCGAAAACCGCCCGATCAGCGGCGACAGGATCACCGGCAGGATGCCGACCGGCGCCGTCGCCAGCCCGGCCTGGAAGGCGGTATAGCCCAGTTGTGCCTGCAACAGCAGGGGCAGCAGCAGGATGGCACCGAAATACAGCATGTAGCCTAGGCTGATGGCGATGGTGCCGATGGTGAAGTTGCGCGAACGGAACAGGAACAGGTCGATGATCGGATGCGAATCGGTCAGTTCCCAGATGATCAGCGCCACGATGCCGATCACCGCCACCACCGCCAGCGTGACGATCACCCACGAACCGAACCAGCCCAGGTCCTTGCCCTTGTCGAGCATGATCTGCAGGCTGCCGACGCCGACCACCAGCAGGGCCAGCCCGATCTTGTCCACCGGCAGCACGAAAGTGTCGGTCTCGCGATGGCGCAGGATCGGCCAGCCGGCCCACAGCACCAGGATGCCGATCGGCACGTTGATGAAGAAAATACCGCTCCAGTGCCAGTTGTCGGAAATCCAGCCGCCGAGGATCGGCCCGAAAATCGGTGCCACCACCACCGTCATCGCCCACAGCGCCAGCGCCAGTCCCTGCTTGTCACGCGGATAGCACGGCAGCAGCAGGCTTTGCGACAGCGGGATCAGCGGGCCGGAAATCCCGCCCTGCAACACCCGGAAGAAGATCAGCATCTCCAGCGACTGCGACAGGCCGCACAGTGCCGACGCCACGATAAAACCCAGCGCCGACACCATGAACACCCGCACTTCGCCATAGCGGCGGGCCAGCCAGCCGGTGATCGGCACCGAAATGGCATTGGCCACGGCAAAGCTCGTCACCACCCATGTGCCCTGGTTGACCGAGGTACCGAGGTTGCCCGAAATGGTCGGAATGGCCACGTTGGCAATGGACGAATCCAGCACCATCATGAAAGTGGCCATCGCCAGCGACACGGTGATCAGCCAGCGCTGCGCGCCCGTCAGCGGCGGATGCGACGCCATCGCCTCAGCCCTGCCCGCCGGCATTGGCGGCAATCAGGTCCGCCACCCGGGCACTGACATCATCAAGCTCGGCGTCGTACACCCGCGTCGCCATCACCGGCTTCGCGCGCGCCACGGTGGTCAGCACCGGACCGCTGGTGTCCGTGGTATCCACCGTACTGACCATCGACAGCCCCACACGCAGCGGATGCTTTTTCAGCGGCTCCGGGTCCAGCTCGATCCGCACCGGCACCCGCTGCACCACCTTGATCCAGTTACCGGTGGCATTCTGCGGCGGCAGCAGCGAAAACGCGCTGCCGGTCCCGGCCGACAGCCCCGTCACCCGCCCGGAAAACTCCACCGACGAGCCATAGACATCGCTGGTCAGCGTCACCGGCTGGCCGATGCGGATCTGGCTCAGCTGGGTTTCCTTGTAATTGGCCTCGACCCACACCTTCGACAGCGGCACCACCGCCATCAGCGGCGTTCCCGGCTGGATCTGGCTGCCCACCTGCACCGTACGCCGGGCTACATAGCCGTCGACCGGCGCCACAATGGTCGTGCGCCGCCAGTTGAGCCAGGCACTCTTGTAGGCACTGATGGCGCTGGCCACCGCCGGCTGCTCGGCCAGCGGCGAACCCAGCACCTGCGCCCGCGCCGCCGCCTGCTGCTGCCGGGCGGCATTCAGCGCCGCCTCGGCACTGGCCACGGCATCGCGGGTATTGGCCAGCTCCTCGGCCGTCACCGCTTCGGTGCCGGCCAGCTTCTGCCGGCGCGCCAGGTTGCCCTGTGCCTCCTTGAGCTGTGCCGTGCGCAGCGCCACCTCGGCGGCGGCGGCATCGGCACTGAAAGTCTGTCCGCGGGTCGAGCGCACTGCCTGCGCCAGCTGGGTGGCAGCCCGCTCCAGTGCCAGCGTGGCGTCAGTGGGGTCCAGCCGCACCACCGGCTGGCCGGCACGCACCAGGTCGGTATTGTCGGCATCGATGGCCACCACGGTGCCGCCGGTCAGCGGCGTGATCTGCACCAGATCGCCGCCAACGTAGGCGTCGTCGGTCGACAGGTGCGTGCGGCCGTACAGCAACCAGTACAGGAGAAAAGCCACGCCGCACACGATGACCACCACCGCAAGCCAGATCAGGGCCTTCTTGCGGGTACGGGCAGGTGCCGGCGCCGGAGTATCAGCAGTATTCATGAACGTGTTTCCTTGTTGATCTTGTGGATTCAGCGGCTCAGCGCACGGGCCGTTGCCAGCCGTGCCTGCCAGGCGGCGGCCCGGGCACTGGTTTCGCTCTGGCGGGCGGCCAGCAGTTCGGCTTCGGCGGCCAGCGCGGTTTCACGCGAGCCGATGCCGGCCCCGGCCCGTTCGCCGGCCAGCCGCAGGGCCAGCCCGGCCTCGGCTCGCGCCGCCGACGCGGCCTGCTGCACGGTCTGGCTGGCCTCGACCGCTGCATAACCGTCTGCCGCCTCGCGCGCTGCCGTGATCAGGCTGGCGGTGTAGCTGGCATTGGCCGCATCGAATTCGGCCGAGGCGGCGGCCAGCCCGGCGCGGCGGCGGCCGCCGTCAAACAGCGGCAGGTCGATCACCGGTGCCAGCCCGAACATGCGGCTGGCGCGGGTCAGTAGATCCCCCGTGCCCTGCGCTGACAGGCCGGCAAATGCCGACAGCGAAATGCTGGGATAAAACGCTGCCCGGGCGGCATGGATGTCCTCGGCGGCAGCGGTAATGGCCAGTCGCGCGGCCTCGACGTCCGGCCGTGCCGCCAGGGCGGCCAGCGTGGGTTCGGACGGCAGGACCAGGGTGGCGGGATCCGGCAGGCGGGCCGGCGTGAACCGGCGCGTGGCCTCCGGCCCCTGCCCGGTCAGCTGTGCCAGCGCGTGCCGGTTGAGTGCCACCTGTTGCCCGGCTGTCGCCAGCGCTCCGCGCTGCTGTTCGGTGGCGGCCCGCAGGACGGCCAGCGCACTGCGCGGGGCCAGTCCGGCGGACACCCGCTGCTGCAACAGCGACTGGCGGGCTTCGAACGTGGCCAGTCCGCGGGCCAGCAGCTCCTGCCGTTCGACCGATTCGGCCAGCGCCACGTACTGCATGGCCACGGCGTAAGCCAGCAGGCGCCGTACGTCGCGTTCGCGGGCAGCAGCCACGGCTACGCCGGCTTCGGCCGAACGCACCTGCGCGGCCATCTGTCCCCAGAAATCAAAGAGATAACTGAATGTCACCTCGGGCTGGTACAGCGTGTACCACTGGCCGCCGATCGGTGGCGGATAGAGGCCGTTGGCCGATTCGCGCAGCCTTTGTACCGTCAGCTGGGCATCCAGCTGCGGCAGGCGCAGTGAGCGGGCCTGCAACAGGGTCGCCCCGGCGGCGCGCACCCGGGCCGCGGCTGTCGCCAGGTCCGGGCTGTCGCTGAGTGCGCGCCGCACCAGTCCGGCCAGTCCGGGCGAGCCGAGGGCTTGCCAGGCGTCATCGGCCACCGGGCGGGCGGCGGTGGCCGATGACGCCGGCACCAGCGCCAGTGCGGCCGGATCGGGAGTACGGGTTTGCGGTTCGATACCGTGGGTGGACGCGCACCCCGCCAGCAGGGCAGAGGCGGCGACAAGCCACAGAGGGCAGGAAAGCGGGAATTTCATACGGTTCATTTTTCAGCGCAGCGTGGCAGGGGTCCGGTCGCCGGGCGGGGCCAGCACGGCGGCGACGTCCACCGCATCGAGCTGGGCCGGTGCCAGATAGCGTTCGGCGTACCGGCGCCAGACGCCGCTTTCGACAAACAGGACAAAGAGATCGCGGTCCAGATGGCCGCGCTCGCACATGGCACGCATGCGCGCCAGTGCCTCGCTGACCGGCTGGCCGGTCTTGTAGGGGCGGTCGGCCGCGGTCAGCGCCTCGAATACGTCGGCAATCGCCAGCATGCGCGCCTCGACGCTCATGTCGTCCTGCATCAGGCCGCGCGGATAACCGCTGCCGTCCACGTGCTCGTGATGGCTGCCGGCGATGTCCGGCACCTGTTTCAGGTGGGGCGGAAACGGCAGCTGTCTCAGCATTTCGATGGTCTGGATGATGTGTTCATTGATCTTGTAACGTTCCTCGGCGGTCAGCGTGCCGACACGCACGCTCAGGTTGTGAAGCTCGCCCCGGTCGTACAGCCAGTCCGGGGCTTCCATGCTGAAACCGCGCCGGCGATTGGCCGCCGTACCGTCACCGTCCGGACGCGGCACGCGATGGCCGGGCTTGTCGGCCAGCAGGGGTTCGGTGGCCGGCAGCGGACCGGCTGCGGGCAGCCGGCTCTGTTCTTCATGGCTGATGCCAAGCCGGTCGTCCAGGGTACGTTGCCAGGTCCGGGCCCCGATGCGTCGCAATCGTGCAAGGTCAGCGTCGCTTAACGGCCGCTCGCCGGTGTTGCAGGCGGCGACAAAGGCAAAGTCGGCATCCAGTGCGGCATGCCGCTCGTCACGGGTACGGCCGAGTGCCGCGGCATCTCCGCCGGCGGCCATGCCGCGCCAGTAATCAATGTCGGCGTCGCGCTTGAGCACCTCGAAGCGCGTACGGATTTCGTGGATGCGGTCGTACAGCGTTTCGAGCTTGGTGGCCTTGTCGACCACGTATTCCGGCGTGGTGACCTTGCCGCAGTCGTGCAGCCAGCCGGCGATCAGCAGCGCATCCCACTGCCCGGGCGTCAGCCGGAAGCTGGCAAACGGTCCCTGCCGGGCCTCGCAGGCGGCTTCGGCCAGCCAGCGCAGCAGCACCGGCACGCGCTGGCAGTGGCCGCCGGTGTGCGGGCTCTTGGCGTCGATGGCGCCGGCCAGCAGCCGGATCAGCGAATCGAGCAGCGCCGTCTGCGCGCTCAGGAGCTGCTGGTTGTCGATGGCGACGGCGGCCAGCCCGGCCAGGGCTTCGATAAAAGCCTGACGCTCGTGGGACAACGACTGTCCGTGCACGAACAGCAGGACCAGTACGCCGATGCTGCGCCCCTCGTGCCCCATCAGCGGTACACACAGCCGGATGGATGCTCCCTGACGTCCCAGGGCTGCGACCGATGGGGGCAGATCGTCAAAGACCGGGCTGTCCGGTTGCAGGGACTCGATCTGCGAACGGCCGGTTTCCAGTGCCCGCGCCCGCACGTCGTGCAGGCTGCTGCGCAGGCTCAGTGCCGGCAGGATCAGCGGCTGTTCGCCGGTCAGCCCGCCGGCCGGCAACAGCTGGCGCCGGTCGGCATCCAGAAAATACAGTCCTGCCGCTGCCGCTTCGGCCGCAGCCAGCGTTTCGGCCAGCAACCGGTCATACAGGGCGTGCGGCTCCCGCTCGCGCATCAGGGCCAGCCCGATGGCCAGAAAATGCCCGATGGTGGCCTGCATGCCGTCCATCGATTGCGCCAGCGTGTCGATCTCGCAGATGGCCGAGTGCAATGGCGGCCTCGGCGAGAAATCCAGTGCATTGATGGCACGGGCGCGGCCGGCCAGCTCCACCAGCGAGGCCGACACCCGGCCAGCAATCCACCATGCCAGCGGCACCACCACCAGCACCAGTATCCCGGTCAGCAGCAGCGCCCTGGCGCCTTCGGCCCGGGCCGCGGCCAGCAGCTCGTCTTCCGGTACCAGCACGGCCAGCCGCAATGGCGGCTCCTGGCCGGTCTGCGGCAAGGCCCGCACCACGACCCGCCACGGTTCGCCGTCCACTTCGAGCGGATAGGCCCCGAGCGGATGTGGCCCGCGGGCCAGCGCTGCCATGGCGGCCGATCCCTGGTTGCCGAGTTCCGGCAGGGCCAGCCCGTGCCGGTCGGGCTGCTGCGGGGGCAGGCTGGATGCCAGCAGGCGCAGGCTGGTAGCGTCGTACAGCACGATTTCGCTGCGGCTGATCCGTGGCTGGTGTACCAGCCAGCGCGACAGGTCCTGCAGCGACAGGTCAGCACCGGCCACCACGCCGGGCGCGATCTCGCGGGCCACGGAGGCCCCGGCTTCTCCGGTGGTGTAGAAGCGGTAGGGCTCGGTCAGGATACGCTGGCCGGCTGCCTGGCCGGCCGTCTGGTACCAGCTGCGGGTACGCGGATCGAACGGCGGACTGTGCAGCCGCTGGCGATACAGCACCCGGCCGGCTTCGTCGAGGTAGACAAACTGCATCCAGCGCTGGCCGTCCTGCCGGTCGATGCCCTGCACCAGATAGCGACTGCCGGGCGGCGCCATGAACAGGCGCCGGCTTTCGGGCGAATCCAGCGGACGCAGCAGGAAAAACCCGCCATCCGGATAACCGAGGTAAAGCGCCGACAGGCGCTGGTCATGCCGCAGGGCCCGGATCAGCAGCGGCAGCGATTCCAGCCGGGCGGCCAGCGAGCCGGCCGTCACCAGTGCGCTGCCGCCCAGCATCTGCAAGGTGGCATCCACCGGAGCCAGCAGGTGTTCGGTGCGGGATTCGGCTGCGCTGACCGCGTAATCGAACTGGGTAACGTGGCTGTCGATCAGCTGCCGGCTGGCACTGCGGTAGTTGAGCCACGACACGGCACCGCCCGCCACCAGCGCCAGCAGCGCCAGTACGGCAGTCAGGTAGAACTGGAAGCGCATCCGCCAGCGCGGCGGAGCCTGGGGAGGAGAAGCAGACATGCCTTTGTTATAGGCAGGCCGGCAACAAAACGGGCGTCCCGCCGGGACGCCCGCTGGTCAGTCAGGCGGCGACGCTCAGCCGGCAGCCTTCACGGCGTCGATCACATCGTCGGCGCCCTGGTCCAGCAGTTTCTTCGCAATCGTGCGGCCCAACGCGTCGGCGTACTCGGCCGGAGCCGTGGCTTCGGCGTGCAGCAGGGTGGTGCCGTCGGGTGTGGCCACAAAGCCACGCATGACCAGCATGTGTTCGTGCTGCTCGGCATAGCCGCCCACCGGAATCTGGCAGCTCGCCCCCAGTGCCCGGCCCATGGCCCGCTCGGCCGTGACGCAGGCGTAGGTAGCCGGGTGGTTGAGCGGCGCCAGCAGCGCCATCAGGTCGGCACGGTCGGCACGGATTTCGATGCCCAGCGCCCCCTGCCCCACGGCCGGCAGGCTGTCGGCGGTCGACAGCTCCATGCGGATGCGCTCGGCCAGCCCCATGCGCTTGAGGCCGGAGGCCGCCAGGATGATGGCGTCGTACTGGCCTTCGTCGAGCTTGCGCAACCGCGTTTGCAGGTTGCCGCGCAGCGGCTTCACCAGGAGGTGCGGATAGCGGGCGCGGACCTGGCTTTCGCGGCGCAGGCTGGCCGTACCGACCACGGCACCGGCCGGCAACTCCGAGAGGCTGGCATAGCGCGACGACACGAAGGCATCACGCGGGTCTTCGCGTTCGCAGATCGCCGCCAGCGCAAATCCCTCAGGCAGATCCATCGGCACGTCCTTGATCGAGTGCACCGCCAGGTCAGCCCGGCCTTCCTGCATAGCTAGTTCAAGCTCCTTGACGAATAGCCCTTTGCCGCCGATCTTGTTCAGGGTTTTGTCCAGAATGCGGTCGCCCTGCGTGGTGATGCCCAGGATGCTGACCTCCAGCTCCGGATACAACGCCTGCAAACGCGCCCGGATATGCTCGGCCTGCCACATGGCAAGCGGGCTCTCGCGGCTGGCAATGACGACTTGCTTCATACCCAATATTCCTGTGTTAATTTGTTGCAATTCTAACATCATGACCGTACCGGATTTTCATTAGCCAACAGTCGACCCGGTTCATTTTTCTAGGATACCTGAGCATGACTTCCGACTTTGACAAGGATCTGCCCCTGACGCGCGATCGCATGCGCCTGACCCGGCTGCTGGCCGAGGTCGTACGCGAGCAGGTCGGCGATGCCGTCTGGCAAGAAGTCGAGCAGATCCCGCAACTGGCCTGTCACACCGAAGACCTCAGCCCGCTGCGCACGCACCTGCAACAGCTGTCACCCGTCGTCCTCGACACCCTGCTGCGTTCCAGCGGCCTGCTGGCCCAGCTGGAAAACCTCGCCGAAGACCTGCACCACAACCGCCGCCGCAAGGCGCACCGCAAGGCCGGTTCGCCGCCGCAGCCGGGCAGTCTGGCCCGTGCGCTGACCATCCTGCGCGAACACGGCATCACCGCCGATACGCTGGCCGGCCTGCTGGAATACGCCCAGATCGTGCCGGTGCTGACCGCCCACCCGACCGAAGTGCAGCGCCAGACCACGCTGGACTGCCAGCGTGCCATCCGCAAGTTCCTGCAACTGCTCGACCACCCCGATGTCGAGGCCGACGCCGAAGCGGCCCTGACAGCCAAGCTCAAGCGGGTGCTGCTGACGCTCTGGCAGACGGCCGACATCCGCCCGTTCAAGCTGACGGTCAAGGACGAAATCGAAAACGGCATCGCCTACCACCCGCTGACCTTCCTCGATGCCCTGCCGGCGCTGTATGGCCGGCTGGAAGACGACATCGCCGCCACCTTCGGCACCCGTATCGAAATTCCCAACTTTTACCGCATCGGCAGCTGGATCGGCGGTGACCGCGACGGCAACCCGTTCGTCAACGCCGACCTGCTGCGCTACGCCCTGTCGCGCCAGGCCGAAATCGCCTTTGCCCATTACGACTACGAACTCGAAGGCCTCTACCGCGAGCTGTCGCTGTCCGACCGCCGGGTGCAGGTCAGCCCGGCCGTGCAGGCACTGAGCGACCGTTCACCCGATACCGCCATCAGCCGCGAAGAAGAACCCTACCGCCGCGCCATCGCCACCCTGCAGGCGCGGCTGGCCGCCACCGCCCGCGAGCGCGACATTCCGTTCCACTCGCGCTTTGGCCATGCCGAGGCGGCACCCTACCGCGACCGGCACGAGCTGGGCGCCGACCTGACTGCCATCGCCCGCTCGCTCGACACCCACGGCAGCACGCTGCTGGCCGGCGGCCGCCTGCGCGAACTGCGGCGGGCGGTCAGCGTGTTCGGCTTCTTCCTGATGCCGCTGGACCAGCGCCAGCATGCCGACCTCTACGGCGCCGCCGTGGCTGAACTGTTTGCCCGCGCCGGCCAGCCCGGCTACGACGCACTGGACGAAGCCGGCAAGCGCGCCTGGCTCCTCGCCGAACTGGCCCACGCCCGGCCGCTGGCCTCGCCGTTCATCGAGTATTCGCCCGGCGTGCAGCGCGAGCTGGACCTGTTTGCCGCCACCCGGGCCTTGCAGGACCGCTACGGCGAAGGCGCGCTGCCGAACCTGATCATCTCCAACTGCGCCGAGGCCAGCGACCTGCTGGAAGTGGCACTGCTGATGAAGGAAAGTGGCCTGCTGCCGCTGGAGGCCGACGGCCGCCACCGGGCACGCGCCAACATCATCCCGCTGTTCGAAACCATCGAGGACCTGGAACACGCCGACACGGTGATGCGCGAGCTGTTCGCCATCCCGCTGTACCGCGAGCTGCTGGCCAGCCGCCAGGACGTGCAGGAAGTAATGCTGGGCTACTCCGACAGCAACAAGGATGGCGGCTACCTGATGAGCCAGTGGGCGCTCTATGCCGCCGAAAAGCGGCTGGTCGCGGTCTTTGACCTGTTTGACGTGCGCATCCGCCTGTTCCACGGCCGCGGCGGCTCGGTCGGCCGCGGCGGCGGCCCGAGCTTCGATGCCATCCTCGCGCAGCCGGCCGGCACGGTG
Source organism: Laribacter sp. (assembly GCA_018055005.1). Classification (GTDB taxonomy): domain Bacteria; phylum Pseudomonadota; class Gammaproteobacteria; order Burkholderiales; family Aquaspirillaceae; genus Laribacter. The sequence continues at coordinate 10,314 of JAGPIM010000005.1, forward strand.
GCCGGCCAGATCCGCATTACCGAACAGGGCGAAGTCATCGCCTCCAAGTACGCCGACCGCACCATCGGCCAGCGCAACCTCGAAGCCCTGCTGGCCGCCACGCTGGAAGCCAGCCTGGTGCCGCGGCCGTCATGCCCGACCGACGAAAGCGTATTTGGCGAACTGGCGGCCGACAGCTATCAGGCCTATCGCCAGCTGATCGAAACCGATGGTTTCATCGACTATTTCCTGGCCGCCACGCCGATCAACGAGATCGCCAAGCTCAACATCGGTAGCCGCCCGGCCTCGCGCAAGACGCTGGCGTCGATCAGCGATCTGCGGGCGATCCCGTGGGTATTCAGCTGGATGCAGTCGCGGGTGATGCTGCCGGGCTGGTACGGCGTCGGCAGCGCCATGAGCGCCTTCCTGGCGCGCCACGGCACCACCGGCCGCGACCGGCTGGCCGCGCTGTGGCAGGAGTCGGCCTTCTTCCGCGTCGCCCTCGACAACATGGAAATGGTGCTGGCCAAGGCCGACATGCAGATTGCGGCGGAATACGCCTCGCTGGTGCCGGACCCGGCCGTGCGCGAACGGGTATACGGCCTGATCCGCAGCGAATTCGAGCGCACCCGCGATGCCTTCTGCGCCATCACCGGCCAGACCCGGCTGCTGGCGGGCAACCCGACCCTGGCGCGCAGCCTGGCTGCCCGCATGCCGTACTTCACCACGCTCAACCTGTTGCAGATCGACGGGCTGGCCCGCCTGCGCCAGGATCCGGACAATCCGGAGCTGCTGTACGCCATCCACCAGACCATCAACGGCCTGGCCACCGGCCTGCGCAACAGCGGCTGACCTTCTCCGGCTGAGGTATCCTGCCGCCGGTGCACCGGCGGCATTTTTCATGCCATGACGTATAAAAAGAGTCGCCGGCCAGATCGCCAGCCGCGATAATCCAATGTCATTTTTCCGATCCACCCGTCACCCGACCCGCCATGAACCCGTCCACTCGCCGCAAACCCGGCCGCCAGCATGATCCACTGCTGGCCGAAGCCCGCCGCCAGCAGATTCTCGATGCCGCGGCCGACTGCTTCCGCCGGCACGGCTACCACGGGGCCAGCATGGCGCAGATCTGCCGCACCGCCGGCATGAGCGCCGGCCACGTTTACCATTTCTTCGCCAGCAAGGATGACATCATCACCGCCATCATCAGCCGCGACCTGCAGCAGCTGTTTTCCCTGATGGCCGAAATCGCTGCCCGCCCGGAATCGCTGCACGCCGCCCTGGTCAACTCGGTCCAGCGCGGTGTCGACGACAACCTGGAACCCACCTACAGCGCCCTGCAACTGGAAATGCTGGCCGAAGCAGCGCGCAATCCGCACGTGGCCACCATCCTGCGCGAAGCCGACGCCGCCGCCCGCCAGCACCTGCGCGAGCTGCTGCTGGGCGACCCGGCGCAGCCGGCCATTGCGCCGGAGCTGCTCGACAGCACGCTGGAAGTCATCAGTGCCCTGTTCAACGGCCTGCTGATCCGTGCCGTGCTGCATCCGGAACTCGACCGTGCAGCGCTGACCGAACAGGTGCAGCACGTCATGCGCAGCCTGCTGGCCCGCCTGAGCCTGCCGCCGCACTGAGCGTGCCAGGCCTGTCTGTCCGCCAGCCAGGAAGCGGCAGGTCTGGACCGGCTCGCCTCATGTGCAGCCGGCAGCAGCGTCGCACTGCAACGGCGGCGGTCTGCCAGCCGGCAGCGCCGGCAAAGGATCCGCGCCGGCCCTTCCGCCAGCGTGGACGCGAAAGCGTGTCGGCCAGATCCTGACTGGATGCGCGGCTACAGCCCGAACACGGCCGGCAGCAGCCAGCGTGCCACTCCCACTGTCACCATGCCGGTCAGCATGGTGCCGAAGAAGTTGCGGGTGAAATAGGCCACCGCCAGCGTCGGCAGCGACGCCCACAGGAACAGGTTGTCGACGGTCAGCGCCAGTTCACCCTGCCGCAGCACGATGTCCGGCAGCAACAGGGCTGCCAGCACCGTCACCGGCACGAACGACAGCCAGCGGGCGAGAAGGGGCGGCAGCTGGCGACCGGCCAGCAGGGTGATCGGCAGCGCGCGCAGCAGCGCCGTCACCAGCGCCATGCCCAGAATGGTGATCCACAATGACGTCGAGCTCATGCCTTGTCCTCGTTCCGGGTCAGCCAGGTGGCAACCGATGCACCGATCAGGGTCGCCAGGATCACGTTCCAGCTGCCGGTGCCCAGGAGGGCAAAGCCGACCGACAGGCCGCCGGCCAGCAAGGCCACCAGCAGCCGCAGGCGCGTCAGGCACAGCGGCACCAGCAGGGCAAAGAACATGGCCGGCAAGGCAAAGTCCAGTCCCAGATGGCGCGGGTCGGCCAGCAGCGAGCCGGATACGGCACCCAGCAGCGTGCCGCCGACCCAGCCCGAGTGGGCGGTCAGGTTGACGGCAAACACCAGGGGCGCCCGCGCGGTTTCATGCCGGTGCATGGCGCTGGAGTGGACGGCAAAGATTTCATCGGTGATTTCGTAGCCGAACAGCACCTGTTGCAGGCGCGAAAAGCGCGACAGCCACGGCGCCAGCGCCGCGCACATGAAGAGGTAGCGCAGGTTGATGATCAGGTTGGTGAAGATGATCGCCCACGGTGCCGCCCCCGCACCCCACATGGCCGCAGCGATGAACTGGCCGGAGCCGGCAAACACCAGGATCGACATCAGGACGGCAGCGTAGCCGGGTATGCCGTTCTGCACGGCCAGCACGCCAAAGGCAAAACCGAGCGGCAGGTAACCCAGCACGATCGGAAAACCGCGCCGGATGCCGGCGCGCATGTCGTCAAAAGCAGTCGGCCCGACACCGGCCGACAAGGATGTTGCTTCCATGATCCCCACGTGAACGACCGCCCGGACCGACAAGGCCGGGCGGTCAAACCTATATGGGTAAATTGTCCTTACCTGACAACACCACCGTCAAGCCCGCCCGCAGCAGGATTGCGCCGGGCACAGTCGCTTTTCCTACCGGTGCCGGCCCGCCCGGCGGGCAAGGGGCGACACGGCATGCCCGAAGCATGCTCCACCGGCACCAGGCCGCACGGGAGCATGCCTGCCGGTACGGCCAAACCTGACGGCCGGCTTCTGCACGGAACCGCCCGCCAGCCTGTCAGCCCGGCCCGTGCGGCACGCGCAGGAGAGACAGGTAAACATGTCCCCGCCGGGTCATCGCGCATTGGTCCGGTCTGCGGCCGGAATCCAGAAACCACACGCACCCGGCCGCCCAGGCAGCGCCCCGGGAGTGGCAGCAGACGAACGTACCGGTAAGGACCCCGGACAGGCAGCCGGCTGCATCGCGGCCAGCGTGACGCCGGCGGTAGCCAGCCGGGACAGGCCGGCATGCGCCGCTGTCTGTCCGCCCGGTTTGTCCGGTGGCAGACCGGCCTCCGGAACCTGCCGGAGCGCACCGCCAAGCCCGGGCCGGTCACTGCCAGCGTGGTCGCCACCCTGAAAAGCCGCACGCCACGCGGTCAGGCGTGGCGTGCGGGAAAACGGCAGGAACACAGCCGCTCAGTCGGCCGGCGCTTCATCCTTGCCGGCCGGCGGGGCGATGACTTCGCTCCAGCCGCATTCCTTCTGCGGGCACACCTTTTCGGTGCCGCGGCGCTTGGTGGTCTTGATAGTCAGCACCGGCCAGCCGCACTGCGGGCAGTTTTCCGCCACCGGCGGATTCCACACCGCGTAGGTGCACTTGGGATAGGTGTTGCAGCTGTAGAACAGCTTGCCGTAGCGGCTCTTTTTCTCGACCAGATGGCCGGTCTTGCACACCGGGCAGGTGACGCCGGTATCACGCGGCTTTTCCAGGGGCTCGATGTGCTTGCACTTGGGGTAGTTGGCGCAGCCGATGAACTTGCCGAAGCGGCCCTTCTTGATGACGAGCTGGCCGCCATCCTCCGGACACACCCGGTCTTCGATCACCACCAGTTCTTCCTGCTCGGCCGCCGCCGCAGCGGCTGCTTCTTCGGCAGTTTCGTTGAGGTTGCGGGTGTAGTCGCATTCCGGGTAGCCGGTGCAGCCGATGAAGCGGCCGCGCTTGCCGAAGCGGATGTTCAGCGGCTTGCCGCACTTGGGGCAGGCTTCGTCAAGCTGCTGGGTGGTAACTTCGGCGCGGCTGATGCCTTCCTTTTCCTCCAGCTGCTTCTTGAAGCCCTGCCAGAAGCTGTCGAGCACCGGCACCCACTGGCGCTTGCCGTTGGAGATGTCGTCAAGCTGGTCTTCCAGCCGGGCGGTGAAGTTGTAGTCGACGTACTGTTCGAAGTGCTCGGTCAGGAACTTGTTGACGATGTCACCGGTGTCGGTCGGCTCGAAGCGTTTTTTCTCCAGCGTGACGTATTCGCGGTCCTTCAGCGTCTTGATGATCGAGGCGTAGGTGGACGGGCGGCCGATGCCGTATTCCTCCAGTGCCTTGACGAGGCTGGCTTCGGAATAGCGCGGCGGCGGCTGGGTGAAGTGCTGTTCGCCGTAGAGCTTGTCAACCGGCAGTTCGTCGCCGACCTCCAGCACCGGCAGGCGGGCTTCGTCGTCATCACCGGCAGCGGCGTCGTCGCTGTCCTTGTCTTCCTGGTAGACGGCAATGAAGCCGGGGAAGGTCAGCACCTGACCACTGGCACGGAACACGCCGTCGCCGACGGTGATGTCGACGGCGGTGGTATCGAACTTCGCCGGTGCCATCTGGCAGGCCAGCGTGCGCTTCCAGATCATGGTGTAGAGCTTGAACTGCTCGGGCGTCAGGAAGGGCTTGACCGATTCCGGGGTGCGGAAGATCGAGGTCGGCCGGATGGCTTCGTGCGCTTCCTGGGCGTTCTTCGACTTGTTCTTGTAGCTGACCGGGCTCTTGGGCAGGTAGTCGGCGTCAAAGTGTTCGCCGATGTAATAGCGGATTTCGGTCAGCGCGTCGTTGGACAGCACCACGGCGTCGGTACGCATGTAGGTGATCAGGCCGACCTGGCCCTGGCCGACATCGACCCCTTCGTAGAGCTGCTGCGCGGTGCGCATGGTGCGGTCGGTGCTCATGCCGAGCTTGCGCACGGCTTCCTGCTGCAGGGTCGAGGTGGTGAACGGTGCCGCCGGACTGCGTGACTTCTTTTTCTTTTCCACCGCCGTCACGCTGGCAGGCTTGCCCGCCAGTGCCGCCAGGATGTCGGCCTGCGCGGCTTCGGCGGGGATGTCGAACTGGTCGAGCTTGTGGCCCTGCCAGTCGGTCAGGCGGGCGGAGAATTTCTGCCGGCCCTTGTGGCTGTCGAGGTGCACCGACCAGTATTCGCGGGTTTCAAAGGCGCGGATTTCCGCCTCGCGTTCGCAGATCAGCCGCAGGGCCGGACTCTGCACCCGGCCGGCCGACAGGCCGCGGCGGATTTTCTTCCACAGGAGCGGCGAGAGCTTGAAGCCGACCAGGTAGTCGAGCGCCCGGCGGGCCTGCTGGGCATCCACCAGTTCCTGCAGGATGTGGCGCGGATGCGCCACGGCATCCAGCACGGCATTCTGGGTAATTTCGTGGAACACCACGCGCTGGACGTTCTTGTCCTTGAGCAGCTTTTTCGCTTGCAGGATCTGCAACAGGTGCCACGAGATCGCTTCGCCTTCGCGGTCCGGGTCAGTTGCGAGGTAGATATTGTCGGCCTCGCGCACCGCTGACGCGATGGCGTCAACGTGCTTGGCGTTCTTGGCGATGATCTGGTACTTCATCGCAAAGTCGTGCTCGGGATCGACAGCACCGTTCTTCGGCACCAGATCACGCACGTGCCCATAAGAGGCGAGTACCTCGAAGTCGGCCCCGAGGTATTTTTTCAGCGGTTTCGCCTTTGAGGGCGACTCAACGATCAGCAGATTGGCGGGCATGTCGATATCACGTGATGCAGCGGGTCGGAACCCTTGTTTCTATCCGGGAGACGCGAACAAAACGCAAGCCCGGCCTGTCGAAGGGCGGCATGGTAGAGCGATGGGTGGCGCTCCACAAGGGCAGATGGCCCTTATTGCAACGGCATGGGCCCGTCGATCGCCACCATCAGTTCCTCGGCGATCAGCGCATCGACCTCGGCCGCGTGGCGCCACAGCACCGCCAATACGGTCAGGCGGGCGGCATCCAGCGAGCGTTCGTCGGGCGGCACATCCATCAGCCGGTCGAGGATCTGCTCGCGCTGCACGTTGCTGATGGCAGCGACCCGATCCAGGAACAGCACAAAATCCTGTACTTCCAGCGGCAGGCCCTCGCGCTCTTCCTGGGTCAGGATGCGCGGCAGGCGGCTCTCAGCCAGCACTTCGGGCACGGCCCCTTGCGCCAGCAATGACGACAGCCAGTCCAGCGCGTCATGGATCACGTCATCCTCGAATCCCACTGCGGCCAGCTTGCGCGCCAGGTCGTCCGGGCCGGGACAGGCCGAAAAGTCGCGATATTCCTGCACCAGAAAGGCGATGACATCAAACATGAATGAACCAGAACCGGAAAGAAAAAATGCTGCACCGTCAAATGGTTACAGCATGCGCTGATAACGCCCGCCCGGCAGTCCCACAACCTGTCCGGCAAGCTCGTGAGCGAGCAGCATCCCCAAAAGGGTGTCGACCGTCAAGCCCGTACGCCCGGCAAGGCTGTCCAGCGTCAGGATTTCCGTCCCCAGCGCAGCCAGTACCGCATCCTCAATGACCTGCGGCACAGCCTGCGACCGGGCCGTCACCGGCGGCGGAAGCAGCACGGGCGGCAGTTCGGACAGGATGTCCTCCAGGCACTCGGTCAGCTTGGCACCCTCCCGGATCAGGGCATGACAGCCCTTGGCCACCGGCGAGTGGATCGACCCCGGCATGGCAAACACTTCACGGCCGGCTTCCAGGGCCAGCCGGGCGGTGATCAGCGAGCCGCTTTCGAGGTCGGCCTCCACCACCAGGCATCCCAGGCTCAGTCCGGCAATCACCCGGTTGCGCCGCGGAAAATGTGCGGCCAGCGGCGGACTGCCCAGCGGCAGCTCGCTGACCAGCAGCCCCTCGACGGCCATCCGGTGTGCCAGATCACGATTGGCGGCCGGATAGATGCGGTCGATGCCGGTGCCGATGATCCCGACGGTCCCGCCCCCGGCTGACAGGGCACCTTCGTGTGCTGCCGCGTCAATGCCGGCCGCCAGGCCACTGACCACGGTCAGCCCCGATCCGGCCAGTGCCCGGGCAAAGCGGGTGGCATCCCGCTTGCCTTGCGGTGTGGCCTGCCGGCTGCCCACCACGGCCAGCATCGGCTGTTGCAGCAGTTCTCGCCGACCGTGCAGGTACAGCAGCGGCGGCGGGTCGGTCAGCTCGGCCAGCGCCGGCGGATAGTCGGCGTCGGCCAGTGTCAGCAGGTCGCGCCCTTCGCCACGGGCCAGCCATGCCTCCACGGCCGCCTGTTCGCGCCGGGTATCGGTCTGCACGATGGCCTCGGCCAGCCTGCCCGGCACGATGCCGGTCAGCCCGGCCGTACCGGCTTGCAGCACCGCTTCGGCCGAGCCGAACGCATGCAGCAGGCGGTTGAGGCGGACCGCACCCAGGCCGGGAATGTGGGCCAGATGCAACAGGGCCGCCGGCAAGGCAGCGGCAGAACGGGAGCCTGCACGGAATCCGTCAGAGCAGGCAGCTGTCGATATAATGGTGGTTGACGGCATGGCGACCCTTGTCAAACAGCTCACGGCACCCACATGTAAAGTGGCCAGCCGACGGCAGTGCCGCCCGCTCGCATCCCTCTGATTTACAGACATTATCACGCCATGGCGCTACTCAACATCCTGCATTACCCCGACGAACGGCTGCACACGGTAGCCAGGCCGGTCGACGTTGTCGACGACGCCCTGCGCCGTCTGATCGACGACATGGCCGAAACCATGTACGCCGCCCACGGCATCGGGCTGGCCGCCACCCAGATCGACTATCACCGCCGGCTGGTGGTGATCGACCTGTCGGAAGAACACGACGACCTTCTGGTCTTGATCAACCCGGTCATCACCCGCAAGGCCGGCGAAACCGTGTACGAAGAAGGCTGCCTGTCGGTGCCCGGCATCTACGACAAGGTCACCCGTGCCGAAACCGTCACCGTCGAAGCCCTCGACCGGGACGGCCAGCCGTTCAGCCTCGATGCCGAAGGCCTCCTGGCCATCTGCATCCAGCACGAAATCGACCACCTCGACGGCAAGGTGTTCGTCGAACACCTGTCGCAGATGAAGCAGAGCCGCATCAAGCAGAAACTCAAGAAGCGCGAGCGCCAGAGTCTGTAACTGCTGGCTTCCTGCCCCGGAACGGGGTGGTTCCGATTCACCACGGCGGCCTTTCGGCCGCCGGCCTTTTTGTCCACGGTGCGTCCATGAAACTGATTTTTGCCGGCACTCCCGACTTTGCCGCCGCCGCCCTCACGGCCCTTGCCGCCGCCGGCCACGACATTCCGCTGGTGCTGACCCAGCCCGACCGCCCGGCCGGCCGCGGCATGAAGCTCAAGCCCTCGGCCGTCAAGGCACGGGCGCTGGAACTGGGCCTGCGGGTCGAGCAACCGCTGAGCCTGCGTAACGACGAAGCCCAGGCCATGCTGCGTGCCGTGGAGGCCGACGTGATGGTGGTCGCCGCCTACGGGCTGATCCTGCCACAAGCCGTGCTCGACCTGCCGCGACTGGGCTGCCTCAACATCCATGCCTCCATCCTGCCGCGCTGGCGCGGCGCCGCACCGATCCAGCGCGCCATTCTCGCCGGTGATGCCGAGTCCGGCGTCACCATCATGCAGATGGAAGCCGGCCTCGACACCGGACCGATGCGCCATGTCGTCACCACGCCGATCGGCGTGGACGACACCGCCGCCAGCCTGCACGACCGCCTGATGACGCTGGGTGCCAGCGCGATTGTCGACGTGCTGGCTGACCCGGATCGCTACCCGCCGGTGGTGCAGCCGGAGGCCGGCGTCACCTACGCACAGAAACTCACCAAGGAAGAAGCCGGACTCGACTGGGCCCTGCCCGCTGCCGAGCTCGACCGGCGCGTGCGCGGCTACTGCCCGGCGCCCGGCGCCTGGACCCGGCTGGGCGGCGAGACCCTGAAAGTCTGGGCCGCCACGCCCGTCGCGGGCAGCGGCACGCCCGGCACGGTCATCGCCGCCGACCGGCACGGCCTGACCGTGACCTGCGGCGAAGGCGCACTCTGCATCACCAGCCTGCAACCCGCCGGGGGCAAGCGGCTGGAAGCCAGCGCATTTGTCGCCGGTCGCCCCGGACTTGCCGGCCAGCAACTGGGCTGAACCCGACCGCCCGTGCAGCATGGATGCCGCCAACCGGCGGCATCCTGCCAGTCCTTGAGGCCAGGCACACCGCTGACGGAACCAGACCGGCAACACCGGCGGGCAATACTCCGCGCAAAGCACAGGCAGGCAGGGCGACAAGACGGGCACACGAGCCGGGCAAACAGTGACCAGGCCGGATTCCGGCCAGCCCTCTGATGCCGAGGCGGCACGCCCGGCCGGCTCCAGACTCCATGGACGCAAGGTGTCTGCCGCCGGGAGCCGTGCCGGTTCTTCCCTGGATGGCCGACAGGCAAAGGGACAGGCTTGCGCACCGGCATCCGGCATCCGGCATGATCAGATCATGGCTCCGCCCACGGCGTGAATCCCGGACACACTCACCGGTACCAGCAAGCGCCAGGCTCCGGCGTTATTCGCGCACGGCGCAGACGAAAAACTCGCGGTTGCCGTCGCCCCCCAGGATCGGGCTGTCGAAGTAATCACGCACGGTCAGTCCGGCTTCGGCACACAATGCACGGATTTTCGTTTCCACCTGCGGATAAAGGCCGGCGTCGCGCACCAGTCCGCCGCGGCCAATGCCTTCGCGGCCGACTTCAAACTGTGGCTTGACCAGCGACAGCAACACACCGCCCGGCGCCAGCAACGGCAAAGCCGGCGGCAGGGCCAGCGTCAGCGAGATGAACGACACGTCGCACACGATCAGGTCGACGGATTCCTGCCCGGCAGCGGCCCGAATGGCGGCCAGATCAAGCGCACGGGCATTGATGCCTTCAAACGCCACCACCCGGGGATCATCGGCAATGCGCGGATGCAGCTGCCCGTGACCGACGTCGATGCCCACCACCCGAGCCGCACCAGCCTGCAACAGGCAGTCGGTAAAGCCGCCCGTGGACTGCCCCACGTCCAGCGCCAGCCGGCCGGACACACTGACGCCGGTCCGCGCCAGAGCGCCTTCCAGCTTGAGCGCCCCGCGCGACACGTAGCGGTCGGCCGGGTCCGGCGTGATCCCGACCGCTTCGCCGGCATCCAGCGTTTCGCTGGACTTTTTCACGGTCACGGACCGGCTGCCGCGCTCGACATGCACACGCCCGGCGGCGATCAGCCGCTGGGCAACGGTACGGGACGGCGCAAGGCCCAGTTCAACCAGAACAACATCGGCACGCGGCATGATGCAACCAGGGGACAACGACAGGGAGCGCGATGGTCGGTGTCCGGGCGGACGCTGTCAACCAGGCCGCCCGGCAGGCATTACTGCTCGCCGTCACGCAGCATGGCCTGGTACAGCACCTCGGCCCGCTCCAGGTCAGCCTCGCTGACGGTGACGCTGTGCTGGCACTGGCTGCACACCAGTACGCTGTCGGGTTCCAGCGAACGGAAATGGTGGGTGATTTCATGGCCGCAGACCGGGCATTCGATCACCAGGGTGGTGTCGAGGTGCTTGTCGAGATTGAGGTCAAGATGCAGGGACTTATCCATATGCTTTCCTTTCTGAAATACCACCGGATGGGGGAGACCATTCAGTGTAGGCAAAGGCGTTCAGGCTGCCGGACTTGACTTGGTCTCACCCCTTCTGCCTAGATGCACTCCGTCACCGATGACCGGAATACTGTCCATGCCCAGCGTCAGCGCGATCCTGATTGTCAGAAATGAAGCAGCTCGGCTTGCCCGCTGCCTTGAAAGCGTATCCGCTCACGTTGATGAAATCGTGGTGATGGACACCGGGTCAATCGACGATACCGTCATGATTGCAGGCCGATTTGGTTGTCGGATCGGGCATTTTGCATGGAACGATGATTTTTCCGCAGCCCGTAATGCAGCACTGTCCCTCTCTCGAACGGCCTGGAATTTCGTCATTGATGCGGATGAATGGCTTATCGATCCGGCACCTTTGCGCAAAGCAGTCCGTCATGCACCAGACTGCATGGGACTCGTATGTGTACGCAGCGACTTCGTGCTGGAAGGCCTGCCAACCCATGCCGACTGCTGGATTCCGCGCCTGCTTCCGGCGGCTGTCCGCTATCAAGGACGGATACACGAACATCCTGCTTCGGACCTGTTGCATTTCCGTACCCAGATCGTACTGGGACATGACGGCTATCTGGAGCATCCACTCAATGCTCACAAGAAAGAACGTAATCTCCCGCTGTTGCAGGCAGCACTGGCAGCCAGCCCGGCCAACCCTTATCTGCACTACCAGATCGGCAAGGAGTTTGAGGTCCGCGACAACTTTGGCCAAGCAGCCGAACATTACGCACAGGCCCTGCCAGTCACAGGGGGATACCCTCCGTACACGGCAGACCTTGTCTGCCGTCTGCTGTTCTGCCTGAAAAAGCTCGGCCGCTTCGATCAGGCCATTCCACTGGCAGAAACCTGGCAATCGCATCTGGCCAACTCAGCCGATTTCCTGTTCGTGCTAGGCGATCTGCTGCTGGACTATGCCATCACCGTGCCGGCCGATGCTCCGGCCATCCTGCCAGCCATTGAGGCTGCCTGGCTGCGCTGCCTTAAGCTTGGCACTGTCCGCCATCATGAAAACAGCATTCCGGCCCGCGGCAGTTTTCTGGCCAGCTACAACCTGTCGGTGTTCTACGCCCACACCGGGCAGCCGGAAAAAGCCTCGCTTTATGCAGAAATGGCACAAAAACAGCGCCAGCAGATGCACCCTGGGACAGCATGAATGCATCAAAATGAGGCATAAGCAGATTGCATTGCCCCCAACCATAAAAAAACAATGGCATGAAAATTGCTAAAACAGCACCATATTTTTATTATGGTACCTGCCGTGACTTTTCCTGCCCCGACTTCAAGCGACGTCCTGTTCCTGCTGCTCGGCGCCATCATGATCCTGGCCATGCATGCTGGATTCGCCTTTCTGGAACTCGGCACCGTCCGCAAAAAGAACCAGGTCAACGCCCTCGTCAAGATCCTCACCGACTTTGCCGTTTCGGCGGTGGCGTATTTCACCGTCGGCTATACGCTGGCCTACGGCGTGTCGTTCTGGGCACCGGCCACGCTGCTGGCGGCCAGTCACGGTTATGAACTGGTCAAGTTCTTCTTCCTGCTCACCTTTGCCGCCGCCATTCCGGCCATCATTTCCGGCGGCATCGCCGAACGGGCCAACCTGCGGCCGCAGACTGCCGCCACCTTCCTGCTGGTGGGACTGGTCTACCCGCTGATCGAGGGGCTGGCCTGGAACAACCACTTCGGCGTGCAGGACTGGCTGACGGCTACCTTCGGCGCTGCATTCCACGATTTTGCCGGCTCGGTAGTAGTTCACGCCTCGGGCGGCTGGATGGCGCTGGCCGCCGTGCTGCTGCTCGGCCCGCGTCGTGGCCGCTACACCCGCGAAGGCGGCATTGCCGCCCACCCGCCGTCTTCCATCCCGTTCCTGGCGCTGGGTGCCTGGATCCTGATCGTGGGCTGGTTCGGCTTCAACGTGATGAGCGCGCAGCGGCTGGAGGCGATTTCCGGGCTGGTGGCGATGAATTCGCTGATGGCCATGGTTGGCGGCACGCTGACGGCACAATGGCTTGGCCGCAATGACCCCGGCTTCATCCACAACGGTCCGCTGGCCGGGCTGGTGGCCGTGTGCGCCGGTTCCGACGTGATGCACCCGGTCGGGGCACTGGTGGTCGGAGCGATGGCCGGCGCCCTGTTCGTCCAGCTGTTCACCCTGACGCAAAACCGCTGGAAGATCGACGACGTGCTCGGCGTCTGGCCGCTGCACGGCCTGTGCGGGGTCTGGGGCGGGCTGGCCTGCGGCATTTTCGGCCAGACGGCTCTGGGCGGACTGGGTGGGGTCAGCTTCGCCAGCCAGCTGGTGGGTACGCTGGGGCTGGTCACACTGGCGTTTGCCGGTGGACTGGCCGTATACGGCCTGCTGCACCGCTCGATGGGATTGCGCCTGGAGGACGAGGCCGAATACAACGGTGCAGACCTGTCCCTGCACCGTATCAGTGCCACACCGGAGCGCGAGACCCCGTGGTAATGCCCGTCGGCAGACGTTCCGGCCGGCACCAGACGCCGGCCGGAACCTGCTGAACGGCTCCGGCACAAGTTGCACGGACCGTGCAGCCTGCAAAAGCGGCAGCGACCGGCCAAGAACGACAACGCCGCACGTCCCGGACAGGGAAATGCGGCGTTGTCGTGTGTGCAGCACCGGTCATGACACCGGCCGGAGTGCTGCGCCGGCGAGCATTCCCGGCAGGCAGGATCAGGCGTATTCGAGATCGCCGTGCTTGCTGCCGACCCACTGGCCGGCCGACAGCGACAGCATCAGCAGCGCGATGCGCTCGTGCATGATGAGGGTATGGGTGTTGCTGGTGGCCTGCATGATGGCGCGCAGGTTGTCACGCACTTCGGGCACGCCGGTCACGTCGATCAGGATGTCGATCGAGGCATCGCGGGCCAGCACCTGGAACTGCGTGGTCACGGCCACGCCGTGGCGGGTCGCCAGCTGCATGCCCGGCTGGGCCGGATCAAGGTCGGCCACGCCGACCACTTCGACAAACGGAGCATCAATCAGTTGCTGTAACAGCGGCGTGCCGGTTTCACCGGCCCCGATCATGGCAATGCGGCAGGCAGTCATGCGTGTCTTTCCGTGGACAAAAACGCCGGCCATTCTATTTATTTTGCATATTCAGGCATTGACCCCGGTCAAGCCGGCCGGCCGCCTCTTGCCGGCGCAGGCAGGAGGGCGCTAGCATCCGCCGTTTTTTCAGGGACTTGCCGCGATGACTGCGCCCGACCTCGACCGCCGCTTTGGCGGCATGCACCGTTTGTATGGCGACGCCGAAGCCAGCCGCATCCGCCAGTCCCATGTCTGCGTGGTCGGCATTGGCGGCGTGGGCAGCTGGGCCGTGGAAGCCCTGGCCCGCGCCGGAGTCGGCGAGCTGACGCTGATCGACCTCGACAACGTGTGCGAATCCAACGTCAACCGGCAGATCCACGCGCTGGACGGCAGTTTCGGCCTGCCCAAGGTCGAGGCAATGGCCGAGCGCGTCCGGCTGGTCAACCCGGCCTGCCGGGTCCACACCGTCGAGGATTTCATCAGCGCCGACAATGTCGCCACCCTGCTGGCCCCGCCTGTCGGGCTGGTAATCGACGCCATTGACGACCTGCGCGCCAAGGCCGCCATGGCGGCCTGGTGCCGGCGCCAGTCGCTGCCCTTGCTGGTCAGCGGGGCGGCCGGTGGCCGCATCGACCCCACCTGCATCCAGGTAGCCGACCTGGCCCGGGTCACCGGCGACCCGGTCTGCGCCCGCCTGCGCTACGAATTACGCAAGAAATACGGCTTCTCGCGCGACCCCAAGGCCCGGTTCGGCATCGAATGCGTGTTTTCCGATGAGCCGGTCCGCAAGCCGCAGGCCGGAGCCGTCTGCGAAAGCGGTGCCGCACCGCAGGGGCTGGCTTGTGCCGGCTACGGATCGGCCATGACAGTCACGGCCAGCATGGGGCTGGTGCTGGTCAGCCGGGCGCTGCTGCGGCTGAGTGCCGGCTGACCGGAACCTGCACCAAAAAAAACCCCGGCAGATACCGGGGAAATGATCCAGACACGCCAGACCGGCATGACACCGGTCGGGCCTCGACGAAAAACTGACGGGGATCAGCCATGCCAATGCCCTGAAAGCCCTGCCGAATCCGAAAAATAGACATGGCAGTCATTTATTTCAAGAAACAAACATCATTCAGTCATTTTTAACGTCAAAAAACGTTATTTAGCATAAAATGCTGTCGCATCCTGCACAGCCTGTTCCAGCAGATCCGTCAGCCGTTCGCGCAGACCGTCCGGTGGTGTCAGGCCGTGGCGCGCCAGAATGACATCCGCAAAATAGTCAGCGCTGTTGTAGCTCACCCAGACCTGTCCGGCGTCGTCCTGCCACACCAGCATTTTCATCGGCAGGTCGATGGCCAGGGTCGGCGCGTGCTGCATGGGACCGGTCCCGCTGGCCGGATTGCCGAATACCAGTACGGTCCGCGGCAGCAGGCTGAGCCCGGCGGCCGCAGCCGCCCCGGCATGGTCAATCCGGGCAAATTCGCGCCAGCCATGTTGTGCCAGTGCAGCGACCAGCCGGTCCAGTGTCTGGCTGACACCCAGCGGACTGGCCACACTGACCAGCCCGGCGGCCGGGGAAGAAGAATGCGTCATGACATGCCTTTCGCGCGGGAACATCCCTCCAGCGCCAGTATAGAAAGCCGGACGGGACCTCCTGCCCCGGCCATCTAATTCCAATCAGGAATAACCGAATCAATAATCGGTCTTTATGGGTATAAAGACAATTGCGTAAGCTCCGTGCATTGCCATTCCGTCCGGAGTCCGTGTCATGCCTGCCACCCTGCGCCACCTGTTCCTGGCCCTGTCCCTCGCCGGCCTGTCCCTGCCGGCCCTTGCCGATGCCACCCTGCTCAACGTCAGCTATGACGTGATGCGCGACTTCTACAAGGACTACAACCCGGCATTCCAGAAGGCCTACAAGGCCAGGACCGGCGAAACCGTCACCCTGCAACAGTCGCACGGCGGCTCGTCCAAGCAGGCCATGAGTGTTGCCAGCGGCCTGCAGGCCGACGTGATCACCATGAACCAGGCACCGGACATCGATCTGTTGGCCGAGCGCGGCGGCCTCGTACCGGCCACCTGGCAAAAACGCCTGCCCGACAACGCCGCACCGTTTTCCTCGACCATGATTTTCCTCGTCCGCAAGGGCAACCCGAAGCAGATCCGCGACTGGAACGACCTGGTAAAGCCGGGCGTGCAGGTGATCATTCCCAATCCGAAGATCACCGGCAACGGCCGCTACACCTATCTCGCCGCCTGGGGCCAGGCACAGCAGGCCGGCGGGGAACCGGCCGCGCGCGCCTACGTGCAGAAACTGTTTGCCAACGTGCCGGTGCTGGACGCCGGCGGCCGGGCCGCCACCACCACCTTCATGCAGCGCCAGATCGGTGACGTGCTGGTGACGTTCGAGAACGAGGCGGAAATGGTGGCACGCGAATTCGGTCGTGGCGGCTTTGACGTGGTTTACCCGAAAGTGTCGATCCTCGCCGAAAGCCCGGTATCGGTGGTCGACAAGGTGGTCGACAAGAAAGGCACCCGCAAGGAAGCCGAAGCCTACCTGCAATACCTGTGGAGTCCGGAAGGCCAGACCATCGCCGCGCAGAATTACCTGCGCCCGCGCGACAAGGCCGTGCTGGCCAAATTCAGCAGCCAGTTCCCGCCGATCAAGACCTTTACCGTCGAAGAAACCTTTGGCAGCTGGAAGAAGGCCATGGACGCCCACTTCAAGGACGGCGGCACCTTCGACCAGATCTACGCCAAACGTTAAGCAGGAGTCAGCATGGCATTCGCGCGCCACTCCGTGCTGCCGGGCTTCGGCCTTGGCCTGGGCTACGGCCTCTTCTGGCTGTCCCTGATCGTGCTGCTGCCGCTGGCCGCGCTGGTGATGAAGCTGGGTGACCTCGGCTGGGCCGGCTTTGCCACCGCCGTATTCAATCCGCGCGTCCTGTCCGCCCTGGGCCTCTCGTTCGGCGCCTCGGCACTGGCAGCCCTCATCAACGCGGTCATGGGCTTTCTGGTGGCCTGGGTGCTGGTGCGCTACCCGTTTCCGGGCAAGCGGCTGGTGGATGCGCTGGTAGACCTGCCCTTCGCCCTGCCCACTGCCGTGGCCGGCATTGCGCTGGCCACGCTGTACGCACCCAACGGCTGGTTCGGCCAGTGGCTCGAACCCCTGGGTATCAAGGTGGCCTTCACTCCGCTGGGCATCCTCGTGGCGCTGACCTTCGTCAGCCTGCCGTTCGTGGTACGGACGGTGCAGCCGGTACTGGAAGACCTCGAAACCGAACTGGAAGAAGCCGCCTCCAGCCTCGGCGCCAGCCGCTGGCAGATTTTCCGCCACGTGCTGTTTCCGGCGCTGACGCCGGCATTGCTGACCGGCGCCACCCTGGCATTTGCCCGCGCCAGCGGTGAGTTCGGCTCGGTGATCTTCATTGCCGGCAACCTGCCGATGGTATCGGAAATCGCTCCGCTGCTGATCATCGGCAAACTCGAGCAGTACGACTACCTCGGCGCCACCGCCATTGCCGTGGCCATGCTGGTGATCGCCTTTGTCCTGCTTTTCGTCATCAACGGCATCCAGTGGTGGGCCAACCGCCGCCACGGTGTGCGCTAAGGAGGCCCCGTCCATGGCTCTTGCTGCCCGCGACCGGCGTTCGGCCGCCACCACTGAATCGCGGCCGGTACGCTGGCTGCTGACCACCATCGCCCTGGCGTTCCTGACCCTGTTCCTGCTGATCCCGCTGGTCTCGGTGTTCTGGGAGGCGTTTTCCAAGGGCTGGGAGCTGTTCGCCGCTGCCCTGACCGAGCCGGAGGCCGTCAGCGCCATCCGGCTGACCCTGCTGACCGCCGCCATTTCGGTGCCGCTGAACGTGGTGTTCGGCGTGGCGATGGCGTGGGCGATCGCCCGCTTCGAGTTTCCCGGCAAAAGCCTCCTGACCACGCTGATCGACCTGCCGTTTTCGGTCAGCCCGGTGGTGGCCGGCCTGATGTACATGCTGCTGTTCGGCAGCGCCGGCTGGCTCGGCCCGTGGCTGGCCGACCACGACATCAAGGTGATGTTTGCCGTGCCGGGCATCGTGCTGGCCACCGTGTTCGTCACCTTCCCGTTTGTCGCCCGCGAGCTGATCCCGCTGATGCAGGCGCAGGGGGCAGACGAGGAACAGGCCGCCATCGTGCTGGGCGCTTCGGGCTGGCAGACCTTCTGGAAAGTGACGCTACCCAACATCAAGTGGGGCCTGCTCTACGGCGTGATCCTCACCAATGCGCGGGCGATGGGCGAATTCGGCGCGGTCAGCGTGGTGTCCGGCCATATCCGCGGTGAAACCAACACCATCCCGCTGCACGTGGAAATCCTTTACAACGAATACAACTTCGTCGGTGCCTTTGCCTGCGCGGCCATCCTTGCCTTGCTGGCGCTGGTGACGCTGGTGCTGAAAACCCTCGTTGAATGGCGCGCCAGCCGCGAACACGCTGCCGGCCGCGACGTACCGCTCGAAGCCCGCGCCCGGCTTGCCGCCAGCGCACCGACTCCCTGACAGGATGGCCGTCCATGAGTATCGATATCCGCCATATCCGCAAAACCTTCGGTGATTTTGTCGCGCTGAACGATGTCAGCCTCGACATCGGTTCGGGCGAGCTGCTGGCCCTGCTTGGCCCGTCGGGCTGCGGCAAGACCACGCTGCTGCGCATCATTGCCGGACTGGAAGTGCCCGACAGCGGCCAGATCCTGTTTCACGGCGAGGACGCCACCGAGCGCCATGTGCGCGAGCGCCAGGTCGGTTTCGTGTTCCAGCATTACGCGCTGTTCCGCCACATGACGGTATTCGACAACGTGGCTTTCGGCCTGAACGTGCGCCCGCGCGCCAGCCGGCCGCCGAAAGAGGCGATCCGCGACAAGGTGATGCAGCTTTTGAAGCTGGTGCAGCTCGACTGGCTGGCCGACGCGTACCCGAGCCAGCTGTCGGGCGGCCAGCGCCAGCGCATTGCCCTGGCGCGCTCGCTGGCGGTGGAACCGAAGGTGCTGCTGCTCGACGAGCCGTTCGGCGCACTGGACGCCAAGGTGCGCAAGGAGCTGCGCCGCTGGCTGCGCCACCTGCACGACGAAATGCACATCACCAGCGTGTTCGTCACCCACGACCAGGAAGAGGCGCTGGAAGTGTCCGACCGGGTGGTGGTGATGAACCACGGCGCCATCGAGCAGGTCGGTGCCCCGGCGCAGATCTACGATGCGCCGGCCAGCCCGTTCGTGACCCAGTTCCTCGGTGACGTCAACCTGTTCCACGGGCGGATCGAAGCCGGCGGCGTGGCGATCGGCGATTACCGGCACCGGCTGGAAACCCCGGCCGCACAATCAGAAGGCGCAGCACAGATCTACGTGCGCCCGCACGACCTCTCGCTGTCACGCGAGGCCGGGGAGGCGCTGGCGCGCGGGGTGGTCGAGCACATCCATGCCGTCGGGCCGGTGGTGCGGGTGGAGGTACGCACCGACGACGACCGCCTGATCGACGCCGCACTGTCGCGCGAAGAATACCGCCAGCTCGGCCTGCTGCCCGGTGATGCGGTCTGGGTGCGGCCGAAGCGGCTGTCGGTGTTTGTCGACGAGGGCGCCAACATCTGAGCCGGAAGCTCGCCCTGCCGCTCCGGATACGCCAGACCGGCCACTTGGCCGGTCTGGTGGCGGGCATCCTCCGTGCCGCCATCAACCGCACACGGCGGCCAGTTTCCCCGGATCGGTCACGAACCCGTTGCCGCTGCCCTGAATGGCCTCGATGCGCCGGTTGCGCTCGGTTTCCCATTCGTCGACCGGATATTCGCGGCTCCAGGCGCAGAACAGCTGCCGGTCCTGAGCGGACATGCGCAGGCCGTAGCGCTCGTGCATGTAGAGCTGGATGCGTGCCACACGGCCGCGGACTTCCTCGCGCGGCTGAACCCGCTTCATGCCGAAGTCGACCACCGTCCGGCACTGGCCGTACACCAGCCGGGGCTGCCGGCTCCAGGCGCTGAACGGATAGTTGCTGCGGTCGCCGTTCACTTCGCCGACCGCCGGTACCAGGTTGACCAGATCGCCTTCGGCCATGCGGAACACCGGATCGCTGGCCGCACAGTTCTTGCGCCCGCCGTCCTGCCAGCACTGGCGCTGGTGGCCCAGTGCCCATGCCGGCACAACGTGCTCCCACTCAATGCGGCTGGCCCGCTCGGCGTTCTTGCGCGGCACGAAACCGCAGCTGGCCCAGTCCACATCCTTGCCCTGATAGCGGCAGCCGCAATAAAAATCCTCTTCCAGCCCGCGGAACACCCGTGGCAACACCTTCTTGGCGTTGGTGAAATCCCGGTGCCCCACCGCCCGGGTACCGGACACCAGCCCGGCGGCCTCCGGGTCGGTCGCCGGCGCCGCTGCCGGCTGTGCGGCGGCCTGCGCCAGGTTTTTCAGCTCCTTGACCACGGCCTGCTGGCCGGCCTTGAGTGCGGCGTCTGCCAGATCCTGCGTGGCCTGTTCGGAACACGCTCCCAATCCCAGCACCAGACCTGCGATGCTGCCCAACTGCCACCACTTCATGCTGCCATCACTTCCTTGCCCGCCGGTACGCGACCGGCGGGCTGCTGCGTTTCACATAGCCGGGCGGCGGCCCGGCTTTCACGACCGGCCGCCCGTTACGCCGGCAAGCCTTGCGGTGCCGGTGGGTTGGTAGCCAGCGCCTCCCGCAGGGCGGCGGCCAGGTCTGGCCGGCCGTGAGCCACGCCGTCGCGTGCACGCGCGGCCCAGACCGGTGCCGGAAAATGTGCGTCATCGGCAAAACGCGGGATCACGTGCCAGTGCAGGTGCGGCACCACGTTGCCAAGGCTGGCCAGATTGATCTTGTCAGGCGCCAGCACCGTGCGCAGGGCCGCTTCGGTACGGAACACCCAGTCCATCAGGTAGGCCCGGTCGGCGGCGGACAGATCGGTCATTTCGCGCACGTGCCCGCGCCAGATCACACGGCAGAATGCCGGATAGTCCGGCGTGTCGGTGACCAGTACCACGCTCAGGCGGGCATCGGCAAACAGCACCGGAAACGGAGCAGGGGCGCACAGCTCACAGGAATTTGTCATGCTTTTGTTCGGAAACCGGTCAGGTTTTTCAGCTTCGGACCGGGCATTTTACGCCAGCCCATGCGGCTGGCACGGGCTCACGGTATGCTGGTGACCTCGTCCGGCAGCAAAAACCGGACACTACTGACGGGTACCGTATGAGTTTTGTACAGCAACTGGGGCTGATCCTGCTGCTGATCGCCGCCAGCATGTTCTTCTCCATTTCGGAAATCGCCCTGGCCGCCGCCCGCAAGATGCGCCTGCGCCAGTGGGCTGACGAAGGCCATGTCAACGCCCGGCGGGTACTGGACTTGCAGGCCGAGCCGGGACATTTTTTCACTGTGGTGCAGATCGGCGTCAACGCCGTGGCCATCCTCGGCGGCATTGTCGGCGAGTCGGCCTTTACTCCGTATTATTCCGGCCTGATCGGGCTGGTCTACACCGGCCCGGAGCTGGCCACCATCAGCTTTGTCTGTTCGTTCGTCACCGTGACCGCGCTGTTCATCCTGATCGCTGACCTTGTACCCAAGCGGCTGGGGCTGCTGTTTCCGGAAGCGATTGCCGTGCGGGTGGTCCGGCCGATGCGGGTGTGCGTGACGCTGTGCCGGCCACTGGTATGGTTTTTCAGCGGGCTGGCCGACGCGATCTTCCGCCTGCTGAAGATTCCTACACAGCATGAAGACGCCATCACGTCCGAAGACATCGCGGCCGTGGTGGCAGCCGGTGCCGAAGCCGGCGTGCTGGCCGCCGGCGAGCACCAGCTGATCGAGAACGTGTTCGAACTGGAAAGCCGCACGGTGGCTTCGTCAATGACCGTGCGCGAAAGCATTGTCTGGCTGCCGCTGAATGCCGACAGCGAACAGGTACGGCAGACGGTGGCCGCCAACGCCCACAGCAAGTATCTGGTCAGCGACGGTGAAATCGACCGGGTGGTCGGCTATGTCGACAGCAAGGACCTGCTGGTGCGCATGCTCAACAGCCAGTCGATTTCGCTCAAGACCGAGCCGATGCTGCGGCAGGTGCTGCTGATTCCGGACACGCTGACGCTGTCGGAAATCCTCGCCCGTTTCAAGAGCGCCCGCGAGGATTTCGCCGTCATCCTCAACGAGTACGCACGGGTGGTGGGCGTGATCACCCTCAACGACGTGATGAGCACGGTGATGGGCGACCTGATCAGTGCCGGCGAGGAAGAACAGATCGTGCAGCGCGACGAGCACTCGTGGCTGGTGGACGGCGTGACACCGATCGACGACGTGATGCGGGCGCTGGCCATCGACCAGTTCCCGGACGACGAGCATTACGAAACCATCGCTGGCTTCATGATGTACATGCTGCGCAAGATTCCCAAGCGCACCGATTGTGTCAGGTTTGCCGGCTACAGCTTTGAAGTGGTCGACATCGACAGCCACCGTATCGACCAGCTACTGGTGACGCGCCAGCCTGACGCCAACGCCATCGAAACGGAGTCCGGTCCTACTGCATGAAACAGCGCCTCGCTTCCTGCCGCATCCTTCTGGTGGACCGCCGGGCCTCGTCCCGCGCCGGGCTGACAGGCATCCTGACCCGGCTGGGAATTCCGGCGGCTCATCTGCTGCATGCGGAACATGGCCGCAGTGCCCTGCAACTGCTGGCAGAGCAGCCGGTTGACCTCGTCATCAGCGCCATCGATTTTGCCCCGCCCAACGGACTGGCCCTGCTGGAGCAGATCCGTCATGGTCTCTGCGCAGCACCGGCCAACCTGCCGTTTGTCTTTGTCACGGCCGACGGTTCGCCGGAACACCGGCTGCTGGCGGCCCGGCTGGGCGTTGACGGCATCATCAGCAAACCGCCTCATCCGGTGCATGTCGAGCGCAGCGTGATCCGGCTTCTGGCCACCCGGCGGGCAGCACAGCCGGCCTGTTGCCAGCTGGTCAGGCTGCCAGACGAACTGCCAGCCGGGCTCTCGCTCACCCGGCCGGTACTGGCCATGACGCCAGGTCAGCTACTGACGGCTGACCTGCGCAGCCATTCGGGTACCCTGCTGCTGCCGCGCGGCAGCATCCTCACCTCCGCCGTGATCAGCGTACTGTTGCAGTATCGCCGGCACTTCGGCGCGGAAACCATGACCGTGTTACGCGCCACACATGCTGAAACACCGTCACCCGTACCTTCCGGCATGCCGTAGCATCATGGCTCCGGTCATCACATATGCTGAATGCCATGTGATGACCGGAGCCATGTCATGTCCATCCCGCTGGCGCAAGCGCGCATCCTGATCGTCGATGACCTGCTTCTGGTCCGGACCCTGCTGGCACGGGTGCTGACCGGCATGGGCACCCAGCCTGAACGTCTGTTGCAGGCCACGGATGGCAACAGCGCCATCCGGGTGATTCATGAGCATTACATTGATGCCATCGTCTGCGATGTGGAGATGACGCCGATGAACGGGCTGGAGCTGCTGGCACACATCCGTGCCGGGCAAACGGCCACCCGCCCCAACATTCCGTTTGTCTTTCTCAGTTGCCATGATGACCCGCTGCACCGGCTGGCGGCCGAAGCCCTGCTCGCGGACGGTTTTTTGGCCAAACCGCTGCGGCCAGCGGACATCGAGGCAATGGTGTGGCGCCTGCTGAGCCACAAGCGGCCACGCAGCAATCCGCTGCACTACATGGCCCCGACATTCATGTCGCCCCCCGTGCCTGCCGGCCGATTGCCACCGGGAAAACGCACCCGTGTCGGCCGGCTGCACACCGGTGACCTGCTGACGCAGGACCTGGTTACAGCGGACGGCCGCCTGCTGCTGGCAGCCGGCCACCGGCTGACGCGGGCAATGATCACGGCCCTGCAGCATCATCACGCCCACTACGGCCTGTACTGGCTGGACGTGCAGCCGCAGGCAACCGGCTGAATCAGCCGGGGCCACGTCCGGTCCGGCGCAGCCAGCCGACGGCTTCCCGCGCCAGCCCGACCACGATGTAGGCCAGCAGGCCGGCGAACAGCAGCAGGAACTCCCCGGCTGTCCGCAAGGCTGTCCTCACTTGAGGCTGGCCAGCTGCTGTTTGGCTTTCTGGGCGGCTTCGCTCTTGGGGAACTTCTTGATCAGCGCCTGCCAGGTGGCCTTGGCGCGGGCAGCGTCACCCAGGTCACGCTGGCAGCCACCGAGGTTGCGCATGGCATCCGGTACGCGCGGATGGTTGGGCGACAGCTCGATAAAGCGCTGGTAGGTGTCGATGGCCGGCTGGAACTGGCGTTCGGCGTTGTAGGCGACCCCCAGCCAGTAACGGGCTTCCGGAGCCTGGGTGGCCTGCGGGTTGGCATCGATGAAGTTCTTGAGCGCCGGAATGGCCTTCTTGAAGTCGCGCTGGCGCAAGAGCCCCAGCGCCTGGTCATAACCGGCCTGCACCGGGTCGACAGTCGGCTGGGTCTGCGCCACGGCCGGGTTGCCGGCTGTTTCACCGGCGGCGGCCGGCGCGGCCGTCTTGCCTTCCAGCGGCATCAGGCGCTGGTCCAGGTCGTTGTAGAGGTCGTTCTGGCGGGTCTGGGTGGTTTGCAGGTTGTAGGTCAGCACCTCGACGTCGCCCTTGAGCTTGGCGGTCTCGGCCTTGAGGATTTCCACCTGCCGCAGCATTTCCAGCAGCTGCTCGTTGGAAATCTTGCTTTCGATCTGTTGCAGGCGCTGCTGCTGCTGCACGACCTGGGCGCGGGTCTGCTCCAGATCGTTGGTCGAGGCGCAGCCAGCCGCCACGAAGGCCGGCAGCGCGGCCAGGGTCAGGCGTCGGAGAATCGGATTCATGCGAACGGGCTTTCGGAGTCGGCAAAAAACAACCCGGATGTTGCCACAGCCGCATCCGGGTCGGGGAGGTACGGGTCAGCCTGAGGCCGGACCGGAACCCTGGTTATTCGCCGTCGTACACCACGTCGGCGCGGCGGTTTTCAGCATAGTCGGCAGCGGTGGAGCCGGTAGCACGCGGCTTTTCCTTGCCGAAGCTGACGGCTTCGAGCTGGGCTTCCGGCACGCCGAGCACGCGCATGGCCTGCTTGACCGATTCCGAACGGCGCTGGCCGAGGGCCAGGTTGTATTCGCGGCTGCCGCGGGCGTCAGTGTTGCCCTGGATCTGCACCTTGCGGGCGGTGTTCTGCTTCAGGTACTGGGCGTGGGCTTCCACGACCGGACGGTATTCGCCCTTGACGGCCGAGCTGTCGAAGTCGAAGTACACGCTGCGCTTGGACAGGATGTTGTTCGGGTCCTTCAGCGGGTCGATATTGCCGGAGGTCATCTGGCCGGCGGTGGCGCCCTGGTTGGCACCGGCAGCGTTGGCATTGGCATTCGGGTCGGCCGGTTTGGTGCTGGCGCAGGCAGCCAGCAGGGTAACGACGGCGAGTGCGGACAGGGATTGCTTCAACATCTTAAATCTCCTTGTTATCAGGAAGTATCAGGGGGAAAAATCAGCGCGGCATCGGACCCCAGTCGGGCTCCATCACATCACCCGAAGCGCCAAGCCGGGTTTTGGTCAGGCCGTCGGCAGTCACGGTGTACAGCACGCCTCGGCCCCCCTGCTCGGAAGCGAACAGGATCATCTTGCCGTTGGGGGCAAAACTCGGTGACTCGTCGAACTGGGTGTCCGACACGTAGTTGGCTTGCGACGAGCCGAATTGCTGCACCATCACGCGGTAGCGGCCGCCTTCGCGGCGCACGAAGGCAAAGCTCTTGCCGTCAGGGCTGACTGCCGGGCTGACGTTGTAATTGCCTTCGTAGGTCAACCGGGTAGCCGGGCCGCCACTGGCCGGCATGCTGTAGATCTGCGGGCCGCCGGCACGGTCGGAGGTGAACAGGATGCGGCTGCCGTCCGGCGTGAAGGTCGGTTCGGTATCGATGCCCTGGCTCTGGGTCAGCCGGCGCGGCGCACCGCCGTCGGCACCTACGAGATAGATCTGGGTATTGCCCGACAGCGTCAGTGCCACGGCCAGCCGCGAGCCGTCCGGCGACCAGGCCGGTGCCGAGTTGGAACCCTTGAAGTTGGCCACGGCCCGACGGGCGCCGGTGGCCACGTTGTGTACGTACACTACCGGCTTTTTGGTTTCGAACGAGACATAGGCCACGCGGCTGCCGTCCGGCGACCAGACTGGTGACATCAGCGGCTCTTTCGAGCGCAGCAGGGTCTGCTCGCCGGCTCCGTCGGCATCGGCCACCCGCAACTCATAGCTGTTGCGGCCCTGCTGGGCGACATACACGATGCGCGTGCCGAAGATGCCCTTCTGGCCGGTGATGGCCTCGTAAATCATGTCGGCGATCAGGTGCGCCAGTTGCCGGCCCTGTTTGGGATCAATGGCGAAACTGCCACCGGTCAGCTGCCGTTTCTGGTTCACGTCCATCAGGGCAAAACTCACGGCCACCCGGCCGTCGGCCTGCGGCACGACCTTGCCGACCGAAATGGAGAACGCTCCGGCCGAACGCCACAGCGGATACTGGATCTGGCCGGGTTCGGACGGGTTGTTGCCGACGCTGGCCACATCGACGAAGCGGAATACGCCGGTCCGGGCGAGGTCGTTCTTGACGATCGGCGTCAGGCCGCCCGGCAGCTGGTTTTCACCGGCAAACACCGGCAAGGCAATCGGGTGCTGGCTGGTGCCGCCACCAACGATTTCGACAGTCAGCTCGGCGCGCGCCGGACCGGCGGCCAACAGCGCACACAGGGCCGGCAGCAGCACGGACTTGCACCAGAATTGCATCAGCTTCATCGCTACCTCGGTCGGAATTTCAGGGTCATCACCCGCACGTCGGAAAACTTCATGCCCGACAGCAGGGCAGGAAACGTCTTGGCCGCCAGCACGGCACGCTGCACGGCCTCGTCATATTGTGCATTACC
>JAGPIM010000230.1 GCA_018055005.1 Laribacter sp.
GCCCGCTTCACCGCTGCGGTGTGCCGGGCCGAACCGGGCGACACGGCCGCCGTGTGGCTGCCGCGCCTGCGGGACTGGCCGCTGCCGGCCGTGGACGGGCCGGCAGACGGGGCCGGTCAGAGTGCCAGCTGACCGCTGGCGATCATGTAGAGCGCGACCAGTGCCAGCGTCACGATCAGGCCGGCAAAGCCTTTTTCCACACCGGTGACGAAGGCCGGCAGGCCGCGTTCGCGCCGGGCGTAAACGAAGAAGGCAATGCCCGGGGCGTACAGGATCATCGACATCAGCAGGAAGCTCAGGCCGCCGGCGTAGATCAGCCAGGCACCGTAGAGGGTGGCGACGGCGCTGGTGACGAGAAAGCCGCCCGCCTGCGTTCCCGGCCGGGTGGCGGTCTTCAGGCCGAAGGCGGCGCACAGGAAGTACGGGATCAGGCACAGCGACGAGGCGAGCTGGATCAGCAGGTTGTAGCCGGCGTTGTTGATGCAGTTGATCACCAGCAGGACGGCGACGAGGCTGTTGGTGAGCCACAGCGAGCTGGCCGGAGCCTCGGCGGCGTTGAGCCGGCCGAAGACGGCCGGTGCGGTGTGGCTGTCGCCGCGACCGGCCAGATAGAGCATTTCGGCGGCGAGCATGGTCCATGCGAGAAGGGCACCGCCGACCGAGACGATCAGGCCGAGGTTCATCAGTGCACCGCCCCACGGGCCGACGGCGGCGGCCATCACGCCGGCCATCGACGGGTTTTTCATCGCGGCCAGCTGCTCCTGCGGCACCACGCCCAGCGACAGCACCGACACGCAGACCAGCAGCAGCATGGTGATGGTGAAGCCGAGCATGGTGGCACGGCTGACGTCCACGAGGCTGCGGGCGCGGGTGGCGTACACGGTAGCGCATTCGATGCCGAGGAACACCCACACGGTGTAGAGCATGGTGTTCTTGATCTGGTCGGTCAGGCTGCCGAGGGCGGCGCTGCCCCAGAAGTCGATCCGGAACGTGTCCACCCTGAACGCCATCGCCACGCACAGGATGAACAGCACCAGCGGCACCATCTTGGCGGTGGTGACCACCACGTTGAGGAAGGCGGCCGACTTGACCCCGCGCAGCACCAGGTAGTGCATCAGCCCCAGTACTGCCAGTTGGCCGGCCAGGGCGGCCGGCGTGGTGCCGTCGCCAAAGAAGGCCAGTGCGCCGAAGGCGCCGAGGGCGCTGAAGATCACCACCAGGTAGCCGGTGCTGCCGACCCAGGCGGAAATCCAGTAGCCCCAGGCGGCGCTGAAGCCGAGGTAGTCGCCGAAGCCGGCGCGGGCATAGCCGTAGACGCCGTCACCGATGTCGGTGCGGTTGAGCGACAGCCACTGGAACACCTTGGCCAGGGCCAGCATGCCGACGAAGGTGATCACCCACGCGATCAGGATGGCGCCGGCACCGGCTCCTTCGGCCATGTTCTGCGGCAGGCTGAAGATGCCGCTGCCCACGATGCCGCCGACCACCAGCGCGGTCAGCGGCAACAGTCCGAGTTTGCTGCTTGCTTGGTCCGTCATGATGCATTCCCCCTTGTAGTGGGGCGGCACCCGCCCGGGTGCCGCCGGATGCGGCTGTGCTGGCGTCAGAACAGCACGCCGGTGCCTCCGCCTGCGGTACTCAGGTCAACGCCGTCACCCGGCTGTTCGTCCGGGAAGCGCAGCGACATGCAGCTCACGCCGCCGTCGAGCTTGCGGAATTCCGAGGTGTCGACCTCGATCACCGGATAGCCCAGCGCGGCGATGCGGCCGCGGCTGACCGGGTAGCCGGCCGGCATGATCACCGTGCCGTTGACCCAGATGCAGTTGGCGGCGTACGACTCGTCTTCGGGGATCTCGACCAGGTTGAAATGCTGGAATTCCGGCTTGTCGAGGAATTCGCCGCAGGCCAGCAGGTTGTTGTTTTCGAGGTAGGCGAGGCCGGTTTTCAGGTGCAGCACCTTTTCCAGCGTCACCACCGAGCCGGTCATGCCGTAGCGCTCGAGGATGGCGATCAGCTGGCGGGCGCCTTCGGCATTGGTGCGGGCCGAGCAGCCGATGTAGTAGTGGTCGCCCACCATCATCACGTCGCCGGCATCCAGCGTGCCCGGCTCGACGATGCGCTCGATGTGCCGGTAGAAGCGGGCCAGCACCGGGGCTATCAGTTCGGCTTCGCCGCGGCGGCTGTCGGCCCCCGGGCGGGTGATGATGGCGCAGAAGGGGGTGCACAGCGCCGGGTCTTCCACGAACACCGAATCCGGAAACGCCTCGGCCGGCGGCAGCAGGGTGATGTCGACGCCGCAGGATTGCAGGGCGCGGATGTAGGCGTTGTGCTGGTCAAGCGCCAGGGCGTAGTCCGGCTTGCCCAGGCTGGCCGAGGTGATACCGTCCACCAGGGCGCGGCAGGGCATGCGGGCAATGATGTGCTGGAACATGGCAATACTCCTGTGACATGAACATGAAACGGCTGGTCAGTCATCGGGAGTGCATCAAGCGTGCCGGAAACGGGTAATGACGCTTGACTCAAATCAAGCGTTGTGGCGGAAAAAAGCCGGCAAACAGTCCGGAACCGTCAAAAAACCGGGCGCTCTGGTATTTTTTGCCATCCGGCTGTCGGCTTTCCGACAGCTGTCGAAGGTTGGACACCCCCGGTCCGGCAGGCGCAGTGCGGCAGGTGTCGACAGTTCGTCAGGAGGATGGCGTGCAGGAGCTGGACTGGCTGGTGATGTGCCTGAAGGAAGTGTTCGATACGCTGGACCGGCCGGTGACCATCGTCGACCGCGAAGGGCGCTTCGTTTACTACAACCGGGCCAGCGCCCGCATGGACGGCATCGACGGCGACCACCTGATCGGCCGTCACGTACTGGACGTGAACCCGTGGCTTCGGCCCGAAGACAGCACGCTGCTTGCCTGCCTGCACGATTACGCCCGCTTTACCGACAGCATGCAGATGTTCATCGGCCCCGGTGGCCAGCCGATTCCTTACCTGCACACCGCCATGCCGCTGTTCGGCCGCAGCGGCGACCTGATCGGCGCCATCGAAATCGGCCGCGAAGCGCGCTTCAGCCGCGTCAGTCCCGGCGAACTGCCGCTGATCCTGACCGCCGACCCGGTCATGCAGCAGGAAATCGGCCGGGTCGACATATTCGGCGCCAGTGAACTGCCCATCCTGATTTACGGCGAAACCGGCACCGGCAAGGAACTGTTCGCCCGGCGCGCGCATGCCGCCAGCCCGCGGGCCGGCCGGCCGATGGTGTCGTTCAACTGCGCCGCCATTCCCGACACCCTGCTGGAAAGCACCCTGTTCGGCACCGTGCGCGGTGCTTTTACCGGTGCCGAAAACAAGAAGGGCCTGTTTACCCAGGCCGAAGGCGGCACGCTGTTCCTCGACGAAATCAACTCGATGCCGGTCAACCTGCAAAGCAAGCTGCTGCGCGTGTTGCAGGACGGCAGCTTCCTGCCGCTGGGCAGCCAGCAGGCGCAGGTGGCCAA
>JAGPIM010000231.1 GCA_018055005.1 Laribacter sp.
ACCGGCAGCGAGTAGCCGGACGCCCGGATGACGGCAACGCCCGGCACGTTTTGCGAGGCCATGGTCACGGCAAACAAGGGCAGGGCCACGCCGACCAGTGCAGGCAGGCTGAAGGCCGGCCAGGTCAGGACCGGGCGGGCCAGTTCCAGCGTCAGCCCCGACAACGACAGCGAGCCCATGCCAGCCGCCGCCAGCATGCCGGCCAGCCCGGTCAGCGGTACGGCATAGCGCGGCCACCACAGGCGGCCGGCCAGATAGGCGGCGCACATCGGCAGCACGATGGCCGGTGCCACCGACAGCGAGGTAAACACGTCCAGCCCGAAGCGCAGCAGCACGCCTGCCAGCATGGCCGATGCCAGTGACAGCGGAATGCGGCGCATCAGGCGTTCAAAGAGGCCGGTAAAACCAGCCAGCGTGATCAGCAGTGCCGACACCATGAAGGCACCGATGGCCTGATCCAGTGGCAGGCCGGCCGTGGCGGTGATCAGCAGGGCCGCTCCCGGTGTCGACCAGGCCGTCACCACTGGCTGGCGATAGGCCAGCGACAGGCCGATGCAGGTCAGGCCCATGCCCAGCCCCAGCGCCCACATCCACGAAGCGATTTCGGCCGGACCGGCGCCGGCCGACGCTGCGGCCTGGAACACGATGACTGCCGAACTGGTAAAGCCGACCAGCACCGTGACAAAACCGGCCAGGACGGCCGACAACGAGAGATCTTGCCAAAAGCGCATGGGGCAGCCTGCTGCAGACATGAAAGCCACACAGCATAAAAGCCCAGGCGGTGCCGGGCAATACTGTTGACATGGCTGGCGGGACGTATCCGGGAGGTTATTGTCCGCGCAGGAACAGGGCGTCGAGTTCGGCCATGGAGAGCTCGCGCCAGGTGGGCCGGCCGTGGTTGCACTGGTCGGCGCGCTCAGTGGCTTCCATGTCGCGCAGCAGGGCGTTCATTTCCGTCAGGGTCAGCGGCCGGTGGGCCCGGACGGCACCGTGGCAGGCCATGCTGGCCAGCAGGGCATCGCGGCGGGCATTCACGGCATCCGTGGTGCCGTGTTGCTCCAGATCTGCCAGGACCCCGCGTACCAGTGCCACGGCATCTGCCTGTGCCAGCATGGCCGGAACAGCCTTGATGGTGAGGCTGCCGCGGGACGGCGCATCCAGCTGGATGCCGAGGCGGGCTAGGGCATCGGCGTGTTCCTGTGCCAGTGCCTGTTGCAGGGCATCGGCTTCAAAAGTCAGTGGCATCAGCAGGGGTTGGGACGGCAGGCCGTCGCGGTCGAAGGCCCGCTTGAGCCTTTCGTAGACAATGCGCTCATGTGCGGCATGCATGTCCACGATGACCAGCCCGCGGGCATTCTGGGCCAGCACGTAAATGCCGTGTAGCTGCGCGACGGCAAAGCCCAGCGGCGGTACTGGAGCAGATTCATGGTCGGCAGCCGGCGCGTAGGCCTCCGCCTGAAGGGGCACGGTATCGGTCTTTGCTGCCGGGGCCTGCGCACCGGCACGAGAAGGCGTACCGAAATCCAGCGGTGCAGTGGCCGGTGGCGTTGCCGGAGTCTGGCGGGGAGCCGGCGCAGCCGGCAGGTCGCCGAACAGCAGACGGTAGGCATCCAGCCCGGCACCGTGGTCGTTGACCCGGTGGGGTGCCGGTCTGGGCGGTGCGGTCGGATAGCTGAACGATGGGCGCGGAATGTCGGCTGCCACGGGCGAGGGCAGCGCCGACGCCGTCCCGGCGTCCGCAAGGGACGTGCGGTTCTGCTCCGGCTGTCGTGGTTCCAGCCGGGTGTCGGCAATGCGTGTGGCCGGTTCCGGCTGGCCGGCGCTCTGGGTCCGGCTGGCGGCCAGTACCCGGTTGACGGCATGAAAGACAAACTGGTGGATGGCCTGCGACTCGCGAAACCGTACCTCGATCTTGGTCGGGTGCACGTTGACGTCGACCTCGGCCGGCGGCAGCTCCAGAAACAGCACGTAGCACGGCTGGCGCTCTAGGTGCAGCACGTCGCGATAGGCCTGGCGCACGGCATGACTGAATACCCGGTCGCGGACAAAGCGGCCGTTGACGAAAGCATGCTGGGCTTCGCGGCTGGTTTTCGACAGCGAAGGGGCGGCAACAAAGCCGCGCAGCCGCAACGGGCCGGCTTCGGCTTCGAGCGGCAGGGCGACTTCCAGAAAGTCCTTGCCCAACAGGGCGCCGACCCGCTCGGCCAGCGTTTCTGCCGGACGGCTGAGGGTGGTCTTGCCGTTGTGTTTCAGGACAAAGCCGGTGTTCGGATGCGCCAGTGCCAGTCGTTCCACCACTTGTGCGCAGTGACCGTATTCGGTGCTTTCGCTCTTGAGGAACTTGCGACGCGCCGGCGTGTTGAAGTAGAGGTCGGCCACGCTGACCGTGGTGCCGGTATCGCGGGCCGCCGGCCCGAGCGTGCCCAGCACGCCGTCTTCAGCGCTGATTTCGCTGGCATGGGGAGCATCTGCCGTGCGGCTGGTCAGTGTCAGGCGTGACACGGCTGCAATGCTGGCCAGCCCTTCTCCGCGAAACCCGAGCGTGGCAACGGCTTCGAGTTCGTCCAGCGAGTGGATCTTGCTGGTGGCGTGGCGGTCCAGCGCCAGCGCCAGGTCGTCCGGTGGCATGCCACCACCGTCGTCTGCCACCCGGATCAGGCGGATGCCGCCGCCGGCCAGTTCGATCTGGATGGACCGGGCGCCGGCATCAAGGCTGTTTTCCAGCAATTCTTTCAGGGCCGAGGCCGGCCGTTCGACCACTTCACCGGCAGCAATCTGGTTGACCAGATGGTCCGGCAGGCGCTGGATGCGGCGCATGAAGCTTCTCCGGTTCAGGTGCGGGCACCGGCACGACGGCTGCGCCAGATTTCAATGACACCAGGCAGGACCGACACGACGATGATGGCGAGGATCAGCAACGACAGGTTGCTCTTGACCACTGGCAGGTTGCCGAAAAAGTAGCCGGCATAGCTGAAGCTGAGGACCCAGGTCAGCGCGCCGACAATGTTGTAGCTGAAGAAATGCCGGTAGGTCATGCGTCCGACGCCGGCGACAAACGGTGCGAACGTCCGCACGATGGGCACGAAGCGGGCGAGGATGATGGTCTTGCCGCCGTGGCGGGCGTAGAAATCGTGGGTCTTGTCGAGGTACTGGCGGCGGAAAATGCGCGAGTCGGGGTTGGAAAACAGCTTCATGCCGAAGAAATGGCCGACGGCGTAATTGACGGCGTCCCCCAGTACGGCGGCGAGGATCAGCAGTGCCACCAGCAGGTGGACGTTCATTTCGCCCATGGCCGCGATGGCGCCGGCGACAAACAGGAGCGAGTCGCCCGGCAGGAACGGTGTGACGACCAGGCCGGTTTCGGCAAACACGATCAGGAACAGGATCAGGTAGATCCAGGGGCCGTAGGCGGCAACCAGCTCGAGCAGATGCTGGTCGATGTGCAGCACGAAGTCGATGATGAAGCTGATGAATTCCATGGGATCGC
>JAGPIM010000082.1 GCA_018055005.1 Laribacter sp.
CCAGCAGCACGGTGACCAGTACCAGCAGGTTGTAGCCTGTCAGGACCAGCAGGAACTGCGTTGACAGAAACGGCGGGCGGCGCAGGGTCATGCGGCGATGCTCCGGTCGAGAACGTCGTGGTTGAGTTCGAGGATCAGTGATTCGTAGCTGGGAAAGCCGAGCCGGCCGATTTCGGCCAGCAGCCAGTTCATTGAGGCATCGGGCGCTTCGGCCTTGCTGTGCTGCGACTCGATTTCGCGCATGCGGGCGTAGACCGGCTCCAGTGTTTCGATGGCGGTGCGGCTGGGGCGGCGACGGACCGAGTAATAGCCCTTGAGCTGGCCGGTTGCATCGAAATCCGGCGTGACGTTGGCCAGCACCCAGTAATAGTAGGCGTTGCCACAGGTCAGGTTCTTGACTACCGCAAAGAACTCCTGGCCGGCCTGCAGGGTTTTCCACATCAGGCGGAACGCACCGCGCGGCATGTCCGGGTGGCGGATCAGGCTGTGCGGCTGTCCCAGAAGCTGCGGCTCGCTGTAGCCGCAGATGCGCATGAAATCACGGTTGGCGTAGGTGATCTTGCCGCGGGTATCAGTCTTGCTGATGATCATGTCCTCGTCTGTCATGACGTATTCACGCGGGGCGCTGACGGTTCGGCTGGGTTGCATGGGGCATTCCTCGTGGCGGGTGGACCGTAACGGCATCTTGTTTTTATGCAATTGGGCATTTTGCATCCGGGGATATTCGGCATGTTGACTTGGGTCAAGTTGCCCCAAGGCAAGGGCAGCATCAGGGGCTGCGTGCTAGGATGCCGCCCGATCACATCCATCGTTTTCAGAGAGGTAGTTTTCATGCGTCTGGGTACTCCGCTTTCCCCGTCTGCCGTCCGGGTCATGCTGCTGGGAAGCGGCGAGCTTGGCAAGGAGGTGGCGATTGCCTTGCAGCGTCTGGGCTGCGAAGTGATCGCGGTGGACCGCTATGCCGATGCCCCTGCCATGCAGGTGGCACACCGCTCGCACGTCATTGCCATGACCGACGGTGCCGCCCTGCGCGCACTGGTCGAGGCCGAACGTCCGGCGCTGATCGTGCCGGAAATCGAAGCCATTGCCACTGCCACCCTGCTGGAGATCGAAGCCGCTGGCCTGGCCGAAGTGATCCCGACCGCCCGTGCAGCACACCTGACCATGAACCGTGAAGGCATCCGCCGCCTCGCGGCCGAAGAACTGGGCCTGCCGACCTCGCCGTATGCCTTTGCCGACAGTCTGGACAGCCTGCAGGCCGCCATCGACGCCGGTATCGGTTACCCGTGCGTGGTCAAGCCGGTGATGAGTTCCAGCGGCAAGGGGCAATCGGTGCTGCGCAGCCCGGCCGATGTCAAGCCGGCCTGGGATTACGCCGCGGCCGGGGGCCGGGTGGACAACGGCCGGGTGATCGTCGAAGGCTTTGTCGATTTCGACTACGAAATCACCCAGCTGACCGTGCGGGCGCTGGGCACCGATGGCCAGCCGGAAATCCGCTTCTGCGAACCGGTCGGTCACCTGCAAAAGAACGGTGACTACGTCGAAAGCTGGCAGCCGCAGCCGATGAGCCCGCTGGCCCGCGAGCGCGCCCGCGACGTGGCCGGCCGGGTTGTCGAGGCACTGGGGGGGCGTGGCCTGTTTGGCGTGGAGCTGTTCGTCAAGGGCGACGAGGTCTGGTTCAGCGAAGTCAGCCCGCGTCCGCATGACACCGGTCTGGTCACGCTGGCCAGCCAGGTACTCAGCGAATTCGAACTGCACGCCCGCGCCATCCTCGGCCTGCCGGTCACCACCGACATGCGCGTGCCGGCTGCCGCCAGCGCAGTGATTTACGGTGGCATCGAAGCCCGTGGCATTGCCTTCGAAGGCGTGGCCGAAGCCCTGGCCGTGCCGGGCAGTGATCTGCGCCTTTTCGGCAAGCCGGAAAGTTTCGAGCGTCGCCGCATGGGCGTCGCCGTGGCTGCGGCCGATTCGGTCGGACTGGCGCGGGAACGGGCGTGCGAGGCGGCGGGCAAAGTCCGTCCGGTGTGCGCATGAGCGAGGTTCAGGCATCGGCCGGCACGCTGTACGAGCTGCTGGGGGGCGAATCCGGCGTCTGGCTGCTGGTCGACCGTTTCTACAACGTAATGGACAGCGATCCACGGGTGGCACCGCTGCGCGGCATTCATCCGCCGGATCTGGAATCGTCGCGGCAGAAGCTCTTCATGTTCCTGTCGGGCTGGACCGGCGGGCCGGATCTTTTCGTCCAGGCCTTCGGGCATCCCCGTCTGCGCATGCGGCATATGCCGTTTGCCGTGGATGAATCCATGCGTGACCAGTGGATGCTGTGCATGGAGGAAGCGCTGGCCGGGCTTGAACTGGAAGCCGGGTTGCGGACCCGTCTTTATCAGGCGCTGTGGGATCTGGCTGACTTCATGCGTAACCGCTGATTCTGGCTGTTGGGCCGATGAATGGCATTTGAATGGCGTTGCTGACCGGCTGCTGCTGACTATCTTGCAAGAAACAAGACGCCCTTACCCGGATGCCGGGCGGGCCGCAGGTTTCTGCACGGGAGAGAGTCATGCTGCTGCAAGGCTGGAAACGCCACGCCTGTGCGTGTCTGCTGGGCGGGTTGTCCGGTTCGTCGGCCTGGGCACTGGAAAGCCCCGGGTCTTTCGGTGCCGGTGATCCGTGGTGGCCACAAATCCAGGCCAGACCGCCCGACCGGCCAGCCAGCAGCAACGGCTGCATGCCGCAGGCGACCTGGTGCAGCCGTCTGCCGGGAATGCCGCCAGCCAGTGACGGCATCATGTCCGGGCGGGTGAGCATCGCGGGCGCACTGTCTCTGGAGGCCGAACGGCTGGAAGGCCGCGCGCTGGCATTCCGTCCCAGCCTGCAACTGGACAAGCGCACGCGTCTGCTGCTGCATCCCCGGCAGCACATGCTGGCATTGCGCTGGCAGTTTGACTGACTTCACGTCCGCCAGCAGGGCCATGCACGGGCGGCACGCCTTGTCTGCCACGGGTGTCCGGAAAACGGTTTATCCGGGGCGCGCGGTTTCTGGCCCTGACGCTGCCTGATCCGGGCGCCTGTACCGGGGCTCAGCGTGGCCGGTGGCCGCGTTCGATCTGGACCCCGACCTTTTTGACTCCGGGCAGGATGCCCAGCTTGGTGACTGCCACCCGCACCCACGGCGCGCCGAATTCTTCGCGCACGATGCGGGCAATGTGTTCGGCCAGTGCCTCGATCAGCAGGAAATGCTGTTCGGCCAGTGTCGCGCGCAGGCGCTCGACGACCACGCCGTAGTGGATGGTGTCGCCGATGTTGTCGCTGTGGCAGGGGGCTTCGCTGGGGATGCCGATATCGAGGTCAAGCTCGATCGTCTGTGGCGCGCGGCGCTCCCATTCGTAAACGCCGATAACGGTGTCGACGCGCACCTCGCGCAAGAAAATGATGTCCATGACGGAGCCAGTGAATACGGGTATTGGGCGCTGTTGGCCCTTCCCGTACAATGCAAAGCTTTACATTGTATTGAATTCGCCATGACCACGATAGCGTCACTCGTATTGGCTTACCTCCTGGGGTCCGTTCCGTTTGCCGTACTCGTCAGTCTGGGCATGGGCCTTGCCGATCCGCGCAGCTATGGTTCGGGTAACCCGGGCGCGACCAATGTCCTGCGCAGCGGCAACAAGCTGGCTGCCCTGCTGACGCTCTTGGGAGATGCCGCCAAAGGCTGGCTGGCCGTCTGGCTGGCGCAGACGTACGGTGCGTCGTTCGGCCTCGCCGCTCCCGAAGTCGCCATGGTCGGGCTGGCCGTTTTCATTGGTCACCTGTGGCCAGTGTTCCTGGCGTTCCGTGGTGGCAAGGGCGTGGCTACCGCGCTGGGCGTGCTCCTGGCCGTCAATCCCTGGCTGGCACTGATTGCCGCTGCCGTGTGGCTCGCCGTGGCGCTGCTGACCCGTTATTCCTCGCTGGCGGCCATGGTGTCGGCGGTGGCGACGGCCGTGGTGGCCTGGTTCATCGAGCCTGGCGTGTATGCCGGCCTGACCATCGTCATTGCCCTGCTGCTGGTCCGGCGGCACAAGCAGAACATCCTCAATCTGGTTTCCGGCACTGAAAGCCGGATCGGCGGCAAGAAAAAATCCTGATTCCTGCCTCTTTTGAACGCCGCATGTCAGCATGCGGCGTTTTTTCGTGCCCGGTCGCTGTGGCCCGGACTTCTTTCCTGTCCAGTCCTGGGCTGATCGTCCGCTCATGGTAGTGCTGCGGCCCGGGCCGGTCATGGCGAGAGGATGGCAAGGCTTCGGGGCATGGCCACTGGAGGAGACGGATGTCCTGACCGGAGCAGGACAGGCATGGTGATCATGCCGCCTTTGGTCTGGTTATCTGGTCAGCGCTCTCCGGATAACGTCGTCAGGACCGGATGCGGCTTCCTGGTCCGGGCGATCTGGATGGCCGGCGACTTTACCGGAACCATGCCCCGCAGACGTTCTGCCATACATGGCCCTGGCCAGCATGGATCTTCCGGTTCAGGTATCCCGTCTGGCTCCTGGTTCACGAATGCCCCGCGGATGCATTGCCGGGCCTCAGGCTGGCCAGCCGGGTATCCAGTTCTTCCAGCATGCGCAGCCAGCCTTGCCGGTAACCCGCCACCAGAGCTGCCGGCGTAGCGCTTTCCAGCGGGATGCGCTGGTTCAGGTCCAGTACCAGCAGGCGCCGGCGCGGGACGGTTGCGGTATCGACCACGACGAATTGTGCGCTGATGACTGCCTGCGGCGCACGGGCCGGGCGGAAATCGCCGTACAGGGCGGTAATGCCGGTTTCCAGCCGCCAGGGTGCCGGGGCCGGGGTGCCAGGCGTCAGCACCGCCTCGAAGCGCTGGCGTGCACCCAGCCAGTCAGCCAGTGCCGTATTGAGCAGGGTCGAGGCCGGCGACAGCAGCCGGTGATAGGCATCGGCACTGAAGCGCACGTCCGACAGCTGGTAGACCAGTGCGGTGCCGTCCCAGGGGGCTCCGACCGTGGTGGTGCCAAGGCGCACGGCCGGCAGGGCGGGGGCCGCCACGGGCTCCGGTGCCGGCAGGGTGAGCGCATACGTGGTGGGGGGCGTGATTTCGGTCGGCAGGATCTGGCAGGCACTCAGCCAGCCCAGGCAGAGCAGGGCCAGTGCATTGCGGCGCAGCATGAGAGTCATGGACGTTTTCCTGAAGGTGCGGGAGCAGGGGGCAGCACCACGGGGGCCGGCGGCGCACTCAGTACCAGCGCGCTGGGCGATTGCGACAGGGTGGCGCTCAGGGTGGTGAGCTGGGTCAGCGTCCGCGAGAGTTCGGCGAGGATCTGCCGCAGCTCGCCCGCGTTGTCGTAAACCAGTGAGTCCGAATCGGCCAGCAGCTGGTCAAGGCGGGCCAGCAACTGCCTGACCCGGCCGTCGTCAGTGGCCGCGCGCAGCCGTTCGGCCAGCAGGCCGAGATTACGGGGCAGCTGCCGGTGTTCCAGCTCGGCCAGCAGCCGGTCGATCCTGGCGCTGGCTTTTGCCACATTCCTGGCCGTGGTTCGCACGTCTTCCGGTGGCAGGGCGGTGACCCGCTCGTCGATACGCACGATCAGGGTATTCAGGTCGCGGGCCAGCTGCTGGATGTTGGCTTCGTCAAGGCTGGCCAGGAACGACTGGGCATTGTGGATGATGCGGTTGGTCAGGCTGGGGGCCGACGGAATGTACGGATAGGACGGCGTCCAGCTGACCGGCAGCGGCGTGCCCCAGTCACTGCGTGGCACGAAGTCCAGCGCGAGATACAGCTGCCCGGTAATGCCGGCCAGCTGGGTCTGGAAACGCAGGCCGCGGTCGAGGTATTCGCGCAGGGTGGCCTGGGAAATGCCCATGTCGCGGCCGCGCAGGACCGAACGCACGATGATGTAGTTGTGGCGCTCTTCCAGCGGGGTCGACAGCTGGTAGACCCAGGTTGAAACGGTCACCTCGCTCACTTCGCCGATCTGCACGCCACGGAACTTGACCGGCGAGCCGACCTCGAGGCCGTTGACCGATTCGTTGAAGTAGGTTTCCACTTCGACCGACGGCTGGAACCAGCGGCGGGCGCCCAGCAGGAAGGTCAGTACGACCAGAAGGCCGATGCCAAGGAGCACCAGCAGGCCGACGCGGAACAGGGGGCGGGTGTCGTCCATTACGGAAGTCCTCCGGGGTGATCGGGCTGGCGGCGGAAAAACTGCCGTACCATCGGTAGCGGACAGTGGTCGCGCAGCTCGGCCGGTGCGCCGTCGGCCACCAGGCGGTGGCTGGCGGCATCCAGCATCAGGGCGCGGTCGGCAATGCGGAAAATGCTGTCCAGTTCGTGGGTGACCACCACCAGCGTCAGGCCGAACCGCTCGCGCAGGTCCAGCAGGGTTTCGTCCAGATTGGCCGAAGTGATCGGGTCCAGTCCGGCCGACGGTTCGTCCAGGAACAGCAGCCGGGCGCCCAGCGCCAGTGCGCGGGCAATGGCGACCCGCTTGACCATGCCGCCCGACAGCTCGGCCGGCCTGCGCTGGGCCGCCGCTGCCATTTCCACCGTATCCAGCTGCAACATGGCAATGGCGTCACGCGCCTCGCGCGGCAGGTCGGTAAAGCGGTCCAGCGGGAAGCGGACATTCTGCAGGGCCGTCAGCGAACCGAACAGGGCACCCTGCTGGTACATCACGCCGATCCGGCGTTGCAGGGCCGCCCGCTCGGCCGGCGTGGCCGTCACGATGCTCTGGCCAAACAGGCGGATGTCGCCCGCCAGTGGCCGGAACAGTCCGGTCAGGAGCTTCATCAGGCTGGACTTGCCCGATCCGGAACCGCCCAGCAGGGCTACGATCTCGCCCTGCTGCACGCTGAAACTGGCGTCGTCCAGCAGGATGCGCTGGCCGTAGCCCATGCGCAGCCGGTCCACTTCCACCACGGCCGTCATGCGCTTTGCCACTGTCCGAGCAGGGCGGCAAACAGGCCGTCGATGACCACGATCCAGATCAGGCCGGAGACCACCGCACGGGTGGCAGCGACGCCGACGGCCGTCGGTCCCTGACCGGCTGACAGGCCCTGGCGGCAGCCGATCTGGGCGATGAAGAGGCCGAATACCATGGACTTGCCCAGCCCGAAATACAGGTCGGTCAGCGACACCGTTGCCAGCGTCTGGTGATAGAACTGCATCGGCGTTACCGAAAAGGCCTGCATCACCAGCGCTCCGCCCAAGAGGCCGATGACGTCGGCCAGCACGGTCAGGAGCGGCAGGACCAGCACCGCCGCCACCAGTCGCGGCAATACCAGGAACGCGACCGGGTCGATGCCGAAGGTGTGCAGCGCGTAGATTTCCTCGTTGACCTTCTGGGTGCCCAGTTCGGCGGCAAAGGCCGCACCGCTGCGGCCGGCAAACACGATGGCGGTCATCAGCGGACCCAGCTCGCGCAGCATGGCGATGCCGATACCGTTGACCACCAGCAGTCCGGCGCCGAATCCCTGCGCCACCAGGCCCATCTGGAATGCAAGGATGGTGCCCATCAGAAAGCCGATCAGCAGCACGATCGGCAGGGCCTGTGTACCGGCACTGGCCATGATCTCCAGCACGCGCGCCCCTTCCAGTCTGGAAGGGTGGCACAGCGCCCGCCACAGGGCGCTGGCGCTGGCACCGGTCCAGACCACACTGTCGCGGCCGGTGTGCAGGCCGGCGAGCGTGGCCGCGCCAATCCGTTCGACCGGGGGCAAGGGAGGCGGGACGGCCGGTGGTGTCAGCGAGGCTGTCCGGATGCGTTCCAGCAAGGGCTGGTATTCGGCAGCCAGTCCGGACAGCGCCACCGGTGCACCGGTCGGACGCGGATCGTGCAGCAACCGGTGCAGCAGCACCAGCCCGGCGCTGTCGAGCTGGGTAACGGCCGAGGCATCCAGCGTCAGGGGCGTTTGCGGCTGGGCTGCCAGCGCCGCCAGCGCCTCGGCCCAGATGCTGCCGACGCTGTGCGTGGTCAACGGGCCTTCGAGCCTGATATGGCCCGGGGTGCAGACAAGCCGTGCCTGGCTGGATGCGGTCATGAAGCCTCGCCGGACGTGATTACCAGATACCGGTCACTATAGCGGTCGGGAGCGGCATGGCCGCCCGCATCAACCCTTGCTGGAGAGCATCTGCATTTCGATGATGCGGATTTCGCCCAGCGGATAGCCTTGTTCGGCCAGCTGCTGGCGCGCGTATTCCTTGCCCATCTGGCGCACTTCCAGATCATCGATGCTGCTGTCGATCTGGAACGGGATTTCCGCCGTTTCGATCTTGACTTTGGTCGGATGGATGCCGGTGGCAAAACGTACCTTGAGCAGGTAGGTACGCTGGATGGACAGTTTGGATTCTTGCATGAGCATAAGTCAATGAACCGGCAATGACAGGACAAGGGGATTATCGTTTCAGCATCGCTGGCGGGCAACCCGCACGGGTCAGCCGGCCAGTTCTTTCAATAGCTCCCTGACCCGGGCCGTGCGCATCGCCGGTTCGGCCAGCGCCACCTCCACCCGCAGCTTGTCCTGTCCGGCCAGGCGGTAATTACGCTTGCCCTGCACCAGCTGGATGATGCGCACCGGCTCGACTGAAGTCTGGCGCGAAAAGGTCAGCTGTACCGCGCTGTCCGAAGCATCGATCTTGTCGATGCCGAGGCTGCGGGCCGCGAGGCGTAGCCGGTGGCTGTCGATCAGCGTCTTGACCGGTACGTCCGGCAGGCCGAAGCGGTCGATCAGCTCCTCGTGGATGGCATCGATTTCGCCCTCGGTTTCGCAGCTGGCCAGCCGCTTGTAGAGCACCAGCCGTTCGTGCACGTCCGGGCAGTAGCTGTCCGGCAGCAGGGCCGGTGCGTGCAGGTTGACTTCGGTGGTGACGCCCAGCGGCGCATCAAGATCGGGTTCCTGACCTTTCTTGAGCGCCCGTACCGCGCTCTTGAGCATCTCGGTGTAGAGCGAGAAACCGATTTCGTGCATTTCGCCCGACTGGCCCTCGCCCAGCACTTCGCCTGCACCGCGGATTTCCAGGTCGTGCATGGCGAGGTAAAAGCCGCTGCCGAGGTCTTCCATCATCTGGATTGCCTCCAGCCGCTTCATGGCGTCCTTGGTCATGCCTTCGCCGGTCAGCAGGTAGGCATACGCCTGGTGGTGGCTGCGGCCGACCCGGCCGCGCAACTGGTGCAGCTGCGCCAGGCCGAAACGATCGGCACGGTGGATGATGATGGTGTTGGCGTTGGGGATGTCGATGCCGGTTTCGATGATGGTGGAACACAGCAGCACGTTGAAGCGCTGCTGGTTAAAGTCGCGCATCACCTGTTCCAGTTCACGCTCGCGCATTTGGCCGTGCGCCACCTGCACCCGTGCTTCCGGCAGCAGTTCCGTGAGCTTTTC
This sequence comes from Laribacter sp., assembly GCA_018055005.1. Classification (GTDB taxonomy): domain Bacteria; phylum Pseudomonadota; class Gammaproteobacteria; order Burkholderiales; family Aquaspirillaceae; genus Laribacter. The sequence goes on from JAGPIM010000082.1 coordinate 9,373, forward strand.
GCGCATGTTCTCGATGGTTTCCACCTCGTTGTAGAGGAAGAACACCTGACCACCGCGCTTGAGTTCGCGCAGCACCGCCTCGCGGATCACCCCGTTGTTTTGCGGCGTGACAAAGGTCTTGACCGACAGCCGGCGGTTAGGCGCCGTGGCGATGACCGAAAAATCGCGCAGGCCTTCCAGTGACATGGCCAGCGTGCGCGGAATCGGTGTGGCCGTCAGCGTCAGCACGTCGACATTGGCGCGCAGGCGCTTGAGCTGTTCTTTCTGCCGCACGCCAAAGCGGTGTTCCTCGTCGATGATCACCAGGCCGAGGCGGGCGAATTCGACATCCGGCTGCACCAGCCGGTGGGTGCCGATGACGATGTCGACACTGCCGTCGGTGAGTCCGGCCAGCGCGGCTTTTTGCTCCTTGGCCGAGCGGAAGCGCGACAGCTCGACAATCTTCAGCGGCCAGTCGGCAAAGCGGTCGGCAAAGTTCTGGTAGTGCTGTTCGGCCAGCAGGGTGGTGGGCACCAGTACGGCTACCTGCTTGCCGCCCATGGCGGCGACAAAGGCCGCCCGCAGCGCCACTTCGGTCTTGCCGAAGCCGACGTCGCCGCACACCAGCCGGTCCATCGGCCGGCCGGCGGTCATGTCGTGGATCACTGCCTCGATGGCGGCCTGCTGGTCCGGGGTTTCCTCGAAACCGAAGCCGGCGGCAAAGGCCTCGTAATCGTGGGCCGACAGTTCGAAGGCATGGCCTTCGCGCGCTGCGCGCCGGGCGTAGAGGTTCAGGAGCTCGGCGGCCGTGTCACGTGCCTTTTGCGCCGCGCGCTGCTTGGCCCGTTCCCATTGCGGCGAGCCCAGCCGGGTCAGCTGCACGCTGTCGGAGGCGTGGCCGGCGTAGCGCGAAATCAGGTGCAGCTGGCTGACCGGCACGTAAAGGCTGGCGCCGTCCGCATATTCAAGCTGCATCATCTCGGTCTGGCCTTCGCCCAGATCCATCGACACCAGCCCCAGATAGCGGCCGATGCCGTGCGCCTCGTGCACGACCGGATCACCGACCTTGACCTCGGCGAGGTCGCGCAGCATGGCGTCGGTGTTGCTGCGCTTTTTCTGCTGGCGCGGCGTGCGCGCCACGGTCTGGTAGAGATCGGCCTCGCTCAGCAGCGCTTCCTGGCGCTCAAGGTCGACAAAGCCGCCGGTCAGCGTGCCGACGGTCAGGGCAAAACGCATGTCGCCCTGGCTGAAACCGGCCAGCGAATCGACTGGCTGCGGCTTGAGCCCGTATTCGCCCAGGAGCTGGGTCAGCGTTTCGCGCCGGCCGAGGCTTTCGGCCACCAGCAGGGTGCGGGCCGGAGTCGTTGCGAGGAAGGCCTTGAGCCGGGCAACCGGTACCTCGGCCCGCCGGTCGACCGTCAGGTCGGGCAGGCGCGCCAGGTCGTCCGGCAATGCGCCGCCGGCAGCGATTTCGCAGCGGGCGTACGGCTTGAGGGCCGCCATCAGCTCGTCCGGACGCAGGTAGAGCGTGGCCGGTGGCAGCAGCGGACGGGCCGGATCGGTGCCGAGCATGGTGCGGCGCTGTTCGACTTCGCGCCAGAAGGTTTCGGCGGCTGCCAGGGTGTCGTGGTGCAGGGCGATCAGGGCCTGTTCGCCCACGTAGTCGAAAAACGTGGCGGTATGGTCGAAAAACAGTGGCAGGTAGTATTCGATGCCGGCCGGGATGCTGCCGGCGGAAATGTCCTTGTAGAGCTGCCGCCGTGACGGATCGCCCTCGAAGGTTTCGCGGAAATGCTGGCGGAAGGCCGTGACGCCGCCTTCGTCGGTGGGAAATTCGCGCGCCGGCAGCAGGCGTACGTCATTGACCGGATAGAGGGTGCGCTGGGTGTCGACGTCAAACGTGCGCAGGGTGTCGATTTCGTCGTCGAACAGCTCGATGCGGTAGGGCAGGGCGGCGCCGGACGGAAACAGGTCGATCAGGCCGCCGCGTACGGAAAACTCGCCCGGGGCATACACCTGCGTGACGTGGGTGTAGCCCGCCAGCGCCAGGTCGGCGCGCAGCTGGTCGGCATCCAGCCGGTCGCCGGCCTTGAGCAGGAAGGTGCGCCCGGCCAGGAATTCCACCGGCGCCAGCCGGCCCATGGCGGTCGGGACGGCGGTGACGATCACGTCGGCCTTGCCCTGGCGC
>JAGPIM010000232.1 GCA_018055005.1 Laribacter sp.
CTCCAGGCGGGTTTCCAGCCCTTGGTTGGCGAAGCGGGTGATCGCCTGGCCATCCTCCAGTTCATGGTGCTCGTAATCGGTCCAGGCGCTGCGCAGGTGCAGCCCCTTCAGCCAGCCGGTCGGGTTGTCCAGGCCGGCACGGAATTCGGCCCGGTTGCTGACCATGTCCACCCGCACCACTGGATCTTCGGCATGCACTTCATCGGCGTGTGCATCGTCGCCGTGGTCATGATGTCCATGTCCATCTTCGCCATGGACATGGGCGCCGAGCGGAATGCCGTACTTGCTGCGATAAGTGCTCAACGCCAGCCCGGCATAGGCCTCATCACCGAACCAGGTGGCACCGACGCCGCCGGCACGGGTGGACACCCGGCTGTTGCCCAGCCGGCCATTGAAGACCGCAGGCACCTCATCGGCATGGCCCGGGTCATGGTCGTGGTCATCGTGTCCGTCCTCGGCCAGCAGCGCCGGGCCGGGAATCCGGGTGTCATCGGTATTGCGGACCAGGCCGTCCACATGCAGCACCCAGTTGTCACTGGCCACGCCGTCCAGGCGGAACATCCCGCTGCGCTCGTCGTTGACGCTGTTGCCGCGCAGCTCGGCGCGGCCGCTGAGGGCACGCTGCGGCAGTTCGCGCGCGATCCGGCCATCGGCCAGGTTCACCGCCCCGCCCATCGCTCCGCTGCCGAACAGCAGGGTGGCCGGTCCCTTGAACACCTCGATCTGGTCAGCCAGGAACGGCTCGACGCTGCTGGCATGGTCCGCGCTCAGACTGGAGGCATCGACGCTGGCCAGGCCATTGCTCAGTACCTGCACGCGCGGACCATCCTGGCCACGGATGATCGGCCGGCCGACGCCGGTGCCGAAGCTGGCGTTATGCACACCGGGCAGGTTACCGATGGTCTGGCCCAGGGTGGCGCCCTTGGCGCTGTCCAGCGCTTCGCCGGCCAGCACGCTGACCGGACGGGCCAGTGATTCGGCATCGCCACGCAGCGGCGAAGCGGTGACCCTCACCGCGCTCAGCTCGGTCAGGTGGTCGCCATGGTCATGCGCGCTGCTGGCAGGGGTCGATTGCGCCATTGCCAATGGGCTGAGCAGGCTGGCAATGGTGGTGGCCAGTACGCGGCGGGACAGGGGAAGGGGCAGTAGCATGGGCGGTTTCCGTTGTTACTGTGTATCAGTCGAGGGGCGAAGTAATGCCGGCGTTCTGCCGGCCTGCGAGAAATGTTATAGTATTCCAATACAGTCAACCAGCAGTCGAAAGTAATGTCTCCACGAAGCGCAATGCGAACCCTGCTCGATCGATTTGGCGCGCTGTGGTCGCTGCTGTGTGCCGTCCACTGTGCGTTGTTGCCGTTGGTGCTGGTGATCGCTCCCGGATTTGCGTTGGGGGTGTGGTGGGATGACCGGGTCGAACGGATCACCGTGCTGCTGGTGACCGTGGTGGTACTGGTTTCGCTGGGATCGGGCTTTGCCCGTCACCGTGGCTGGTCGGCGATTGCGTTGATGGTGCCTGGCCTGTTGCTGATGTGGTCAGCCCTGGTGGTGCCGCCGGTGCATCATTCGGTAGCGGCCCATGCGGCGGCAATGGCCGTGGGCGGTGTGCTGGTCGGAATGGCGCACCTGGTCAACCTGCGGCTGAACCGTGGTCATGTCCACGGTCCGAATTGTGCCCACTGAATAGCGTGCTAGTCTGCAGGGGCCTGCTGCTTTGCCTCAGGACATCACTGCTGTAGATGCCTGTGCAAGCGGCTTGGATACCACTATTTTCCAGGAGTGAAGAAAGATGGGTAAGGGTGACCGCAAGACTGCCAAGGGCAAGCGTTTCAATTCCAGCTATGGCAATTCGCGCCGGCATGCATCGAGCAGCAGCGCCTTTGCAGGCAGCAGTGCGGCCGTTGCAGTCAAGCCTGCCACGCCGGCGGCGGCAGCTCCGGCAGTGAAGAAAGCCGTTGCCAAGAAGGCGGTCGCCAAAAAGGCGGCAGTGAAGAAATCCGCGGCAGCGGAGTGATCCTGCAGATACGGCATAAAAAAGGTTCATCGCAGATCAGCGTGGAGCTTTTCCCGGTTGCGCTTACCCTTGAGGCCTGATTTCAGTACTCAAGGGTGAGGTCATGCTGGATCGGAAGATGATTGCCGCGCTGGGCGGCTGGGAAGGCTACCGGGTACAGCGCATCGTCTGGCCCAGCGACGGCAGCCGGACAGTCACCATCCACCTTGTGCCCACGGCCCGCAGAATGCATTGCGAGCAATGCGGCAGCCGCTGCCGGCAGGTGCATGAAACCAGTCTGCGTCGGGTCCGGGAGCTGCCGTTGATGGCGTTGCAGGTAACCCTGGTAGTGCCGCGCCGACGGGTATGGTGCGAGCAGTGCGGGGGGCCGCGCCTGGAAAAGCTGAGCTGGCTGGGGCGCTATCAACGGGTAACAAACCGCCTGGCCGAGGCGGTCAACCAGTTGCTGGCTTCCAGCAACATCCTGGCCACCGCGCGCTTCTTCGGGCTCGGCTGGCATACGGTCAAGGCGCTGGACAAGGCCTGGCTGCGGCAGAGCGTGGTCGCGCCGGACTGGAGCCGGATCCACTACCTGGCCATGGATGAGTTCGCCCTGCACAAGGGACATCGTTATGCCACGGTGGTGGTCGACCCGATCAGCCGCCAGGTGCTGTGGGTCGGCAATGGCCGCTCACGCGAGACTGCGCGGACCTTCTTCGAGCAGCTGCCTGCCGGCGTTGCCGGGCAGATCCGGGCGGTGGCCATCGACATGACCACCGCTTACGAGCTGGAGATCAAGGCCCACTGTCCCAATGCCGAAGTCGTCTACGACCTGTTCCATGTCGTGGCCAAGTACGGCCGCGAAGTGATCGATCGGGTGCGTGTGGATCAGGCCAATCAACTGCGCCAGGACAAGCCCGCGCGCCGGGTGATCAAGTCCAGCCGCTGGCTGCTGCTGCGCAACCGGAGCAACCTGGATCCACGCCAGACGGTGCAACTGGATGAGCTGCTACAAGCCAACCAACCGCTACTGACCGCCTACCTGATGCGCGATGAGCTCAAGCGGCTGTGGTTCTACCGCCACCCATCCTGGGCCAGGAAGGCTTGGATCCACTGGCTGGAACAAGCCCAAGGCAGCGGCATTGCGGCCCTGGAGCACTTCGCGCACAAGCTCAAGGCTTACCTGCACGGAATCCTGTCCCGCTGCCGGCACCGGCTCAACACCAGCATCGTGGAAGGCATCAACAACACCATCAAGGTCATCAAACGCCGCGCCTACGGGTACCGCGATCAGGAATATTTCTTCCTGAAAATCCGCGCAGCCTTCCCCGGTATCCTGCGATGAACCTTTTTTTTGGTTCATCTCCCAATTCCGGGGAACGCAGCGCGGATTTTGAGGAAGAAGTAGGCGTCATCGCGGTAGCCGTAGGCGATGCGCTTGATGACCTTGATCCGGTTGTTGATGCCTTCGACCAGGCCGGTG
>JAGPIM010000233.1 GCA_018055005.1 Laribacter sp.
GCGCCAGACCCTGTTGCGCGCACCCGGCATCTACGCTGCCGAGCGCCTGCCGCTGGCCCGCATCCTCGCCGGCATTCCTGCTTTCCTGCCCGGAGAAGACAGCCTGCACACCCACGTCCACGCCGATGATCTCGCCCGGGCCTGCGTGCTGTCCCTGGCCCGCCGTACCGGCGGAACCCGCTGTTACAACCTCGGCGACCACGATGCCCTGCCCGGTGGTGACCGGCTTGACCTGGTGGCCGATGCCTTTGGCCTGACCCGCGTTCCGCGCCTGCCGGCTGCCGACCTGCAAGCCGCTGTCGGCCCGCTGCGCTGGTCATTCCTGCGGGAATCCCGCCGGCTGGACTGTCGCCGCATCCACAGGGAACTGGGCTGGGAGCCGCAGGTTTCCGGTGTGGCAGCTCTGCTGGCAACGCTCTCGCCTGCCGCCCGCGCCCGGCTGCTGGCCGCCGTCCGGACAGACGGGTAACATCGCGCCCTTCCGCGTTTCCGCTTGTTGCCCGCCTTATGGACAATCCCGCTTTCCAGCGACACATCAAGAGCTTCGTGCTGCGCCAGGGCCATCTGAGCCCGGCCCAGCAACGCGCCCTCGACACGCTCTACCCGCAATTCGGCATCGACTACACCGGCCAGCCATTTGATCTTGCACAGGCCTTCGGCCGCACAGCGCCCAGAATCCTCGAAATCGGCTTTGGCATGGGCCAGGCCACGGCCGCCATCGCCGCCGCCCACCCGGAACAGGATTACCTCGGCATCGAGGTGCACGGCCCCGGTGTCGGCAGCCTTCTGAAACTTGTCGGCGAAAACCGGCTCACCAACATCCGGGTGATCCGCCATGACGCGGTGGAAGTGGTACGCGAGATGCTGCCGGCCGATTGCCTTGACGGCATCCACGTCTTTTTCCCCGACCCGTGGCACAAAAAGCGCCACAACAAGCGCCGGCTGATCCAGCCCGCGTTTGTCGAACTGCTGGTGTCACGCCTGAAACCCGGCGGCTACCTGCATCTGGCCACCGACTGGGAAGACTACGCCGTGCAGATGCTGGAAGTGCTGTCGGCCTGCCCGGCCCTCGCCAACACGGCTGACGGCTACGCGCCGCGCCCGGACTACCGCCCGCTGACCAAATTCGAGCAGCGCGGCATCCGGCTTGGCCACGGCGTGTGGGATCTGGTGTTCACCCGCCGCTGAAACCACTGCCGGGACGGATCACGCCATCCCCTGAACCTGCTGCCGGCAGACAGGCTCGCAGGGCAGGCGGGCATTCTCGCGCTGCCCCTTGGCCGCATTGCCGGTTCCGTTCATGGCTTCCCTGCCGAGCAGGCGCGAATGCAGCAGGCCGGCAGACCAACTGCACCAGAGGTCCCCTCAAGACGGCAGCCGGTTCAGCTGCCGGGTTGCGCCAGCGCTGCCTTGATGTCGGCTACCAGTTCTTCCGGACGGGTGGTGGGGGCATAGCGCGCCAGTACTTCACCATCACGACCGACCAGGAATTTGGTGAAGTTCCACTTGATCGCCTCGGTGTTCAGGATGCCGGGGCGGGCCTTGACCAGATGACGGTACAGCGGATGCGCATCCGCACCGTTGACGTCGATCTTGGCAAACAGCGGAAAGCTGACATGAAAGCGCGTGGAACAGAACTGGCCGATGGCTTCGCTGTCGCCCGGCTCCTGCCCGCCGAACTGGTTGCACGGAAACCCGAGCACGCTGAACCCCTGGTCCCGGTATTGACCGTACAGGGATTCGAGGCCGGCGTACTGCGGCGTAAAGCCGCATTCACTGGCGGTATTGACGATCAGCAGCACCTGGCCGCGGTAATCGGCCAGTGACTGCTCGCTGCCATCCAGGCGGGTGGCGGAAAAATCATACACGGTCGTCATGCTGCTTCTCCTCTCGCGGGCGGTGTGCCGCTATAATCCCCAGCAATTTACTCAGGTTTTTGCGAGTGTGCAGCATGTTCCAGCCCAGCCGCGACGACGCTCGTCGTTTTCTGTTCGACACGTGGAAAAAACAGCAGTCCGGCCAGCCCCTGACCGATCTGGAGCGTCTGGCCGCGGCCATCATGCTTGATCATCCGGAATACCATGAACACCTGCGCCAGCCCGAACGCTATCTGGAGCAGGACTGGCATCCGGAGCAGGGCCAGACCAATCCTTTCCTGCACCTGATGATGCATCTGTCGATCGACGAGCAATGCTCGATCGACCAGCCGCCGGGCGTGCGGGCACTGCTGGCGGCACTGGCCGAGCGCCACGGCAGCCGCCACACCGCCCAGCACGAAGCGATGGACGGCATGGCCGAAATGCTCTGGCGCGCCCAGCGCGAAGGGCGTTTTCCCGACCCGAACGTCTATCTCAACATCCTGCGCGACAAGCTGGGCGAAGCCGAGCAGTTCAACCTGCAACGGCTGGACGAGATTCAGTAGCGGGCCGACTGCCGGCGGGAAAACCAGCCGTTGACCCAGGCGGTGGCCCGCTGTACAGCCGGCGCGACAAACAGGGTGATCACGAAGGCTGCCGGCCAGCCTGCCAGAAAGGCATGCGACCAGCGCTCGAAAAACTCCGGCACCCAGCCCAGATTGAGCCATGTCACCCACAGGGTCATGAAAGTGGACATGCTGAACGACATCAGCAGGGAAAAAATCAGCCGCGAGCGGCGCAAATCGTTCATGACAACCAGATCGTACGGACAGACGGCTTGGCATGTTAGTCAATTTGCCTGCCGGATCAAAGGGTCAAGAATCCCGCCCCTGCCCGGTATAATCGCCGCCCATGCACGCCCAGCCTTCTCCTGACATGACCACACCCGCGCACACCCCCATGATGCAGCAGTATCTGGCCCTGAAAGCCAACCACCCGGATACGCTGCTGTTTTACCGCATGGGTGACTTCTACGAGATGTTCTACGGCGATGCCGAAAAGGCCGCCCGCCTGCTGGACATCACGCTGACAGCCCGCGGTCAGTCGGCTGGCCAGCCCATTCCCATGGCCGGCGTGCCGTTCCATGCCGTCGAACAGTATCTGGCCCGGCTGGTGAAGCTGGGCGAGTCCGTCGCCATCTGCGAGCAGATCGGCGATCCGGCCACCAGCAAGGGGCCGGTCGAGCGACGGGTGGTGCGGGTGGTGACGCCGGGCACGCTGACCGATGCTGCCCTGCTCGACGACAAGCAGGAAAACCGGCTGGTGGCGCTGGCATTCCACAAGGGCCGACTGGGGCTGGCCAGCCTGTCGCTCGCCAGTGGTGATTTCCGCGTGCTGGAAACCGAAGCCGAGCGGCTGGGCACCGAACTGGAGCGCCTGAAACCGGCCGAACTCCTAGTCGCCGACGACGGCTTTGCACCGCGGCAGCTCCAGCAGACCGGCGTACCGGTGCGCCGGCTGCCACCGTGGCACTTTGACGTCACCAGCGCCCGCGAACGGCTGGCCCGCCACTTCGGCGTGCAGGACCTGGCCGGCTTTGGTGCTG
>JAGPIM010000234.1 GCA_018055005.1 Laribacter sp.
TGCTCGGCATGGGCTGAGTGCCTCCTGGGACCGATGCGTCAAGCCTTGGTGCCGTTGGGCGGCGTGCCGTAGTCGTAGCGCTGGTAACGGTAACCATAGCCGTAGCCGTAGCGCCGCTTGAAGTCCAGGCCGTTGAAGACCACGCCCCGCACAGAGCCTCCTGCCTGCGTCAGGCGCTTGGCGGTTTCCTGCAGTTCGCCCAAGGTGGTTGTTTCGGCGCGCGCGACCAGGAGCACCGTTCCGGCCCGCTGGGCCAGCACACAGGCATCCGAAACCGCCAGCACCGGGGGCGTGTCGATCAGGACCAGGTCATATTGGTCTTGCAGACGCTGCAGCCAGTCTCCAGTGGACAGGGACAGGAGCAGCTCGGCTGGATTCGGGGGAATGGCGCCGCCCGGTATCAGGTCGAGACCCGCAACGACCTGAGGCCGCAATACCGGCTCCAGCGGCTGAATGTTGGCCACCAGTTCGCTCAGGCCGGGGCTGCGTTTAACACCAAAAACATCGTGCAGGTGGCCCTTGCGCATGTCGGCCTCAATCAGCAGAACACGCTTGCCAGTGGCTGCCATGATGGCCGCCAGATTGGCACTGATGAACGATTTTCCGATTCCGGGCGTAGGGCCAGTGAGCATGATGACGCGGTTGGGCGCATGGAGCATGGCAAATTGCAGCGCGGTGCGCAGACTGCGCAGGCTCTCGACCGAAAGATCCGCGGGATCGGCAACGGCCAGCAAATGCGTTCCGCCCTGGCGAGCCTGGATCGCCTGATCCAGCGCAGGCTGGCGCGGGCTCAAGGGTACGTTGGCATAGACACTGAGTCCGGTTTTTTGCTCAATCTCGTCGGCCGACCGGATGCCTGCGCGCAAATGGTGGCGCAGCAGGCCTGCACCGGCGCCCGCCATCAGGCCCAGCAGGCCGCCCAGCAGCAGGATGACCAGCCGCTTGGGCTTGACGGGTGTTTCTGGAATGGCGGCCGTGTCGATGACGCGCACGCTGCCCACCTTGCCCTCCTTGACCAGCCGCAGCTGCTGCAGGCTGTTGAGCAAGCCGGTGTAGAGCTCATTGTTGACCTTGACGTCGCGCGTCAGGCGCAGCAGCTCCCGCTCGATGCCCGGAAACTGGCGGGTGCGCGACTCAAGGGCGGCCATCTGTGAAGATAGCTCCTTGATCTGGGCGTCGATCGCCTTGACGGCGGGGTGCTCTTCGGTGAAGCGGGCCAACAGCTCCTGGCGTTTCTGCTGCAGTTCCTGTCTTCGTACCTGCAGACCCGTACCCTGTTGCAACAGGGCCTGGGCTTCGCTGCCCAGGTCGAATACCTTTTTCTCGCCGCGGAACTGATTGAAGCGGCCCTCAGCGCTCTCCAGCTCCTTTTTCAAATTGGGCAGCTGGCCATTGAGGAAGGCCAGTGTCTTTTCTGCCTCGGCGGCTTTGCGGTTGATGTTCTGGCGCACATAAAGCGAGCCGATTTCATTGAGGATGCGGGCGGCCAGAACCGGATCGGGGTGTTGCAGGCTGACCTGGATAACGCCCGACTGCTTGCCCTGCTCCTTGATGACAAGCTGGCGTTGCAGGGCTTCGGCGGTTGACAACGACGAAACGCGTTTCAACTCAAAATCTTTTCCGGGCGTTGCGCTGGCCGACAGGGCCAGAAGCTCGCCTGCTTCGTTGGCGTGGGTGAATTTGAGCACCTCTCCCCAGCGGCCATTGCCCAAGGCCTTGCCATCCGGTCCGGTGAGGCGGTAGCCACTCTCCGTCACGGAGACGGTGAAGGCCTTGCCCTCAAGGCTGAGCGGGGGCTGGAAACGCGCAATTTGCAGCGCTGGGTCGGTGCTGATGGCCAGGTTCAGGTTTTCTGCCGCCTGGCCCACGACCATGCGCGAGCGCAGAATTTCGATTTCTGCCGTCGCAGGGCTGCGCACATCGAACGCCGTGGCGCTGTCGCCCAGCAAGGCGCCAAGGGCGCCACCCTTGACATCTTCCACCTGAATGAGGGTGTTGGCTTCGTAAATGGGGGTGGCCATGAAAGCATAGGCAGCCCCCAGCACCAGGGAGACCGCGGTGATGATGGCGATGATCCAGCGCTGTTCGAGCACGATGTCGACGAGATCGAGCAAGTTGATGCTGTCGTCGTCATTGTCCGGGCTGACCGTGTTGGGTTGGATAAGATTAGGCTGGTTCATATACAAGACTACAGCGAAGATGGATTAAGCGAGACTGCGGATGCGCTGCGCCCAGCCGGATACGCCCCGGGCAATGGTTGTATAGGCTTCTTCAAACGCCGCCATCGGCTGGCGGTAGGGGTCGGCGATGTCGATCTGGCCATCTGCATCCAGATGAAAAACCTTCCCCCGAACCTGCGGAAACCGTTGCTCAAGCGCCGTTTTCTGGGCCCGCTCCATGACCAGGACCAGATCGTGCTGCTGGCACAGACCGGCGCTGACCTGCTGGCCACGATGGCCAGAGAGGTCCAGCCCATGGCGGGCGGCAATCTGCTGGGCCAGCTCATCGGCCGGATGTCCGACCAAGGCTCCCAGCCCCGCCGAGGACACCGCCAGACCGGGTAAGCCCTGCAGTTCACGCGCCAGGAGGGCCTGGGCCAGAGGACTTCGGCAGATATTGCCGAGGCACAAAGTCAAGATTCGCATAGGGCGCGGTGTTTAGTTGCCTGAAACGGCACGCATGGTGTTGAGGCCCTGGGCCGAAGGCAACAGCAAGTTGATCACACGATTCCAGCGCACCAGCGGGGCGGGATCGACAACAACCACATCACGCGGACGCAATTCAAACCCCTCGGCCAATGCATAGACCACCGGGTCGCTGGCATCAAGGTGATAGATTTGCGGATTTTGGCCATTCTGGCTGCGCAGCACATAGATTTGGGACGCATTGGCGCTGACGGGGCTGAGGCCGCCACTTTCACCCAACGCCTGGCTGAGGCTGAGACGGCCATCGCGCAGCGGCGGGCTGCCGGGACGCAGCACTTCGCCCATGACATAGACCTTGGCATCGTCACGGCTGTGGATGTGCACCATATCGCCAGCAGCCAGAAGAATGCCGGCAGGATTGACGCCTTCCTGCGCGAGGCGGGGAAGGTTGATGTATGTTGTGCTTGCGCCACGGGTGATGGCGATCATGGCGCGGTCGGCGCTGGCCTGCAAACCGCCAGCGCGTGCAATGGCCTCGGGCAGGGAAAGCGGAATATCGTTGAGCGCCAACAGCCCGGGCTTGCGCACTTCGCCGTCGATATAGGCGCGGCCATGGCGGTAGGCATGCACTCGCACAGTCACCTGAGGCTCGCGGATGACGCGCGAAAGGGCACGCGTGATGACGGCGCGCGCCTCCTCTTCAGTGAGACCGGAAACCTTGACATTGCCAATATAAGGAAACTGAATCATTCCCTTGGAACTGACGTTGTAGCCGCCAGACTCTGTCACGGCATCGACCGGCAGGTTGATTTCGGGG
>JAGPIM010000083.1 GCA_018055005.1 Laribacter sp.
CGGTTGGTGGTGATGAGCGGGATGCCGACCTGGCCCATGAGCTTTTTGGTCACCCAGGCAAAGCCGGCGCGCGGCACCGAGGTGGCGATGGTGGGAATGCGCGCTTCGTGCCAGCCGATGCCGGTGTTGATCAGGGTGGCGCCGGCGGCTTCGATGGCCCGGGCGAGCGTGACCACTTCGTCCCAGCTCGAACCTTCGTCGACCAGATCCAGCATGGACAGGCGGTAGATGATGATGAAACCGGTGCCGACGGCTGCGCGCACGGCCTTGACAGTCTCAACGGCAAAGCGCATGCGGTTGGCAAACGGGCCGCCCCAGTCATCGGTGCGCTGGTTGGTGCGGCTGCACAGGAACTGGTTGATCAGGTAGCCCTCGGACCCCATGACTTCAACGCCGTCATAGCCCGCTTCCTGTGCCAGGGCGGCGCAGCGGGCAAAGTCGGCGATGGTCTGATGGATATCGGACTCGCTGAGCGCAACCGGTTTGAAGGGGTTGATCGGCGCCTGCAGGGCGCTGGGCGCCACCGGTTCGAACTGGTAGCTGTAGCGGCCAGTATGCAGGATCTGCAAGGCGATCTTGCCGTCGGCGGCGTGGACGGCATCGGTGATGACCCGGTGGCGGGCGGCGTCTGCTTCCGTGGTGAGCATCTTGCCGCCGGCAAATCCCAGACCCTTTTCGTTGGGGGCGATGCCGCCGGTGACGATCAGGCCGACGCCGCCACGGGCGCGCTCGGCGTAAAAGGCGGCCATGCGGTCATAGCCGTCCGGCAGCTCTTCCAGCCCGGTATGCATGGAGCCCATCAGCACTCGGTTTTTCAGGGTGGTGAAGCCGAGATCAAGCGGGGCGAGGAGATGCGGATAGGCCGTCATGGTGTCTGTTCCGTTCAGGGTGGCGCCCGTCCGGGCGGATCGTCGGACAATATCCCGCGAGGGTGGCGCTGTCAAACGACCGTTTGATTTTGACGTGGGGCTTAACTTGCCGATTGTTGTTGCAATATGCATATTGCGCTTTTGTCTTGCCGAAAGCGCAATATGTCCTTGTCGCGCCTGTTGTGGTTTGCCGGGTTGATCATCACGCTGGCCATGGGAGTCCGCCATTCGTTCGGGCTGTTCGTACCGGACATGAGTGTGGTGCTGGGGGGCGGGCGCGAGGTGTTTGCGCTGGCGCTGGCGGTACAGAACCTGCTGTGGGGGCTGGCGCAGCCGTTTGCCGGTGCCTGGGCTGACCGGGTGGGGGCGCGGCGGGTGCTGGTGCTCGGCACGCTCTGCTACGTGGCCGGCCTGCTGCTGATGGCGACGGCGGCCGCGCCCTTGTCGAGCGGTGCGCTGGTCGGCCTGGGGCTGGCAGGCACCACCTACGGCGTGGTGTTCGGCGTGGTCGGCAAGGTGGCGCCGCCGGAAAAGCGCACGCAGGCGATGGGCATCACGGCGGCGGCGGGCTCGGTGGGGCAGTTCATCATGCTGCCGCTGGGACAGTGGAGCATCGACACGCTGGGCTGGTCGCTGACGCTGATCGTATTCTCGGCGCTGGTGGCGGCGATCATGCCGCTGGCGGTGCCGCTGCGGGCGCCGGTGAGCGTGCGGCCGTCGCAGCCGGTCGGGGCGGCACTGAAAGAAGCCTGCCGGCATCCGGGTTTTTTGCTGCTGTGTGCCAGCTACGGCGTGTGCGGTTTCCAGGTGACCTTTGTCGGCGTGCACCTGCCGGCCTATCTGGCCGACCAGGGGATTGCCCCGCGTGTCGGTGCAACGGCGCTGGCGCTGATCGGCCTGTTCAACATTGTCGGCACCTGGCTGTTCGGCCTGCTGGGTGCCCGGCGCAACAAGGCCCGCCTGTTGTCGCTGATCTATGCCGCACGGGCGCTGGCGATCACCGGTTTCGTGCTGCTGCCGCTGTCGCCCCTGAGTGCCATGCTGTTTGCCGCTGCCATCGGTTTCCTGTGGCTGGGTACGGTGCCGCTGACCAACGGGCTGATTGCCGGCGTGTTTGGCGTGGAATACCTGTCGATGCTGGGTGGCGTGGTGTTCATGGCGCACCAGGTCGGCAGCTTCTTCGGCGTCTGGCTGGGCGGGCTGCTGTTTGACCGCACCGGCAGCTATACGCCGGTATGGTGGATGAGCGTGGCGCTGGGTATTGCCGCTGCGCTGTTGTGCCTGCCGGTCCGCGAAGAACGGGTACCGCGGCTGGCCACGGCCGGCGCTGCGGCATGATGCGGGCGCTGGGCTGGCTGCTGCTGGCGCTGGTGCTGTTTCTGGGGTTCTGGGCCTATCTGCGCGCCGATGCGGTGCTGACTTTCGCCGGTCTGGCAGGCATGTGCCGCTGACGGCGCTGCAATGCCCGCGCCATGGGGATAGAATGCGCGCTGATCTTTGCCTGTCATGGCCTGACTGACCCATGTTCCGAGCCTTGCCTGCCGCGCAGCGTCGCGCGGCGCGCGCGCATCTGCGTGCGGGTGGCGTACTGGCCTACGCTACCGAATCCTGTTTTGGCCTTGGCTGCCTGCCGGGCAATGCGCGCGGCCTGCGCGCCATCCTGCGGCTGAAGGGGCGTCCCAACCACAAGGGCATGATCGTGGTCGGACGGCGCTTCGCTGACCTGCGCCGGCTGGTCCGGCCGGTGGATGCCGCCGGACGGGCCCGGCTGATGGCCCGCTGGCCGGGGCCGACCACCTTCCTGCTGCCGGCCGACCGGCGGGTGCTGCCGCTGTTGCGCGGCCGGCACCGCACGCTGGCCGTGCGCGTGTCGGCGCATCGCGGGGTGGCCATGCTGACCCGCGACCTCGGGCCGCTGGTATCGACTTCGGCCAACTTTGCCGGCAAGGTATCGCTCAAGAGTGCTGCGGCCTGCCGGCGTACTTTCGGGCAGAAAGTCATGGTCCTGCCGGGCCGGACCGGCCGGGCCAGACGGCCGTCGGCCATCATCGATTTTGCCAGCGGGCGCGTGTTGCGCTAGATTGCCCGCGCCGCTTTGTTTGCGTATGTCTTATTGAACCCAAGGTACTGTCGTGGAAGCCACTCAATCCCTGTCGGTCGTCCAGCTGATTCTGGACGCCAGTCTCCCGGTCCAGCTCATCATGGCACTGCTGGTCGCCATGTCGGTCCTGTCGTGGACGCGCATCCTCACCAAGGCGGTGGAAGTCCGGACCGCGCGTCGTCACACCGAGGATTTTGAACGGGCCTTCTGGAGCGGCACCGACCTCAACCACATCTACCAGCAGGTGTCGGCCAAGCAGGACGGCATCGGCATGGAAAAGATCTTCCAGTCAGGCTTTGCCGAATTCCTCAAGCTGCGCCGCCAGCCCGGCGGCGAGCTGTCCGACATCATGGACGGCACCCGGCGAGCCATGAAGGCGGCCGCCCAGCGCGAGCTGGACGAGCTGGACCGCCACACCTCGTTCCTGGCTACCGTTGGTTCGGTCAGCCCGTACATCGGCCTCTTTGGCACCGTGTGGGGCATCATGCATGCCTTCATCGGCCTGGGTAACGCCGGCAACGCCACGCTGGCGACCGTGGCGCCGGGTATTGCCGAAGCGCTGATCGCTACCGCGATCGGCCTGTTTGCCGCCATTCCGGCCGTGGTGGCGTACAACCGCTTTGCCTACGACATCGACCGCTTTGCCACCCGCTTCGACACCTTCATGGAGGAGTTTTCCAACATCCTCCAGCGTCAGGCGGCCAAGTAAGCTCGCCGTTCAGCGTTGAAGAAAAACCGGGCCGCAGTGGCCCGGTTTTTTCATGCCGGTCTTTCAGCCAAGGGCAAAGTCCGCGGCAAAGCGCGCGTGCAGGGCCGTGGTGTCGAAAAGGGGCAGTGCGGTGTCGCCGGTCGACACCAGCAGCGGGATTTCGGTGCAGCCCAGCACCACGCCCCGGGCGCCAGCGGCGGCCAGCCGGTTGATGATGTCGAGGTAGGCCGTGCGCGAGGCCGGGCGGATGTCGCCGAGGCACAGTTCGTCGTAGATGATGCGGTGGACGGTGGCACGGTCATCGGCCTCCGGCACCAGCACCCGGATGCCCCGGGCTTCCAGCCGGGCGCGGTAGAAGTCCTGCTCCATGGTGAAGCGGGTGCCCAGCAGGCCGACGCAATCGAGGCCGGCAGCCTGGATGGCGGCGGCAGTGGCGTCGCCGATGTGCAGGAACGGCAGGTCCGTCGCCGCCTGCATGGCCGGGGCCACCTTGTGCATGGTGTTGGTACACAGCACGACGGCGTCGGCACCGGCGGCCTCCAGCTGGCGGCAGGCGCGGGCCAGCAGTGCGCCGGCAGCGTCCCAGTCACCGCAGGCCTGCAAGGCTTCCACTTCGGCAAAGTCCACGCTGACCAGCACCAGCCGGGCCGAGTGCAGGCCGCCCAGGGCTGCCTTGGCGTGTTCGTTGAGCAGACGGTAGTAGGTGGCAGTGGATTCCCAGCTCATGCCACCGATCAGGCCGAGGGTTTTCATGCGGGCTCCGGAGGGCAAAGACACCATCCTTGCCGGCTGGCGCCGGACTGGCAAGCCTTGCTTCATGAAAAAGGCCGCCCGGATCGGGGCGGCCTGACGGCATGCGGGGGCATCAGCCCAGCTTGAGCGAAGTCCAGGTGCGGTTGAGGTCGCGGCGCGCCTTCATCGGCACTTCTTTCAGCAGGATCAGCTTCTGCCTGGCCGGGTCGGCCATGATGACCTTGTTGGCCTTGATGTCCGGCCTGAAGTACGGCGTGGCGGCGGTGTTCGGGTTGACCGCGCCCATGATGTTCGACACGTCGGCCGCGTTCTTGCCGTCGAGCAGGAAGTTGACGAACTGGTTGGCCAGGTCCGGCCGCCTGGCACCCTTGAGGATCACCAGGCTGTCGAGGCCGAGGATGTTGCCTTCCTTTTGCAGGTTGTAGCCGATGGTGAACGGCCGTTTGGCTGCCCTGGCGTCGTGCATGGCCTGGAAAAAGTCGTTGGTGAAGCCGTGCACCAGCCAGATGTTGCCGACGGTCAGTTCCTTGATGTAGCTCTGGTTGTTGAACGCGGCCCAGTAGGGCTTGGCTTTCCTGATGACGTCGGCGGCGGCCTTGAGGTTGGCCGGCGAGAGGTCGTTGGGATCACGACCGAGATACATCAGGGCGGCAGCCACCAGCTCGCGCTGGCTATCCATCACCGTGACCTTGCCCTTCAGCCTGGCAAGGATCTGCGGGTCGAAGATGGCGGCCCAGCTGTCGGTGGGAATGCCGAGTTCCTTGATCTTCTGCTCGTTGTAGCCGATGGCGGTGATGCTGGAGAGCAGCGGGGCGCCGACCTTGTTGCCCGGATCGAATTCGGCGTTGAGCCTGAGGTAGCCCGGGTTGAGGTTCTTGAAGTTGGGGATCTTCGCCTTGTCGAGCGGCTGGGTCTTGCCCTGCTGGATCAGGATGTCCATGGCGTAGGCAGTCGGGACCACCATGTCGTAGCCCGAGGCGCCGGCGGCAAGCTTGGCCAGCATCTCCTCGTTGTCGCCGTAATAGTCTTCCTGGACGCTGCACTGGCAGAGAGCCTCGAAACGCTTGATGGTTTCCGGAGCGATTTCGTTGTTCCAGTTGAACACCCTGAGCACATCCTTCGCCATGACCGGGCCCGACAGGGCGGTGAGCGTGGCGATGAGAACGAGCTTGTTCATAGGGCAAAGATCCTCAAAAAGTGGGTTGGACGGAAAAGGGTCAGGGAGGCAAGGGAATCCCCACTGGGTTACAGGTTGACGAGGTTGTCGCGGTGGATGAGTTCCGGTTCACCGACATAGCCGAGCAGGCGTTCGATGTCGCGGGTCGGGTGGCGCATGATCATGCGGGCCTCGTCAGAGGAATAGTTGGCCAGTCCGCGGGCCACTTCGCGGCCGTCACTGTTGACGCAGGCCACGGCGTCGCCGCGCAGGAATTCGCCTTCCACCGCGATGACGCCGATCGGCAGCAGGCTGGTGTGGCGGGCGGTGACGGCACGGGCGGCGCCGTCGTCGAGTACCAGCCGGCCGGCCAGCCGCAGGTGGTCGGCCAGCCACTGCTTGCGCGCGGCCCAGCGGTCGCTCTGCGCCACCAGCTGGGTGCCGATGGCCTCGCCGTCCGCCAGCCGGGACAGCACGTTGGCTTCGCGGCCGCAGGCGATGACGGTGGTGGCGCCGCTGCGGGCGGCACGCTTGGCAGCGAGGATCTTGGTCAGCATGCCGCCGGTGCCGACGCTGCTGCCGGCACCGCCGGCCATGGCTTCGAGGGCCGGGTCCCCGGCGCAGGCTTCGTGGACGAATTCGGCGTCCGGGTGCTTGCGCGGGTCGGCGGTATACAGCCCTTGCTGGTCGGTGAGGATCACCAGCGCGTCGGCTTCGATCAGGTTGGTCACCAGCGCGCCGAGGGTGTCGTTGTCGCCAAGCTTGATCTCGCTGGTCACCACGGTGTCGTTTTCGTTGATGATCGGCACCACGTTGAGCGACAGCAGGGTCAGCAGGGTGGTGCGGGCGTTGAGGTAGCGGGTGCGGTCGGCCATGTCCTCGTGGGTCAGCAGCACTTGGGCGGTTTTCAGGTTGTGGGCGGTGAACACGCGCTCGTAGGCTTCGCACAGGCCCATCTGGCCGACGGCGGCGGCGGCCTGCTTTTCGTGCACGGCCGACGGTTTGGCGCTCCAGCCCAGGCGCTTGATGCCTTCGGCGATGGCACCGGAGCTGACCAGCACCACTTCCTTGCCCCGGCGCATCAGGTCGGCGATTTCGGAGGCCCAGCGTTCCAGGGCGGCATGGTCAAGCCCGGCACCGTCGTTGGTGACAAGACTCGATCCGACTTTGACCACGATGCGGTGTGCGGAATGAATGACCGATTGCATTGGGACGACTCCAGCAAGACAAACGGCGGCGGAACGCGCCCGTCGCCGTTTCAGGAAGATTTGCCCCGGATTATCGCCGGGGGGCAGCAAGCGAGGGAAGAGCCTGTGGTCAGTTTTTGCCGCATACCGGACAGGCCGGGTCGCGAACCAGCCGCATGCGCCGCCATTCGCCGCTGCGGCCGTCCAGCAGCTGGAGCTGGCCGGCGGCCTGCGAAGGCAGGCCCAGCAGCAGTTTCAGGGCTTCCATGGCCTGGAGGGAGCCGATGACACCGACCAGCGGGGCAAACACGCCGAACAGGGCGCACGGGCCGTCGCTGGTTTCGCCTTCGTCGGGGAACAGGCAGTGGTAGCAGCCGGTGTGCGGCGTGCGGTAGTCGAAAACGGCAAGCTGGCCGTCAAACCGCACGGCCGCACCGCTGACCAGCGGGACGCCGGCGGCGACACAGGCGCGGTTGACGGCGTGGCGGGTGGCGAAATTGTCGCAGCAGTCGAGTACCACGTCGGCTTCAGCCACCAGGGCGGCCAGCCGTTCGCCTTCGACGCGTTCGGCCACGGCGCGCAGGCGGATGTCGGGGTTGAGGTCGCGCATGCGCCGGACGGCGGATTCGGCCTTGTTGTCACCCAGCCGGTCGCAGGCATGGATGATCTGCCGTTGCAGGTTGGTCAGGTCGACGGTGTCGTCGTCGCAGATGGTGAGGGTGCCGACGCCGCTGGCGGCGAGATAGAGTCCGACCGGACTGCCCAGTCCGCCGGCTCCGATCACCAGGGTGTGGCTGGACAGCAGTTTTTCCTGGCCGGCGATGTCGATGTCCGGCAGCAGGATGTGGCGGGAATAACGGATCAGCTGTTCATCGTGCATGATGGGCGGGCAGGTAGGGTGAACAGCTCATCCTACACCCGCCCTGGACGGGGTTACACCTCTTCGGTGGCAACCTTGCGGCTGAAACGGACCCCCAGCTGCTTGAGCTTGCGGTAAAGGTGGGTGCGCTCGAGACCGACCTTGAGGGCGACCCGGCTCATGTTGCCGTTTTCCAGCGCGATGTGGTACTCGAAATAGCGCCGCTCGATCTGTTCGCGCAGCTCGCGCAGCGGCTGGTCAAAGTCGAATCCCAGTTCTTCCACCGGCTTTTCGACCCGGAACTGGCTCAGTACCCGGTTGACCTCGGGGGCATCGATGGTGTCGTCGCTGATGGTCAGCGCCAGGCTCTTGATCAGGCTTTTGAGCTGTTCCAGGTTGCCTGGCCATTCATACTGGCGCAGGGCATTGAGGGCCGCAGTCGTGAAGCGCTTGAGCGGTGCCTGGCGGCTTTCCACCAGTTCGGCCAGGACCTGGTTGCTGAGGTCGGGAATGTCGTCGGCGTGTTCGCGCAGGGCCGGAATCGGCACGATCAGGCTGGCCAGTTCGGTCAGCAGGCGGTTGTCGTATTCCGGATCGGTCAGCAGCTCGGCCAGCGGGCGGCTGCAGGCCACCAGCACCCGGACGTTGTAGCGGTCCAGCTTGGACAGCATGAACAGCAGTCCCTGCTGCGCGCGGCGTCCCAGGTGGGCGATGTCGCCCAGCCACAGTACGCCGTTGTTGGCCTTTTGCAGCAGTTCCAGCGGTGAATCGGCCAGCAGCTCCGGCTTGGTGAGCGCCACCCACGGCGTGTTCTTCTGGTGCAGGGCCCGGGCGACCAGTTCGAAGCCGACGCCGGCTTCACCGGTCAGCAGCACCGGTGTCTTGAGCGCAGCCACACGCTCAAGGTCCTGCTTGAGCGTCTGCATCGGGCCGCTCTTGCCGAGCTTGGCCAGGTCCAGTGTGTGCGCTCCCTGCATGTCGCCGTACTTGAGTGCCCGCTGGATGGTGGACAGCAGCTTGGCCAGCGCGATCGGCTTTTCCAGGAAGTCGAATGCACCGATGCGGGTGGCTTCGACGGCGGTATCGATGCTGGCATGACCGGACATCATGATGACCGGCATGTTGAGCTGGCCCGATTTGGCCCATTCTTTCAGCAGGGTGACGCCGTCGCAGTCCGGCATCCAGATATCCAGCAGCACGGCTGCCGGACGGGTCTGGCTGCGCAGCTGGCGGGCGGCTTCGGCATTCTCGGCCAGTGCCACGGTATAGCCTTCGTCAACCAGGATTTCCGACAACAGTTCACGGATACCGACTTCGTCATCGACGATCAGGATGTCACTGCTTCGCATTTTGTCTCCGAAAGCGGCAGGGTGACGCACAGACGCGCGCCGTGTGGTTCGAGGTTTTCGGCGTGCACCGTACCGCCATGTTCTTCGATGATTTTCTTGACCACAGCCAACCCCAGCCCGGTGCCCTTGGTCTTGCCGGTGACATAAGGCTCGAAGGCCCGCGCCAGCATTTCGGGCGGGAATCCGGGGCCATTGTCAGATACAGCAAGAATGATGCCGTTGGCATGAAGTGCCGTGCTAATTTGTATCATTGCTCCCGGTACGTCAAGCGTGGCGTCCTGCGCGTTGACCACCAGATTGTGGATGACCTGCCGCAGGAGTGCGGCGTCGGCCATGATCGGCAGTGGTTGCGGACACAGCGCCAGCCGGACGGACGGATTGGATTCGTACAGCAGCGCCACCTCGCAGACCACGGCGTTGAGATCAGTCAGCGTCATCTGGCCGGCCGGTGCGCGCGCGTAATCGCGGAACGCATCGACCATACCCTTGAGGGCGGCCACCTGCTTGATGATGGTATCGGTCGAGCGCGCCAGGAAATCCGCGCCCGCTTCATCCAGCCTGGGACTCAGCTTCATGGCCAGCCGCTCGGCTGACAGCTGGATCGGTGTCAGCGGATTACGGATCTCGTGGGCCAGCCGGCGGGCCACTTCGCGCCATGCTGCATCACGCTGGGCATGCACGAGATCGGTCACGTCGTCGAATACCACCACCCAGCCTGCCGTGTCCGGCAGCCGGCTGGCGCGCACCAGCAGCAACCGGTCGTCGGTCAGCTCCACCTGCTGCTGCCAGTCGCCATCGGTGTCGAAATGCTGGTAAAGCATGGTCACCAGCGGCTCCAGTTCCGGTTGCCAGACCAGCCATTCCGGCAGCGGATACTGGCCCAGCCAGTCAAAGTCCGCTTCCAGAATGCGGGCGGCACTCTGGTTGGACGCCGTCAGCCGCAATTCGCCGTCGAAGGCCAGCACGCCGGCCGTCAGCGAGGTCAGCAGGCGTTCAAGGTAGGCGCGGTTGGCCTCGATTTCGGCCCGTGCCGCTTCTTCGGCACTGCGTGACTCGGCCAGCTGGCGCGTCATCCGGTTGAAGAGTGCAGTCAGGATGCCCAGCTCGTCACGGCGGTAGATCGGGTGCTGGCGGGAAAAGTCTCCCTGGGCCACGGCCCGGGTACCGGCGGCCAGCGCCGTCAGCGGTGCCGACATGCGGCGCGACAGCACCGCGCCGATGGCCACGGCGGCAAACAGCGACAGCAGCAGTGTCATGCCGAGGGTCAGGCGGTAAAACGACTTGAGGCCGTCGCGGGCCAGCACCAGTTGGCGGTAATCGGCGCGGGCAGCCTCCACCGCATCGGCATCGGCGGCCAGCAGCTCTGGAACCGGCTGGGTGGCCAGCAGCATCAGGGGTGAACCCCAGCCCAGCCGGTCAAAGCGGTGGGCCACGACCAGTTCCAGTCCCTTGCCGTCGAGCGTGGGCAGGATGGCCTGCCAGCGGCCCTGCGGATCCAGGTCGAGCGTCGCCGGCAGGTGCGGTGCCGCATTGTCGTTCGGGCCAGCGTCCCGCGTAGTGACGGCGATCAGCTGGCCGGAGCCGTCAAACAGGGCCAGTTCGCGTACGCCCAGCTGCGCACGCAGGCGCGGCAGGCGTTCGCCGTAGGTGGCCGGCGAGGCCAGGGCCAGATCATCGGCAGCGGCATCGGCCCGGCTGGCCAGGTTGGCCAGCAGCACGTCGAGCGCCGAGCGGCCCAGGTTCAGCCCCCGGTCCAGTGCCGTTTCGATGTTGACGTTGAACCAGCTCTCGATGCTGCGGTTAAGGAACTGTACCGACATGGTGAACACCAGGATGCCGGGCAGGACTGCCACCAGCATGAACAGCGTGGTCATGCGCAGCGTCAGCTTGGCGCCGAACACCCGCTGGCGCACGGCGCGGCGCATGCGCAGGAGCTCGCGTCCCAGGAACAGGGCCAGCCCGAGTCCCAGCAGGGCATTGAGTCCCAGCAGCAGCCAGTAGTGGTCGGAGAGCAGCGAGGTGCTGCCGGAAGCCTGTGCCAGCAGGTAGAGCAGTACCAGTCCCAGAAGGCCGGTCGCCACGATCAGACTGTTGATCATGGCGTTTCTCCGCTGACGGTGATCCAGCCGGAATCCAGCGACCAGTCGGTGGATTTCAGTATGTTGAGCTGGAACGGCTTGGGCAGCTGGGCGGTATCCAGCCGCAGCCGCAGGCGGCCGGCAAACGACTTGAGCGGCTGGCCGTCGACGCTGCTGCGCGGCAGTACCTGCCAGTAGCGGGCCGAGCCGATCATCGCCAGGGCGTCCTCAAGTCTGGCAAAGCTCAGGTACAGGCCGCCGA
>JAGPIM010000084.1 GCA_018055005.1 Laribacter sp.
GCGTGCTGGGCAGCAAAAACGCCCACAAATAAGCCTTACCGGATACTGCGACCATGATGACCAACGAAAACATCAAGCTCGAGGTCAAGGACCTCAACTTCTACTACGGCAATTTCCACGCCCTCAAAAGCATCAACATGCAGATCCCGACCGGCAAGGTCACCGCCTTCATCGGCCCGTCGGGATGCGGCAAATCGACACTGCTGCGGATTTTCAACCGCATGTACGAGCTGTACCCGGGCCTGCGGGCCGAGGGCGAACTGCTGCTGGACGGCAAGAACATCCTTGGCCGTGATGTGGACGTGAACCTGCTGCGCGCCAAGGTCGGCATGGTGTTCCAGAAACCGACCCCGTTCCCGATGTCGATTTTCGACAACGTGGCTTTCGGCGTGCGCCTCTACGAAAAGCTCAGCAAGAGCGAGCTGGAAGAACGGGTGGAGTGGGCCCTGCGCAAGGCCGCCATCTGGGACGAGGTGAAAAACAAGCTCAACCAGTCCGGCAACTCGCTGTCCGGCGGTCAGCAACAGCGCCTGTGCATCGCACGCGCCGTGGCTTCCAAGCCCGAAGTGCTGCTGCTGGACGAGCCGACTTCGGCACTGGACCCGATCTCGACGGCACAGATCGAGGAGCTGGTGCACGAGCTCAAGGAGAACTACACCATCGCCATCGTCACCCACAACATGCAGCAGGCTGCCCGCGTGTCGGACTACACCGCCTACATGTACCTGGGCGAGCTGATCGAATTCGACCAGACCGACACCATCTTCACCACGCCGAAGCAGAAGGCCACCGAAGACTACATCACCGGCAAGTTCGGCTGATTCCTCAGCCCCGTGTACTGCCCGAACGCCCGTTCCTGCCGGACGGGCGTTTTGCCGTGCGGGCATCCTGCTGCTTCTGCCGGGCCACGTTGGCCAGCAGGGTCGACAGCGTCTGCCAGACGATCAGCATCCACGGCCCCCTGCGGGCCAGTCGCCCCTGAAACCGCTGCCCCAGTGCCAGCAGCACCCACGGCAGCACGCGCCAGAAAAATGGCATGTCATTCCTCCCTTGCCGTACCGGCATTCAATTCCTGTAAGACCGGTCACTGCCGCGCCGGGTTCCGTTCCGGCGGAGGGGCCGGCGTATCAAAGTACAGGGTATAGAACAGATCCACTGCATTGTCGGTGCCGGCCCGCGCCACCACCGACCAGCGCCTGGACAGCTGGTAGGTCAGCTTGACGATCTGGCTGGCATCCTCGATGCCCTGCTCGTAGCTCAGGTACAGCCGCTCTGACAACCTCTTGCCCAGGGTCAGCACCTGGGTGGTCAGGTCTCCGTTGCCGCTGCCGTCGTCCAGTGCCGACGACGTGCGGGTAGACAGTCCGATCTCGTCCAGCCCGAAGGTATTGGCAATCTGTTGCTGCAACGGCACGGCATCGGCATCCGACAGCAGCACGCTGGCAGCCGTCAGCAGCAGGCCGGCATCCTCCGCGCCACCGCTCAGCCCGGCCCGCCCCAGAATCAGCCACGACAGTTTTTCGTTGTCCGGCACGTTGGGCGTCGACACCAGCTTGACCTGCAGGCGGTTGACCGTCCCGCTGATCTGTACCCCGGCCTCGACCGGCAGGCCGGTCCGCACCGCCAGGATGTCCAGCCCCGGGTTGTCGATCGGCCCCTGGAACGTGACCACCCCATGCTCGATGGTCAGGTCCTGGCCATAGGCCCGGTAATGGCCATCAACCACATCGACCTGCCCGGTGGCCGACAGCGGCTGCGTCGGACTGGCCGTGATGCGCAGCGCTCCTTTCAGCAGGGCATCAACGCCATGTCCCATCAGCTTCAGGTTGTCGCCCAGCCCCACCGTCACGTTCAGCCAGAAAGGCTTGGTCCGCCCTTCGCGTGCTGCCGGTCGCGGCATGCCCACCACCACCACATCGTCACCGAGCCTGGGCCGGTCCCCCTTGGGAATGTCGATCCGCCCGCGCAGCACGTCAACGCGGCCATCCACCACCACACCTTTGGCCTCCAGCGTAGCCTGCAGCTGACCGTTGACCGTCAGGTTGCGGTCCGGCCGGTTCAGCGCCTGGAAGTCACGCAGGTCCAGCGACACCAGCCCTGTCGGTTCGTCCGATTCCAGGCCAAGCCAGCCCGAGCCGCTCAGGCTGCCGCGGCCGCCGGCAAAGCGCAGCGAAGTCAGCAGCAGCCGCTGTTTTTGCAGCTGGATGTCGAATTCGCCCTCCTTGGCCGACACGCCGAGGTCGGCATCCTTGTAGGCCAGCCCGCGCCCGCGCAGATAACCGGAAAAGCTGCGCTGCCCTGCCGGCCCGCTGACGCTGACATCCATCTCCAGCCGTCCGGCCAGACTGGCCGTCGGCCCGGCATACACGCTGGCCCACGCCAGGGACGGCATGTCGGCCTGCGCACGCAGTTGCTGCCAGACCGCTTCGGCCCAGCGCCAGTCACCGCCAACCCGCGGGATACGGCTGGTACTGCCCAGGGTGGCAGCACCGAAGGTGGCTGACTGCAACGACAGGGTCGACTGCACCCGGTCGCCTTCCAGCGTCCCCTCCAGGCTCATGGCCGTCAGCTTCAGCGCCACCGGACGCGGCAGGTCGCGCTGGGTGACCGACAGGTCACCCGCCAGTCGCCGGACGGCAAAATGCCCGGCCAGCCGGTCGGTTGCCCGCACGTCCCAGTCGGCAGCCAGCTGAAGGTTGCTCTGCACCGGCAAATCGGCCTGCGGAAATTTCGCCAGCCAGTCGGCCAGCACGACATTGTCGATCTGGCCGCGACTGACCAGCGCACCCGGACGCCAGTCCAGCACCGGCACGCTGATGCGCGCAGCCAGTGCCTCCATCTGCAATCCGCGCACCCCTACCCGGCCGGCACCGGCATCCAGCTCGACCGGTGCCAGCAGGCGCACCGGCCAGCGCCCGCGGTTTTCCAGCGTGTCGATCCGCCCGCTCCAGCCCCATGGAGCCTCTTGCACACCGCCCTGTGCCGCCAGCTGCAGGCTGAGCACCTGTTCGGCCAGAACGCCCTCCAGCGCCAGCTGCATCCGGTGGCGTGCCCGGCTGCCGTCCAGCGACAGGGTTGCCCGCTTCAGGTCCACTTCCGGCAGGCGCACGCCACTGGCATCCAGGCGAATGGCCAGCGGTGCCGTGGCCGCTGCCGGCACCCGGGCCTCCAGCTCGGCACGATCAATACGGACGGCAAACGGCAGTGCCAGCCCGGCAGCCCGCAACCGGGCGTCCACCACAGGTGACTGCAAGGAACCGGACAGGCTGCCCTGTCCACTGACTGCTCCGGCAAAGCCGCCCCCGAGGGCCGCCAGCCGCGGAGCATCCAGCACGAATGCCAGCGTCTGCCCCGGCTTTCCCCAGGCGCCAGTCGCCTGCACACGGTTGCCGGCCACCGCCAGCTGCACGTCCATCTTGCGGATGCCATCAGCCGCAGCGGCAATGCGGGCATGCCCGGACAAGGGCTCTCCAGCCAGCCGGCTGGGTCCGAACTGCCAGTCGAGCGTGGCATCCAGCGGCGCCAGCTGTCCTTTGGCCTGCCAGTCGGCCTGGATGTCGGATGCCGGTGCAGCCGGCAGGTAGCGCGCCAGATCCAGCCGGGCCACCTGGCCTGCAAGGGCAAAGTGCTGCCCGCCATGCAGGGCCAGGTCACCTTCTGCCGTCACGCGGGCCGGCCCGTCCACAAACCGGAGCTGCGCCAGCTGGAGCTGGCGGGCCGCCGCCGCACCTTTCAGCGCCAGCCGGCCGGTCAGCGTGCGCCCGCGGTCGTCCAGCGCCAGTTCCACCACCGGCTCCGGTAGCTGTCCGCCCAGTCCGATCCTGCCGCCTATACGGGTCGGCAACACCGGCACCAATTGCGCCAGATCGACACCGGCCAGCGTGGCCGTCAGTCCCAGCCGCTCGCCTTGCAGTTCACCGGCCAGCCCGATCGTGCCCCCCAGGGCACGGATTTCACTGTCCGAGACCTGCCAGCGGGCACCGTCGATGTTCACGTGTGCCGTGGCCTGCTCCAGCGGTAAACGGTCGTCCGGCCAGATGCCGGCCAGTGCATTGACCAACTGCAACCGGCCGTTGCCGGCCAGCCGGCTGCCGTCGCCCTGTGTCGCCAGATCCAGGTCCAGACGGATGTCGGTACGCGGCAGGCCGGTTCCCAGGCGGGCCAGATCCAGCCGTGCAAGCTGCAACTGCGCCTGCTGCAGGCGACGATAGGCAAGCGGCTCGAATGGCAACAGGGTGGCAACCAGCGCACCACTGGCACCGGCAAAGGCCAGCCCGCCGCCCACGTGCAGGCCCAGCAGCGAACCGGATAACGCCAGCCGGATTTCGGCCGGTTCGGGCCGCTCGCCCGCCAGCCGGCCCTTGGCCACCACGAGGGCGGATATTCCGAACGGACGAACGCCGTCCAGCGTGGCGTCCCCCTCCAGCCCGGCCCACGGAGTGCTGGCATGGGACAGGGTCAGGTGTGTACGCCGTCCGTCGCTGCTGACCCGGGCCTGCATACGGCTCAGAACCGGCTCACCCCTGGCGTCCAGCGCCAGTGATGCCAGCGAGAGCTGGCGGATGTCCAGTGCCAGCGGCAGGGTCAGCGAATCCGGCGCCGTTGACGGGGCCGGATCGGGCTGGCTGACCACGCGCAGGTCGCCCAGCGCCAGCAGGTCGACCCGTAAGGTGTGCTGCTGCCACAGGGCAGAAGGCTGCCAGGCCAGCTCCAGCCGTGACAGGCTGAGTTGCGTGGTCGTGGATTCGAAACGGATGTCGTGCAACTGCCAGCGGGAAAACAGGTCGCCTTCGGCGACCGCCACGGTCAGCCGGCCGCCGCTGCCCCACTCGATCACCTGCACCAGCCGGGTCAGGCCGGCGCTGTCGCGTGCGCTGGCCAGCAGCCCGACCACTGCGCCCAAGGCCAGCAGCAATACCAGCGCCACGCCCAGCAACGTGCGCCACAGCCAGTGGCGCCGGGATCGGGACACGGGTGCGCCCTTGTCGGGAGCAGGTGGGGAAACCGGCGGTTCGTCGTGCATCAGAAACTCACATCCAGCGTGAAGTGCAGCCGTGCCTGCCGGGCATCCACGCCATAGGCAAGGTCAAGCCCCAGCGGACCGACCGGGCTGGCCCAGCGGGCACCAACGCCGTAGCCCACGGCAAAGCGGAAATCCTGCCAGCGACGGGCGGCGTTACCGGCGTCGACAAATACCGCCGCAGCCCACTTGGGCGTGACCGGGTACAGGTATTCGGCGCTGGCAACGCCCAGCACACGGCCACCGAGCACGGCTCCGTCCTCTTCGACCCCGAGGCTCTGGTAGGCATAACCGCGCACGCTGCCGGCCCCCCCGGTGCGGAACAGGACATCGTTGGGCACCTGGTCGCCGTCGCTGGCAAACACTTCGCCCACTTCGCCGCGCAGGATGCTCCAGCCCCAGCGCGGGCTGAACGGGATGTAGAGCACGCCCTTGGCGTAGCCGCGCACGAAACTGGCGTCCGACAGCACGCCTCTGGCCGCGCCGGACAATTCACTGCGCCAGGTGTAGCCACGACGCGGATTCAGCGGATTGTCGACGGCACGCTGGCTCCACGACCAGCCCAGCATCAGCGCCTGGGTATTGCTGTCCGGCTGGCCGCTGATGCGGGCACGTTCTCCGATGTAAGTCAGGCCGGTGGACATTTCAATGTTGTTGCGGTTGCGGCTGCGGCTGACGGCATAGCGGTACAGCGACGTGTCCAGCCCCTGGATGTCGCTGCGCTCGTAGCGCGCGACGCCGTTCCAGATGTAGCCCTTGCTGTCCAGCGGCAGGGTCAGCTCGGCACCGGCCCGCTGTTCCTTGCTCTCGAGCCGGACACCGGCATCGAGGATCCAGCCGCGCTGGAACAGGTTGACATTCCGCCATGACACTTCACCGCGTTCACCGGTATTGGTGCTGTAGCCAAGGCCGAAACTGACCTTCTGCTGCGGTCCCTCCGTCAGGTCGACTTCGACCGGAGCCGCTGCGGCGGTGTCCGGGTCGGAATCAAGCCGGACAAACACGCTGGAAAAATACGGCGTGTTTTGCAGTGCCGACTGGAAATCCAGCAAGGCCCGCTGGCTGTATACGTCCCCTTCGCGGAACCCGGCCAGCCGTTCGACGATGGCGGGCGGATAGTTGTAAAGCCCCTTCACCTTGAGCGGGCCGAAGAAATATGCCGGTCCGCTGTCCCAGCGGGCACTGAGCCGGGCATTGCCGGAGGCCGGGTCGATCAGGGCTTCGCTGGAAACCAGCTTTGCAGTCGGATAGCGGCGGGCCAGCAGGGTCAGCAAGGCCGCTTTTTTGGAGTCGTCCCAGCCGGACTGGGTAAAGCGGTCACCATCGTTCAGCGTCCACACCCGGTAAAGGCGCTGCCGGCGCCGCTCGAGATTGGGGTCGTCCTCGATCGCACCGGTCAGTGTCAGGTCGACGCTGCTGACCAGTACCGGCGGACCGTCCACCACGGTAATGCTGATTACATCCTCGCTACCGGATTCTCCGTGCTGCCAGTGCGTCTGCACTTGGGGACGAAAATACCCTTGGGTGGCTGTCAGGCTTTGCACGTCTGCCGGAATGCCCTGGTACAGCCGTTCCAGCTGCTCAGTCGTCATGTCCGGGTAGTCGCGCCATTTCATGATTTCCAGATAACGGGTCAGCAGCGGCTCCAGGGCACCGGGTGCATCAATCTCTACCCGGTAGCCTGCATGGGCAGCAGCCGGAAGCATCAGGAACAGGCCGCAGGTGGCAGAGAGCAGACGGCGCATGCTGGCGTCAGGAAATCGCAGAAAAGGCATGGTTTACGTTACCTCGTGAAACCCGCCCGGTCAAAAGCCATTGGAATAAGACGGTACGTTTTCGCCGGCAGCCACGCTTGACAAGCCGGACGGCCCGGACCAGACTGCACGGCATGAATACGCAATCCTTCCTCGCCTGCTCCTATTATTGGTACCGCACCCCTACGGGCGGCGCCAGGCTTGAGTGACGAGCAAGGAAACCCAGCTACAGAGTGCCGCCGAAATTCCGGCGGCATTCTTGTTTCAGGCAGTACGAGCGGCAAGCCCCGGAAAACGCAGCCAGACCCGACCGGAGCCCGCATCATGACCGATCCCATCCTGACCCGCCTGCTGTCCTCCCTCTCTTCGACGCTCAGCGAGCGCTTGCGAGCCCTGCCGCATGCTGCCATCACCGTACTGATCGACGACGTGGCCTTCATCGATGCCATGCCTGCCCGCATGGCCGAAACCCGCAGCCGCGTACTGACCTTGCTGACCCAGTTGCTGGTGCAGCAACCTGCTGAGGCACAGCTCACTCCGGTACTCGCCAGCCAGCTGCCCTTGCTGCACGCAGCCACCCATCTGCTGCGCAGCCGCCAGCCGCAACTCCAGCCGGCCGAAGCCCGCCTGACAGCGGCTGCCCTGCTGCTGGATGCCGATGCCCCCGAAGGCACGCTTCCGGTACGGCAACTGGTCCAGACGGGCAGGGCTGCGGTGCCGGACCATCATGCACTGGTACATGTTTCGCTTGAGGACATCGAACCGGCAGCCCTGACGCTGGATGCCGGCAGCCTCTGGTCCCTGCTCTGCCCGGCCACCCTGAACTGTCGTTCACTGGCCGATATCGGCCTGACTGCTGCCTGAACGTACCTTCCGGCATCGTTCCGGCCAGGCCCGCCGGCCTCGCACCGGACTGTTCTTTCCGTTTTTCCGTACCAGAATCGAAAACGGGCCGCATGCTGCGACCCGTCACATGAGCGGCCAGACGGCCGCCGGCTCAGACCGTAAAGCGCGATACCGATTCGCGCAGGCTGTGGGTCAGCTTGTGCAACTCCACCGTTGCGGCAGCCGTTTCATGCGCCACACCGGCGTTGGCCGCAGCACCCTGGGCAATCCGCTCGACGTGCTGGGCAATGTCGTTGCTGGCCAGACTCTGTTCACTCAGCGAGTGTGAAATATCGTTGACGACACTGACCACTTCACCGGCGCTGTCCTGAATGCGGGTGATGGCCGCACCACCTTCTGCGGCCAGGGCCACACCGCTTTTCGCCCGGCCGACTGCATCGGCAATGGTATTGCGCGAAGCATCCGAAGTCGTCTGGATGGCCCCGATCATCGCGGCAATTTCCTGGGTTGCACTGGTGGTCCGCTCGGCCAGCTTGCGCACCTCATCGGCCACCACGGCAAAGCCGCGTCCCATCTCCCCGGCCCGGGCTGCCTCGATGGCTGCATTCAGTGCCAGCAGGTTGGTCTGCTCGGCCACGTCGCGGATCACGGTCATGATGGTCTTGATCGACTCGGTCTTGTCGGCCAGCTGACGGATCGACTCGCTGGCCACGCCCACTTCACTGCTGATCTGCTCGATTTCGTTGACCGTGCGATGGATTACGTCGGCACTCTGGCGGGAAATTTCTCCCGACGCCTGCGACTGGTCCCGCGCCACATTGGCATGGTCGGCAATGTGCTGGATGCTGGTGGTCAGCTGTTCGATGGCGGCGGCCATGGCGGCGGCGGCTTGGCTTTGCTGCTCGGAATGGCTGGCATTGACCTCGGCATGCTCTTCAATCCGGCCGGCCATCTGCCCCAGGTCGTCAGCGCTGCGGATAATGCCGGCAATCAGCTCGCGCAGGTTGTCCTGCATGTGGGCAATGGCCGCCAGCAGGCTGCTGTTGTCCCCTGGTGCCAGCCGGACCTGCGTTCCCAGCTGCCCGGAGGCAATCTGGCGCACGATCTGCACGGCGTAGGCCGGCTCGCCGCCCAGTCCTTTCAGGAGCCCGCGCACGATCATCAGGCTCGAAACGATCAGCACCACCACCAAAGCGGCGATCAGGGCCAGCTGCACATAGGCGGCCTGCCAGAAGGCTCCTTCGATATCGTCAACATAGGCACCGGTCAATACCACCCACTTCCAGTCTCCTGACTGTTTGGCATAGGAAATCTTGTCGACCGGTTCGCTGGCTCCCGGCTTGTCCCAGCGGTAATGCAGTTCACCGTTGCCCTGCATGGCCGAACGGATCAGGTCACCGAACAGGTGGCCGTCAGGCGTCTTGACGGTATTGGCACTCTGGCCCACCAGTTTTGCGTTGGCTCCGTGCGCCACGAATTTCATGTCCTGATCGACGATGAAGAAATAATCCTTGCCGTCGTACCGCATTTTGGACACGACCTGGCGCGCCAGGTGCTCGGCATCCTCGCGTTCCAGCCGGCCGGCAGCCGCTTCACCTTCGTAATACGTCACCGTGGTCAGCGCGGTTTCCACCAGACTGCGCATTTTCTGCATCCGGTCGTCCAGCATGCTGGTCCGCAGGCTGTGCAATCCCAGTACGCTGAGCAGCAGCAGTCCGGACAGTGCCAGCCCCACCAGAAGGAGAAGTTTGCTGCGCATCGTCATGATCAGGTCTCCTGACTTCCCCGTACCGGGCAAGTGATGATTTATTCAATTGACCCGTAATTCTACCGAGTTTTAACCCAAAGGAATTGCATGAATGTAAAACACATATCCATATTGACGGGCTGGACATCCGGAAAGCAGACTGCCGCCCCGGAGGGGCGGCAGTTGCCGGTCTGGAAAAGCGAACAAAAACAGCATCAAGCCGTGCCGGCCTCGATATCCCGGTGCTCCAGCGGGCAGACCAGCGGCATGAATTGCCGGGTGTGCAAATTGCACCCGTGCAGGGCGCCGTCGCGAATGTCGAAGTACCAGCCGTGCAGTTCCAGCGAACCGGCAGCAAAACGCTGCTGGATCCACGGGTAGGTCAGCAGGTTGTCCAGCGAGATCAGGATCGACTGCCGCTCGGCAATCGCGCGCTGGGTGGCGTCGTCGCACACGGCGTAGTGCTGGTGGACATGGTCACAGACCGGCTCGGCGATCGACAGCCACTTGGCCAGATAGCCCCCTTCCGGCTGCCGGGTGATGCCGTCCATCAACGCGCGGATGCCACCGCAGCAGCCATGCCCCAGCACGATGATGCGCTCGACCTCCAGCGAGGTGACGGCATATTCCAGTGCCGCCGATACGCTGTGATGGGTTTCGTGGGCATGGTCTTCGCACGGCGGAACCAGGTTGGCGATGTTGCGCACCACAAACAGTTCGCCGGGTTCGCACCCCATCAGCATGGCCGGGTCAACCCGGCTGTCGGCACAACCGATCACCATCGTGGA
Source organism: Laribacter sp. (assembly GCA_018055005.1). GTDB lineage: Bacteria > Pseudomonadota > Gammaproteobacteria > Burkholderiales > Aquaspirillaceae > Laribacter. The sequence continues at coordinate 10,156 of JAGPIM010000084.1, forward strand.
CGGTTGCTGGCCGTGCTGCAAATCCTCAAAACGGAAATTGTCGGGATGATAGTAGTTGGTCTGGAAACGGCGGAAACCGTCCAAAAACCGTTTGATGGGCGCAGAAATCTGATGGGGCATGCAATTTTCTCCTCAACCGCCGGTCATCGACATGAAACGCATGATCTTGCGGGATTGTTCGCGGAACTCGTGGCGTTCCGGCTTGAGTTCAACGGCAGAACGGATGGCCGCCGCCAGCTCGGCATCGCTGGCACCGCCACGCAGCAGCGGCCGCAATTCCAGTTTTTCGTCCTGGCCAAGACACAGGTAGAGCGTCCCGTCCACCGACAGGCGCACGCGGTTGCAGGTGGCGCAGAAATGCTGGGAAATCGGCGTGATCAGACCCAGGGTAAAGCGCCCGTCTGCCGTCGCCCAGTAACGTGCCGGCCCGCCGCCCAGCTCCACCGCCTGCGGTTGCAGGCCGAAGCGGCCGGTCAGGCGCGCCAGCACCGGCTGCAAGTCGAGATAACTGGCTTCGCGGCCGGTATCTCCGACCGGCATGGCCTCGATCAGCCGCAGGATGAAGCCGTGCTGCATGGCAAAAGCAACCATGTCTTCGATCTCGGCCTCGTTGACCCCTGCCAGCGCCACCATGTTGAGCTTGATCGGCGCCAGGCCGGCAGCCTTGGCAGCCATCAGCCCATCCAGAATGGCCGGCAGGCTGTCACGACCGGTGAGTTCGGTCACGCAGTCGCGCCGCAGCGAATCCAGGCTGACATTGATGCGGTCTACCCCGGCCGCTTTCAGCGCTACGGCGTGCCGGGCCAGTTGCGTGGCATTGGTCGACAGCGACAGGTCGGCCAGGCCGTCGATGCGCTTCAGTCGCGCCGCCAGCTCGGCCACACCACGGCGCAACAACGGCTCACCACCGGTCAGGCGCACCCGGCGCGTGCCCAATGCCACGAATACCCGCATGAGCCGTTCGGTTTCATCAAAGGTCAGCCAGTGCGCCGGCTCCTCAAAGCCCTTGAACCCCTTGGGCAGGCAATAGCTGCAACGCAGGTCGCAGCGGTCGGTCACCGACAGCCGGACATACTCGATGGTGCGACCGAAGCGGTCTTGCAGCATGGCCTCTCTCCGAATGAAACAGCGCGAACATT
>JAGPIM010000235.1 GCA_018055005.1 Laribacter sp.
CTTGATGCTGGCCGTCGGGCTGAAGCGGTGCTTGACCGTGGCCGTGGCGATCTGGGTGGTGGTGTCTTCGTAGTCGTAGTCCGGCAGGCCGTAGAAGGTGCCGGGCTTGTCGATCGGTTCCCTGGTGACCGGGTTGTACGGCACGCCGTAGTCGGGGACGTTGTTTTCCTTCAGGTAGAAGTACGACAGCTCGACCTCGGTCGGCGTGCCGATGCCCCAGCGGAAGGTCGGCGCCACGCCAAAGCGGTTGAACTCCGGGCCGTCGCGCCAGCTGTCGGATTTCTGTCCCATCAGGTTCAGGCGCACGGCGCTGTCGTCGCCGGTCTGGCGGTTGAGGTCGACGGTGGCGCGGTAATAGTCGTCGGTGCCGACGCCCAGCTCCAGGTCGCTGCGGTCGCCCAGGTGGGCCGACTTGCTGACCTGGTTGATGATGCCGCCGGTCGAGCCGCGGCCGTACAGCATCGACGTGGCGCCGCGCAGGATGTCGACGCGCTCGTAGTTGAAAGTGTCGCGGCTGTACTGGCCGGCATCGCGCACGCCGTCCAGGAACAGGTCGGTGGCGACCGAGTAGCCGCGCAGGGTAAAGCTGTCGCCGCTGGCACCGCCCTCACCGGCATTGATGGTGAGTCCGCTGACGTTGCGCAGCGCTTCGCGCAGGGTGGTGTCCTGCTGGTCGTCCATCAGCTGACGGGTGATGACGGTAGTGGACTGCGGGATGTCGCGCTGGGCCATCGGCATCTTGCCGACGCTGGTCAGGCTGCTGCCGTAGTCGGGGTTGTCGGTACGCTGGCCGGTGACCTTGACCGGCGCCAGCACGGTGTCGCCGGCCGGGGTGTCGGCCAGCGACAGCAGCGGCGTGCCGGCCAGTGCGCAGGCAACCGTGGCGTGGGCGGGCAGACGGGCCATGGAGCGGATGGCGGGGGATTCCTTGAGGAATTTCATTGTTCTAAAGACTCGCTAGGGCGGGTTTGCAGACGGGAACCGGAAACGGGCATCCTGCCCGTGGGCTTCAACAGGACATGGGAACTCCTGCCTTGGCGGCATGGCAAAAAGGGCCGCCCGGTAACAGGCGGCCAACAGGGGGACCGGAGCGGGGCTAGCGGGCTTCGGTGATGAAGCCCAGGCGTTCGACACCGGCGCTGCGGGCCGCCGCCATGACCTGCGCCACGGTGTCGTAGCGGGTGTCGCGGTCGGCGCGCAGCTGGACGGACACGTCCGGCGTGGCGGCCACACGGGCGCGCAGGCGTTCGGGCAGGGCGTCCAGCGCCAGCGGGGTGTCGTTCCAGAACAACTGGCCGGTGGTGTCGATGGTCAGGCGGATGGCTTCCGGCCGGTCGACATGCTGCTCGGCACTGGCGCGGGGCAGGGCCACGGCCACCGAATGGGTCAGCAGCGGGGCAGTGACGATGAACACCACCAGCAGCACCAGCATGACGTCCACCAGCGGCGTGGTGTTGATCTCGGCCATCGGCGCGTGGCTGTCGCGGCTGAAACTACCGAAGGCCATGTTCGCCTCCGGCAACGGTCAGCAACTGGGCGTGCAGGTCGTGGGCAAAGCTGTCCATGTCCTGCGACAGCACCCGGTTGACGCGGGTGAAGGCGTTGTAGGCCACGACGGCCGGAATGGCGGCAAAGAGGCCGGCGGCAGTGGCCACCAGGGCTTCGCCGATCGGGCCGGATACCGTGCCGATCGAGACCTGCCCTTCGGCAGCAATGCCGACCAGTGCGTGGTAAATCCCCCAGACCGTGCCGAAGAGGCCGACAAACGGGGCGATGGAGCCGACGGTGGCCAGCCAGGTCAGGCCGGATTCCAGCCGTCCGGTTTCGCGTGACAGGGCCATGCGGATGGTACGCACCAGAAACTCGTCCAGTCCGCAGGCGGCACCCAGCGAACGCTGGGCATGCTGGCGGTAATGGTCGAGTCCTTCGAGGCCGGCGGTGGCGATGCGGGCATGCGGCAGCGGGGTGTCGAGCTGGCTGCGAGCACTGTCGAGGCTGTCGGCGGCCCAGAACTGCCGGCTCCACTGGCGTGCCTGCCGGCTCAGGCGGGCCAGCACGAGACTGCGCTGGAGGATCAGCCACCAGCTGCCCAGCGACATGGCCAGTAGCAGGGCAAATACCCCGATCAGGACAGCATCGCCCTGTTGCATAACCAGACTGACATCCATGAAAACTTACCCTTGCAGTGTCTTGAGATTGAAGTGAATGGGGACGATGACGCGGCCGGCGACGGCTTCGCTGCCCCGGCGGGCCGGAACAAAGCGCCAGCGCTTGACGGCCGACAGGGCGGCGCGGTCCAGCCGGGTGAAGCCGCTGGATTCGGCAATTTCGATTTGACTCGGTGCGCCGCTGGCATCCACGGCCACCCGCAGGCGGACCTGGCCGCTTTCGCCCAGTTCCTGCGACAGCGGCGGGTAGGCCGGAGCCGGGTTGGCCAGATACGCGGCGGTAAAGGAGGGCGGTGCTTCGTGGGCGCTGCCGTCGGGGGTGCCTCGCGGGTTGCCCGAGGCAGCCGGTGCGGCAGAGGCCACCGGCGTGGATGTACGGGTGTTGCTGCTGCTTTCGGCCGGAGCCGGAGAATCGGCGGTACTTGGCGCCGTCTGGCTGCGCGGACTGGTTTCCGGACGGTGCGGTTTGGTCGCTGTCTGGAGGCGGCTGGCGGCTGGTTTTTGCGGTGTGGCAGGTGCCGGGGCCGGCGTAGGTACTGCTGGTGCCGGCGGTGTATTCAGGGACAACAGTTCGACCTGGGTGGCCTGCGGCATGGCGGGTGCGGCCGTGATGCGGCTGGTGGCGGTTTGCCACAGGGCCAACAGCAGCGCGCCGTGCAAAAACAGCGTCCCGGCGGTGGCGACAGGTGATGACTTGATATCCATTCTCAAATGCTATCAAGAATGAATGTCATCTGCAACAAATCAAGTTTGCCGGAATCCGGACTTGACGAACAAAAAAAGCCGCACGACAAGGCGTGCGGCGCGTATGCGGCAGATACTGAAGGTCAGACGTCCTGGCCTTCGGCAATGCCGTCGTGGTGCTTGCCTTGCGGCAGGATCCAGTTGAGCACGATGGCGAGGATCGAGCACAGGCCGACCCCCACGAGGGTGAACGAACCGAGCTTGAGTTCCAGCGCACCGATGCCGGCCGTCAGCACCACCGACACGATGACCAGGTTTTTCGGTGCCATCAGGTCAGTCTTGGCTTCGATCAGGGTCTTGAGGCCGATCGAGGCGATGGTGCCGAACAGCAGCACCATGATGCCGCCCATCACCGGCATCGGAATCGACTGCAACAGGGCGTTGAACTTGCCGAAGAACGCCATGCAGATGGCGAAGACGGCAGCCCAGGTCATCACCACCGGGTTGAAGTTGCGGGTGATCATCACCGCGCCGGTCACTTCGGCATAGGTGG
>JAGPIM010000236.1 GCA_018055005.1 Laribacter sp.
CGCCGCCACAAGGGGTAGAACAAGCAAGCCGTGTCACCAGCCGCCATTTCGTAGTCGGAAAACGCCGGAGACAAAGTTTCCGGCCATCCGACCTATCAGACACGGTTCCCCGTGCAGCTTTCGCCCTCTCGAGACCATCGTTTGCGCCGCGTTGCCGTCCGTGTGGGAAACACTTGTTTTGCGACATCAACGCTACTGGTATCGCGTTTTCTATTTTACCTGAACAGGTATAAACTACCGCCATGACCAATAAGGAAAAAACGCTCGAATGGATCGCGAGCAGCTACAAGGATCTGATGGCGTTGCCGTCTGACGTGCGCAGGCGCTTCGGTTACGCACTGTCGTTGGCGCAGATGGGCGATCAGGACGACGCGGCAAAAGTGCTCAAGGGTTTCGGTGGTGCCGGCATGCTGGAGGTCGTCGAGGACGATGCCGGTGGCACATACCGGGCCGTCTACACGGTGAAGTACGCGGAAGCGGTTTTCGTCCTGCACTGCTTCCAGAAGAAGAGCAAGAGGGGGATCGCCACTCCGAAGTCAGATATGGACATCATTCGCGCTCGGCTGAAAGTGGCCGACGCATTGGCACAGGAGCTACGAAATGCAAAAACGGATCATTGAAGGCGTCGAGGTTCAGCGCAGCTCGGGCAACGTCTTTGCCGACCTTGGACTGCCCGATGCTGAAAAACTCAAGATCAAGACCGGCTTGGTGGTCGAAATCAGGAAGGCGATGCGCGCCCTTGGGCTGACTCAACAAGAGGCGGCGAAACGCATGGGCATTCCGCAACCGAAGGTGTCGGGCATGATGCGTGGTGACTTCACGAACCTGTCCGAACGCAAGCTGATGGACTGCTTGAACCGCCTCGGCTACGACATCGAGATCAAAGTGCGGCCGGCCGCTGAGCCGGTCGGACACCTGACGCTCGCGGTCGCTTGACCAGGCACCAACCGATGGTGGCCCGCATTACCGATGAAGAGTGGGAGAAACTGTCCCCGGAGAATTTTGAGACGCATTCGCTGCTGCGTGCCGTCGATGCCGTGGACGAACTGCGCGACGATCTCAACGATGGCGAATACGCCACCCCGCCGCAGCTTCGCACAGACCTGCTGAAGCTGCACCAACTGGCAATGGCCGTCATCAACGAGGGATCGCGCAGCCAGGTCGCTTATCTATTCGAGCTGGCCAGCGATCTGGATGAGCAGGTTTCCCACATGATGACCAATCTGGAAGAGGTACAGGCAACGCTGTCGCAATTGACGGCGCTGTATCCGGACAGCTTGTGCTATGGAGGCCTGGACGGCGACGAGTGATGGCTGGCCACTCCTACTCTGGCCCATCAAGCGGCAGGTTGCCACGGTGGATCGCATTGCCAACCATAAGGGACGCAATCCGCAGGAACGCGCCGCCCTGAAAAGGCGCCTGCTGCGCAAGAGGATGAGCAAATAAAGTCTGGCTTACTCCAAGGTGGCGGCTGGTGACACAACTGCTTGTTCTACCCCTACAAGCAGGCGGCGGCTGCCGGCGCGCAAGGGCGAGAAAGGTACGCCGATCCAGTATTGGAAATTCAGCAAGGAACAGGCCAAGACCGACGAGGCCGGCAAGCCTGTTCTCGACGCCCAGGGCAAGCCGGTGAAAGACGATGTGCGGCTGGAACGGCCCCGGGTGTTCTTCACCACCGTGTTCAACGCCGAGCAGATCGACGGCCTGCCGCCGATACAGCCGCGCAAAGAGCAGGAATGGAATGCCCTCGAACGGGTTGAGCACATCCTGCAGGCATCCGGAGCGGTGATCCAGCACGGCCCGCAAAACCGGGCCTTCTACCGGCCGGGCTCCGACAGCATCCACCTCCCCGAAAAGGGTCAGTTTCCCAGCGCCGACACCTACTATGCGACGGCGCTGCACGAACTGGGACACTGGACAGGCCATCCGTCACGCCTGGCTCGTGACCTGGAGCATCCTTTCGGCAGCGAGGCCTATGCCAAGGAAGAGCTGCGGGCAGAAATTGCCAGCATGATCATGGGCGATGAGCTCGGAATCGGCCACGATCCCGGCCAGCACGCGGCCTACGTCGGAACGTGGATCAAGGTCCTGAAAGACGATCCTCTCGAAGTTTTTCGCGCGGCCGCCGACGCCGAGAAGATCCACGCCTATGTGCTGGCCCTGGAGCAAAAGCAGGTTCAGGAACAGAGCACCGAGCAAAGCCAGGAACCGATCGCGCCGGTCATTGCCGACAGCGAAAACCAGGAGGCAGCCATGCAGACCTTGACGCACAGCGAAGCCAACGCGCACGAACAGGCGGCTGAACTGGCGCGCATCGAGGAAGAACGGGTCCGCCGCGATCCCGACAGCACTGTCGAGCAGATTGCCGCCGCAAGAGAGGCGCGCAAGTCGGCTGATCTGGCCGCCGTGCTCAACGACGCCGATATCCAGCGGCGCGTCGCACAGATCGAGGGCGAGAAGACGTCGGTGCCGGCGGTGAATGACGCCGACCAGGCGAAAAAGACCTATCTCGATGTGCCGTACCACCAGAAAGACGAGGCGAAGGCGCTGGGTGCGCGTTGGGATCGTCAGGAACAATCCTGGTTTCTTCCGGCAGGCATCAAGGACGCCGCTCCCTTCGCCCAGTGGGCACGGCAAACCGACAGCGCGGCCCCGGAAGGTCAGGCCAAGCCCGAGAAACAACGTACTCAGGAACGCCAGTATCTCGCCGTTCCCTACGGCGAACGGGCCGCCGCCAAGGCCGCCGGCGCGCTGTGGGACAAGGCCGCGAAATCCTGGTTTGCCAGCGCGAAGGCCGACAAGAGCCGGCTGCAACGCTGGTTGCCGGAAAACGTCCCTGGCCAGCAAGGGCCGGCCATGTCGCCGCGAGACGAGTTCGCCGAGGCGCTGCGCTCGATCGGCTGTGTCGTGAGCGGCGAGCATCCGATGATGGACGGCAAGAAACATCGCATCAGCGTCGAAGGCGAGAAGCTCAGCGAGAAAGCCGGGTCCGGCTTCTATGTTGGCCACCTGGACGGCCACCCGGCCGGCTATCTGAAGAACAACAAGACCGGCGTCGACATGAAGTGGAAGTCGAAGGGCTACGCGCTCGACCCCGAGCAGAAAGCCAGGCTACAGGCTGAAGCGGCTGAAAAGCTGCAAGCGCGCACTGCCGAGCAGGAGCGGCTGCAAGAGCAGGCGGCGCAGCGGGTGGCCAAGCAGATGGCGCACCTGCTGCCGGTCACCACACCGACCACGTACATGCAAACCAAGGGAATCGAGCCGCAGGCAGGCGTTTTCACGGACAAGGAAGGCCGGGAAACCTACATCCCGGCCACCGACACCGACGGCAAGCAATGGACGATGCAGTACATCCAGGAGGACGGCACCAAGCGCTTCGCCAAGGACAGCCGCAAG
>JAGPIM010000085.1 GCA_018055005.1 Laribacter sp.
ACCGCGCGCATCGGGCTGGTCATAAATCTGCATGTCTGACTCCTGAGATGAAGGCCGCGATCAGCGCGGCATCCTTGATTCCTTTGGCGGCCTCGACGCCGCTTGATACATCCACCGCCGCCGGCCGAACCCTTTGCACGGCTTCGGTCACGTTGTCCGGGGTCAGCCCGCCGGACAGGACCAGCGGCAGCGGCAGGTCCGGCGGCAGCAGGGTCCAGTCGAACACGGCACCGGTGCCGCCGGCCTGGCCGGGCACAAAGGCATCGGCCAACAGGCCGCGTGCATCGGCGTAGCGCCGGGCATAGGCCACAAGATCCATGCCGGGACGCACCCGCACGGCCTTGAGGTAAGGGCGGGCAAACTGCCGGCAGAATTCCGGCGGCTCCTCGCCATGAAACTGCAACACATCGATCGGCAGCGCCTGCAAGACGGCCTCGACCTCCTCCACCGACGGATCGACGAACAGTGCCACCACTGTCACGAAGGGTGGCAGCGCGGCAATGACCGCGCGAGCAGTGTCAATCGGAACATGCCGCGGGCTGGGCGGGTAAAACACCAGTCCGATGGCATCCGCTCCGGCTTCGGCACACTGCCTTGCATCTTGCGGGCGGGTCAGGCCACAGATCTTGATGCGGGGGACGGGTTTGGCAGGCATACGGCGCTCTAGAAAAACACCCGGCGGCAGGCTGCCGGCAGGTCAAAGCGGCTAGGATACCCCACTGCGGTCAGATACAAGCCATCCGGCATGAAAGTCGGTGGCGCCTGTGTGCGGTCGCGGGCAGCCAGCAGGCCGGCCATCCATTCGGGCTCATGCGCCCCCTTGCCGACGTAGACCAGCGCCCCGACCAGATTGCGCACCATGTGGTGCAGGAAGGCATCGGCCTGCAAATCAAAACGGATCAGGCCGTCGTGCGCGCTGATGTCAAAGCGGGCCAGGGTCTTGACCGGGGTTTTGGCCTGGCATTCGGCAGCCCGGAAACTGGAAAAATCATGCTGGCCCAGCAGCAGGCCGGCCGCAGCCCGCATGGCAGGCACGTCCAGCGGCGCATGGAACCATCCGACCCGCCCGGCGCCCAGCGCCGGCCGCACCGGATGGTTCATCAGGTAATAACTGTAGCTGCGCGAACAGGCCGAAAACCGGGCATGAAAATCATCCGCAACCGGCTGCGCCCACAGGACGGCCACGCCGGGCGGCAAAAACCGGTTGACGCCACGCACCCATGCGGTCAGTGGCCGCACGACTTCGGTATCAAAATGCACCACCTGCTGCGAGGCATGCACGCCGGTATCGGTGCGGCCGGCTGCCAGCACGCCGACCGGATGGCCGGCAATCTGCGACAGCGCTCCTTCAAGGGCGCCCTGCACGGTGTCCTGGTCCGGTTGCCGTTGCCAGCCGGCAAAACCACGGCCGTCGTATTCAAGCCCGAGGGCGATTCTCATGCCATCCACAGGCTAGCCAGCACAGCCATCGCCGCTGCAAGGACCAGCCCGTCCCGTAAGTGAAAATGCGGGCATTGTAACGTCAATTGCCGCTCGGCCCCGTCTTCGGCGGCAGGGCGGGAAAGCTCGGCCCACAATTCGCGCCAGCCCCGGCGCTGCGCCAGCCAGGCATCCGCCTCTTCCAGCGCCAGCCCCACCAGCAAGACGCCCCGCTCCGGATGCAATCCCAGATACCTCATGGGCCGTGCCAGGGTCCATAACGCCACCAGTTGCTCTGTCCGAGAAGAGCAAGCCAGCACCAGCCGGATGGCACATACCAGCGCCAACAGACGCAGGGCATGTTCGCCCCCGGTCAGCAAACCCTCACGGGTCGGGGCCCACGCCATGGGCCAGAGCGGCTCGCCGGGGACTGTCCAGGCAAAGGCTGCCAACAGGGTCAGCAGCAGCCAGCGCAACCGCCGCATGGTCGGCCCCAGGCTGCCAGGCACGCTGATGGCCAGCAGGGCGAACATCACCAGGGCCAGCACCGCCTGTACCTGCGGCATCAACACTGGCAAGGCCAGTGCCAGCACCAGCCACAACAGGAACCGGGTAGCCGGATGCAGGCCGGTCAGCCACCGCAGCTGCATCGGACAGCTTAACCGGCTGCGGATGCCGTGCCAGCCAGCAGTTTGCGGGCTGCGGCCTGCTGCGCTTCAGTACCGGTCTGCAGCACCTCTTCAACAATCTCCCGGGCCCCCTCGCCGTCCCCCATGTCGAGATACACTCGCGCCAGGGCCAGTTTGGTATCCAGCGGATCACCATCCAGCATGTTGTCGAAATCAAGCTCCATGCCGTTGGTGTCCGAAGGCAAGGGCGCCGGTGCCGGCTGGATTTCTTCCAGCGGAAAATCAAATTCCAGCAGGCTGGGTTCGGCCTTGGGCTCGGGTTCCGGTTCAGGCTCTTCAACAGGCGGTTCAGGTTCCGGTGGAGGAGGTTCCATCACGGCAGGCGGTACGCTCGGAGCCGGCGTGGAGAAGCCTGCCATCAGGTCGTCGATCGAATCCTGGTCAATCGCGGCCGGATCTTCCTTTGCTTCAGCCTCGGCCGGTACGGCGGCGGGCACTGCCGGCAAGTCGGGCTCGACCGGAGGGTGAATGTCTTCCATCATGGCCGCCAGCAGGTCTTCTTCCGCTGCTGCTGCCTCGACAGGGGCAGAGGCCGTCACGGGTTCGGCAGCAGCCTCGAACATGGCGTCCATGTCCAGTGCCACGGCCGGTGCGGATGCAGCTTCCGGTACTGCTGACCGAACGGCAGCACCATCATCTGCCCCGTGGAACTCGTAGCTCTCCAGCGTCGGCTCGGCAGCCGCCGCTACAGGGGCCGGAGCCTCTGCCGGATGAGGGGCCGCCTCAACCATGGCTTCAGCGCTTGCCAGCGCTTCGGCCAGCGCAGCTTCGCTCGAAGCCGCAGACAAGTCGGCCTCCAGTATTGCCGGCTCGGCCATGACCGGAGCTGCCACGGGCACCACCGGAGCAGGAGCCGGCACTTCAGGCAGGCTTGCCGGCTCAGGCTCGGGCGGACGGGCCGTCATGACCTGGCCGCCTCCCCCTTGTTCATCAGCAGGTGCGGCTTCAGTCTTGTTGCGCCGTTGACGCCACCACAGCAAGCCGGCACCGGCGGCCAGCAGCACGGCGAGCGTTGCGGCTGCACCGGCAACCGCCGACGACCATTGCCAGCCGCTTTCATCGGCCGCGACACTGGCTGCCGGTGCCGGCTTGCCTGCCGGTACAGCGGCTTTGGCTTCGGGTGATCCCTTGCCGCCGGAGCGGGCCTGGGCAGCCTCGTATTCCTGGCGGGCAATCCGGTCCAGTTCGGCCACGGACACCATCGGTGCCGGGCTGGAAGCTGCTGGCTGCTGCACCTGGGCCTGACTGGTTCCGGGCAGGTTTTCCGGGTCAGGAACCGGCCTGGCCGGTGGAGCGGCATCGGGAGCCTCTACCGGCGCGCCCTGGCTGCTGACAGGCTCTTTGGCCGTACTCGGCAACAAGACGGTGTAGTAACGGTATTCCGGCGCCTGGCCTGCGGCGCTCAGTTCCACCACCAGCGAGAGGTAAGGATCGGCCAGTGCCTTCGTTGACGCCAGCCGCACCACGGCCTGCCCGTTGGCAGTGCGCTCAATGCGCATCGACACCGCCTGCTGCTGCGCTGGCAGCCAGTCAGCCCCGGCGCTGCGGTAAAACGCCCGTGGGGCCGAGGCAACCTGTGCACCGTCTGGTGCGGCGGTCAGGGCAATGTCGGCCCTCAGGGCCTCACCTTGTCTGGAATGAACCGTCAGCGGGCCCAAGGCAGCCCAGGCGGTCGGGAGAAAACTGCTGCCCAGCAGCAGGCAGGCGGACAAGCGAACCAATGCGCGCAAGATAGGGTCTCTGTTCGGAAAGCCGGCCGGATGGCTTGAGGCCACCCGGCAATCAAAAAGTGACGTTGGTCACTTTTACCCAAAGCGGCACCGTTCACGCAAGCATTACCGGCAAAAACCGTGGGCAACAGCCCGAAAGTCAGCCCGCATGCCGCACGGCTTCGCGCGCCATCATCCGCAAGCCGTCCCCGGCCAGCCACAGGCTGATCCGGCGACCATGGACACGCAGGCGGCTTGCCAACAGGCGGTCCTGCCCCAGCACATCCATCGGCGTGGCCACCATGCCCTCCGGATTCATGTCGGTCCATTCCAGTCCGGCGTCAGCCAGCGCCTTGGCCAATACCGTTGCACTGGCGGCTTCCCGCAGTTCGATTTCCACCGACAGGCTGTGGCCGAAGAATACCGGCGCCTGCACCACCGTCACCGACAGCCCGGCCTGCTGCGGCAACAACAGGCCCAGCGCCTCTTGCAGGATACGCTCGCTGTCACTGCAACCGTCCGGCCCGATCCGGCCAACCTGCGGAATCAGGTTGAATGCCACCTGCCGGTCAAACACCTCGCGCTCGTAGCTTTTCTGGTTGAACAGCGCCATGGTCTGCTGGGCCAGCTCATCCACACCGTGCCGGCCTGCGGCCACGACCGGCAGCATGGCGGTCACGGTCAGGTGCTCCACGTCGGCCGGCAGTCCGCGCAACAGCACGGCCAGCATGCTGGCCAGCGGTGCATGCACATGCTCGGCACCATGAATGCGTCCACCAAGGTCAATCACCCGGCAACCGGCCGCCAGGGCCGCAGCCGCCACCGGATCAACAGCTTCGCTGGCGGCATGGAAAACCAGGTCAAAATCAGCCGGTACAAATTCAGCGGTATCTTCGACATCCAGCTCGTGCCGACCCAGGGCAACACCCTCACCCGCCGACGTGGTAGATGCAAACACGCGCAACGAAGCCATCGGCAGGGCCAGTTCGGCCATGGCTTCCAGCAGGGCACGGCCGACGGCACCAGTGGCGCCCAGCAGGGCAAGTCGGGCTTGGCTCATATCAGGGTTCTCCAGAAAGGGAAAAGGGCGCGAGAATCGCGCCCTTTTGGAGTCCAGGTCAAGCTGGTTTGGTTCCAGCCATCCTGTCTCAGCGGTCAAGCAGGATGCGCAGCATGCGGCGCAGCGGTTCGGCCGCACCCCACAGCAGCTGGTCGCCGCAGGTAAAGGCGCTGATGTATTCCGGACCCATGGCGAGCTTGCGGATACGGCCGACCGGTACGGTCAGGGTGCCGGTGACGGCTGCCGGCGTCAGTTCCTTCATCGACACTTCGCGCTGGTTCGGCACCACTTTGACCCAGTCGTTGTGGGCAGCCAGCATGGCTTCGATTTCGTCGACCGGCACGTCTTTCTTCAGCTTGATGGTCAGGGCCTGGCTGTGGCAGCGCATGGCACCGATACGCACGCACAGGCCGTCAATCGGTACCGGACGGTCGCTGCGACCAAGGATCTTGTTGGTTTCAACGCCGCCCTTCCATTCTTCCTTGGACTGACCGTTGCCGAGATCCTTGTCGATCCACGGGATCAGGCTGCCTGCCAGCGGCACCCCGAAGAATTCGGTCGGATTGGCATCCGAGCGGATGAACTCGGCCACCTTGCGGTCGATGTCGAGAATGGCACTCTGCCTGTCGGCCAGCTCGGCTGCCACGGCGGCGTTAATGGCGCCCATGCCCTTGAGCAGTTCGCGCATGTTGTTGGCACCCGCACCAGAAGCCGCCTGATAGGTCATGGAGGTCGCCCAGTCGACCAGGTCGTTCTGGAACAGGCCGCCCAGCGCCATCAGCATCAGGCTGACGGTGCAGTTGCCACCGACAAAGGTCTTGCCGCCACGGGCCAGGGCGTCGCGGATCACGTTCTGGTTCACCGGATCCAGGATGATCACGGCATCCTTGTCCATGCGCAGCGAACTGGCCGCATCAATCCAGTAGCCGGCCCAGCCGGTCGCCTTCAGCTGCGGATACACCTCATTGGTGTAGTCGCCACCCTGACAGGTGATGACCACATCGCAGGCCTTCAGCTCGTCGATGTTTTTGGCGTCCTTCAGGGCCGGAGCTTCCTTGCCGCCCAGCACCGGTGCCTTGCCTCCCGGGTTGGAGGTGGTGAAGTACACCGGTTCGATCAGGGCAAAGTCACCCTCTTCCACCATGCGCTGCATCAGCACGGAACCAACCATGCCACGCCAGCCAACCAGACCGACTCTCATGTTTACTACTCCCTTTGTATCAGTTTTGCGTATTTTGGAATGCTGACCGGGCGCCGTGGCCGGCGCCCGGAAGATCAATCCGGAACCGGGGTTACAGCCCTGCAATCACGGCGTCACCCATCTGGCGGGTACCGACCTTTTCGGTGCCCGGCTGCCAGATGTCGGCGGTGCGCAGACCCTTGGCCAGTACGGCCTTGACGGCGTTGTCGATCCGGTCTGCCGCAGCAGTTTCACCAAAGGTGTAACGCAGCATCATCGCCACCGACAGGATGGTGGCCAGCGGGTTAGCCACGCCCTTGCCGGCGATGTCCGGTGCCGAGCCGTGGATCGGTTCGTAAAGCCCCTTGCCGTTGGCGTCGAGCGAGGCTGACGGCAGCATGCCGATCGAGCCGGTGAGCATGGAGGCGGCATCGGAAAGAATGTCGCCGAACATGTTGCCGGTCACCATCACGTCAAACTGTTTGGGGTTGCGCACCAGCTGCATGGCTGCATTGTCGACCAGCATGTGCGACAGCTCGACGTCCGGATACTCGGCCGAAACCTCGATCATCACGTCGCGCCAGAGCTGCGTGCATTCCAGCACGTTCATCTTGTCGACCGAGCACAGGCGCTTGCTGCGTTTCCGGGCAATACGAAAGGCCGAGTGGGCGATGCGGCGGATTTCCGATTCGCTGTAAATCATGGTATTGAAACCGACGCGCTCGCCGTTACGCACTTCGATGCCGCGCGGTTCGCCAAAGTAGATGTCGCCGACCAGTTCGCGCACGATCATGATGTCGAGACCGGCAACGATTTCCGGACGCAGCGACGAGGCACTGGCCAGCTCCGGATACAGCACGGCCGGACGCAGGTTGGAAAACACGTTCATGCCCTTGCGGATACGCAGCAGGCCGCGTTCCGGGCGCTGTTCGCGTGGCAGGACATCGTATTGCGGGCCACCGACGGCGCCGAGCAGCACCGCGTCGGCTTCTTGCGCCAGCTTCAGCGTAGCGTCCGGCAGTGGATCGCCGGTGGCATCGACGGCACAACCGCCGATCAGGGCCGTTTCGGTTTCAACCGGCAGGCCGTCGGCCTTGAGACAGTCCAGTACACGAACGGCTTCAGCAACAATTTCCGGCCCGATGCCATCGCCGGGCAGCACAGCAATCTTCAAGATTCACCTCTGGGTATTTGTCAGGTTTGGCGTATTTTGTTGACTCGATAATAACCTGATGCCGTTGGGGTGATGCAATGGTTGCGTACTTTTTTAACGGTCGTCAGAACGCACCTGCGCGGCGTAAGCTACAACCGGGTTGAGGGAAACTGCCGGTCTCTGGGCAGCCCGCTTCCCGTTTCCGCCATCACTGACAGGATGTCGTCATGCCGAAGAAAAAAGTCCCACCCGCCCTGACCAAACTGTTTGTGCTAGATACCAATGTTTTGATGCACGATCCCACCTCGCTGTTCCGGTTTGACGAGCATGATCTGTTCATCCCCATCATCACGCTCGAAGAGCTGGACGCGCACAAAAAAGGCATGAGCGAGGTCGCCCGCAATGCCCGGCAGGCCAGCCGTTTCCTGGATGAACTGGTGGCAGGGTTCCAGGGCGACATTGATTCGGGCATCTCGCTGGCCGAGAAAAGCTTGGGGGCAGCAACCGGCAAGCTGATGCTGCAGACCCAGGCCATTGCGGCCGAACTGCCGCAAAGCCTGCCGATGGGCAAGGCAGACAACCAGATCCTCGGCATCGTGATGGCACTCCAGCACCGCGAGTCGCAACGTCAGGTCATCCTGGTGTCGAAAGACATCAACATGCGCATCAAGGCGCGGGCGCTGGGACTGGCTGCCGAGGACTACTTCAATGACAAGGTACTGGAAGACACCGACCTCCTGTACAGCGGCACACTGGAGCTGGACGCTGCCTTCTGGGAACGCAACGGCACCGACCTGGCCAGCTGGCCGGACGGCAACCGGGTGCGCTACCGCATGACCGGTCCTGATGTTCCCAGGCTGTACCTGAACCAGATCCTCTGGCAGGAAGGCGACAACCCGTTTGCTGCCCGCGTGGTGGACATTGCCGGCAAGACGGCCGAGCTGGTCACGCTACGCGACTACAGCCACCACAAGAACAGTGTCTGGGGCATCACCGCCCGCAACCGCGAACAGAATTTCGCCCTCAACATGCTGATGGACCCGGAAATCGATTTCGTGACACTGCTGGGTCAGGCCGGCACCGGCAAGACCCTGCTGACGCTGGCTGCGGGGCTGTCGCTGGTGCTGGAGCAGAAGCTGTACACCGAAATCATCATGACCCGGGTTACGGTTCCGGTCGGTGAAGACATCGGTTTCCTGCCCGGTACCGAGGAAGAAAAAATGCTGCCGTGGATGGGGGCGCTGGAAGACAACCTGGACGTGCTGACCCAGCCCTCTCACGAAACCGGAGACTGGGGCCGGGCCGCCACCCGCGATCTGGTCCGCAGCCGGATCAAGATCAAGAGTCTCAACTTCATGCGCGGCCGCACCTTCCTCAACAAGCTGATCCTGATTGACGAAGCGCAGAACCTGACACCCAAGCAGATGAAAACGCTGATTACCCGTGCCGGGCCGGGCACCAAGGTGGTGTGTCTGGGCAATATCAGCCAGATCGATACACCTTACCTGACCGAAGGCAGCTCGGGTCTGACTTATGTGGTCGACCGCTTCAAGGGCTGGGATCACAGCGGTCATGTAACGCTGGCACGTGGCGAGCGCTCGCGGCTGGCCGAATACGCATCCGAGGTACTGTAGCGGGCAGGCTCCGCTGGTCAGAACCCGCTTCAAATGAGAAAAACTCTCAATAATAATGGGCAGCATTCATGTTGCCCGTTTTCTTTTCCATGTACGTCTGCCTGTGCTTCCCCACTACCGAACAAGACATCCGTCAGGCAGCCCGCCAGGGCGCCTGTACGCTACGTGACCTGCACCCGGTTGCCACCCGTTGCGGCAAGTGCGGCCGCTGCGCCCATCGGCTGCTGCAACAGAGCCAGCCGGAAACCGGAACAGCCTCCGTCAATACCGACTTGTGAAGCCGGCATCCCTTGCCATACTCCGATGAGCAGAAACGGCTCCGGAGACAGCATCATGCAAGGCGACAACCAGGTCATCGTGCACCTTAACCACATCCTCAAAAACGAACTGACCGCCATCAACCAGTATTTCCTCCATGCCCGCATGTGCCGCAACTGGGGGCTGGCAAGGCTCGACCGGCACGAATACCAGGAATCCATCGAGGAAATGAAGCACGCCGACCGGCTGGTCGAGCGCATCCTGTTCCTGGAGGGACTGCCGAACCTGCAGGACCTTGGCAAGCTTTACATCGGCGAAACTCCCGAAGAAATCCTCGCTTGCGACCTGCGGCTGGAAATGGAAGGACTGCCCGCCCTGCGCGAGGCCATTCAGCATTGTGAAGCCATCCGCGACTATGTCAGCCGTGAGCTGCTGGCCGACATTCTTGCAGACGAGGAACAACACGTGGACTGGCTGGAAACCCAGCAGGACCTGCTTCACCGCATCGGGCGGGAAAACTGGCTGCAAAGCCAGATGCAGGAAGCTGACTAGCCCGCCGATCCGGCAACGATCCTGAAACAGCCCGGCTGCGGGCTTCCGGAGCAGGTCAAGGCCTGGACATCATCTCCGGTCACGGTCATTCCCGGGGCCTGTTTCCGGCAGCGGCCAGATGCCGTGACAGCACACCGACCGGTGTCCGGAGTTGATCTCACTGCCCGGAGACATCCGGGCCGGCATCGAATACGCCGCTTTCAGCCAGCTCGCGTAGCTTCTGCATGGCTTCGGTATCCGATTGTTGCCAGGCTGAACGCAGATAGCTGCCTATGTCCACACCGTCTTCTACCCGCTCGGCCAGTGGCGTTTCGTAGCAAAAACGGACAAACAGCTCGCCGGCATCCGGTTCTTCGATACTGACCGTCAGGTTACCGCCGGCATGTGCTTCGCTTGCCAGAGTGTGGTAGCGCAACCTGACACCATCATCAAAAGCAATGCGGTCGCGTACCTCCATGTCGCCAAACCACATCACCCGCTCGATGAAATCCTCGCCACGATCCAGTATTTCCACCCGGTCGATATGCGGCAAAAACACATGCGGCTGTTCGACACGATGCATCAGCCCGCGCCACAGCTGGTCACGGGTCAGGGATTTCACATGGGGTGCATTGATGCGCACCAGATGTTCATACTTCATTCAAGGGTTCCGATCCTGAAACACACAGGGCAATGAAAAAGAAATGGAGGCGGAATGCCTCCGGGCCAAGCCCGGGTTGCCAAATAAAAGAGCCGGTCTGACGACCGGCTCTGGCTCTGGGAACTGACGATCAGCCCAGCCACTTGCGGGCATTGGCAAACATGCGGAACCAGGCTCCGTTTTCCGTCCAGCCGGCCGGATGCCAGGAGTTCTGCACAGCCCGGAACACCCGCTCCGGGTGCGGCATCATGATGGTAAAGCGGCCGTCAGCCGTCGTAACCCCGGTAATCCCGCGCGGCGAGCCGTTGGGGTTGAGCGGATAGGCTTCGGTGGGCTGGCCCAGACCATCCACATAGCGCAAGGCTGTCTGCACCTGGTCCATGGCTCCGCTGGTAAACACGGCCCGGCCTTCACCGTGGCTCACCACCACCGGCAGACGGCTGCCGGCCATGTCGGCCAGCAGGATCGACGGACTGTCGGTAATTTCCACCATGCTGAAGCGCGCCTCGAACTGCTCGGAAGCGTTGCGCTTGAACTTCGGCCATGCCGCAGCCCCCGGGATGATTTCCGACAGGTTGGACATCATCTGGCAGCCGTTGCACACCCCGAGGGCAAACACGTCGGTGCGGGCAAAGAAGGCCTCAAACTCGGCGCGTGCCTGCGGGTTGAACAGGATCGACTTGGCCCAGCCTTCGCCGGCACCCAGCACGTCGCCGTAGCTGAAGCCACCGCAGGCAGCCAGACCCTTGAAGTCGGCCAGTTGCACGCGTCCGGCGATGATGTCGCTCATGTGCACGTCGACAGTGTCAAAACCGGCACGATCAAAGGCAGCCGCCATTTCCAGCTGACCGTTCACGCCCTGCTCGCGCAGGACGGCCAGACGCGGACGGGC
>JAGPIM010000086.1 GCA_018055005.1 Laribacter sp.
GCCCTTCGTTGCGCAGCACGCCCAGCTGTTGCGACAGCGTGGGCTGGTGGATGGCAGTCAGGTTTTCCAGTTCGGTGACCGTGCGTTCGCCGCCGACGAGCTGGCACAGTAGCAGCAGCCGGTCGGGGTTGGCAAGGCTTTTCAGAAGCGCCGAAGCGGCGCGGGCATTGGCTTGGAGAAGATCAATCTGCATGAAAGGCATCCTGTCGACGGCGTCATTATATTTTTTTGTAAACTATTCGCAAGCCCCCTGCCACATTACAATTTCCATTCCTCTGAATAGCGTGGGGTGCTGCCTGCCATGACTGTCTTGCCGCGTGTGGCCATCGGCCTGTTCGGTGGTTCGTTTGACCCGGTGCACCAGGGGCACCTGCGCCTGGCGCGGGCGCTGCGCGACGAACTGCAACTGGCCGAAGTACGCCTGCTGCCGGCCGGCTCGCCGCCGCACCGCGCACCGCTGGCGGCAGCAGCGGCCGACCGGCTGGCCATGCTGCGGCTGGCGCTGGCCGGCGAGCCTGGCCTGACGGTGGACGCGCGCGAACTGTCCGGCCGGCTGTCCGGCTATACCGTTGACACGCTGGAGACCATCCGCCGCGAGACGGGGCCGGAGGCCGTGCTGTGGTGGCTGGTCGGCGGCGACCAGCTGGCGAGTCTTGACCGCTGGCACCGCTGGCGTGATCTTTTCGGGCTGGCACATCTGGCGGTTGCCGTGCGGCCGGGCTTTGATGCCGGCTCCCTGCCACCTGCGGTGGCGGCCGAGTGGCAGGCGCGGCAAGCGACTGATTTTGCAAATCTTCCGCCCGCGGGTAGAATCCGCGCCCTGTCTTTATCGCCGGTGGACATTTCCGCCACCGCCATTCGCGCCGATCTGGCGCGCGGTGGCGACGGACTCGGGCATCTTGCGCCGGCCGTGCGCGACTATATTCATCTTCACCGGCTCTACCGTTCCGAAAGCTCCGCATGACCGAAGTCATTGAAACCAAACCGTATCCGACCCCGGACGAAATCGCCGCCCTCGCTGCCGAGGCGCTGGACGACGTCAAGGGCAAGGACATCGTCAACCTCGACACCCGCGAGCTGACCTCGCTGTTTTCGCGCCTGGTGGTGTGCACCGGCGATTCCAACCGCCAGGTCAAGGCGCTGGCCAACAATGTGGCCGTGACCCTGAAGGGTCAGGGCGTCGACATCGTCGGCATGGAAGGCGAGCAGTTCGGCGAATGGGTGCTGGTCGATGCCGGTGACGTGGTCATCCACATCATGCTGCCGGCCGTGCGCGACTACTACGACCTCGAAGCCCTGTGGGGTGGCCAGAAGCCGGTGTTCAACCCGATTCCGGGCGTGCGCGGCTGGAAAGCCACCGAAGAGTAAGTCCGGCGCATGAAGATCACCCTGCTGGCTGTCGGCACCAAAATGCCGCGCTGGGTGGACGAGGCCTACGCCGATTACGCCAAGCGCCTGCCGCGCGAAGTCCAGCTGGAACTGAAAGAGATCAAGCCGGAAAAGCGTGGGGGCGGGGTAACGGCAGAGAAGGGCATTGCCGCCGAGCATGCCCGCCTGATGGCGGCATTGCCGCCGCGGGCAAAACTGGTGGTGCTCGACGAGCGTGGCCGCAACTGGACCACCATGCAGCTCGCCGACAACCTCAAGGGCTGGCTGGCCGACGGGCAGGACATCGCCATCGTGATCGGCGGAGCGGACGGCACGGCGGCCGAACTCAAGTCGCGTGCCGACATCCTGCTGCAACTGTCGGCCATGACCCTGCCGCACGGCATGGTGCGCGTGCTGCTGGCCGAGCAGGTCTACCGTGCCGTCAGCATCCTCAACGGCCACCCCTACCACCGGGAATGAGCCGTCCGGCAGCCGCCGGACCGGAACCGGCCGCTGCAAGGCGGCCTTTTGCTTTTGACTGATTGAAAGGAAACACATGGACGTGCGCGACAGTAACGGCACGCTGCTGAACGACGGCGATACCGTACAGGTCATCAAGGACCTCAAGGTCAAGGGAACGTCGGTCACGCTCAAGCGCGGCACGGTCATCAAGGGCATCCGCCTGATCGAAGACGACGAAGAAGCCATCGAGTGCCGCACCGACAAGGTGAAGGGACTGGTGCTGAAAACCTGCTTCCTCAAGAAAGCCTGACCCACGACGGCACGCCCTTCAAAGCGTGCCGTTGCCGTTTGTGCAACTGCCGTCCGGCCGGTTGGCAGGAATCGGGTGTCGGCAAGACCGCCGGCTCCGTATGCTGGACCTGTCGGTTTGCAGGAGCAGGATGATGGAATCCATGGAAACAGCCGCCCGCCACTACGCCATCGTCGAGCGGGCGATCGTCTGGCTGAACGAACATGCCGCCGAACAGCCGTCGCTGTCCCGGCTGGCACAGGCCGTCGGCCTCAGCGACAGCCGCCTGCAACGGGTGTTCAGCGAGTGGGCCGGAGTGTCGCCCAAGCGTTTCGTGCAGTTCCTGACCCTCGGACACGCCCGCCGGTTGCTGGCGGCCGGCCGCCCGGTCGATGCTACGGCACTGGCTGTCGGCCTGTCCGGTAGCGGCCGCCTGCACGACCTGATCGTGCAGCACGAAGCGCTGACGCCGGGCGAACTGCGTCGTGGTGCGGCTGGCGTGCCGGTGGGGTGGGGTCTGGCCGTCACGCCGTTCGGCGAGGCCCTGCTGGCGTGGACACCACGCGGTCTGGGGTATCTGGCATTTGTCGACGACGCGCCGGCTGCAGCGCTGGCCGACTGCCAGGCCCGCTGGCCGCAGGCCGTCTGGTACGAAGATGCGGATGCTGCTGCCGGCTGGGCCCGGCGCGTGTTTGCGCCCCGGGTGGCCGACGGTCCGCTGCCGGTGCTGCTGCGCGGCAGCCGGTTCCAGCTCAAGGTGTGGGAAGCGCTGCTCGGGATCGCGCCCGGACAGCGCCGCAGTTACGGCATGCTGGCGCAGCAGCTGGGCCAGCCGGGTGCGGCCCGTGCGGTCGGCAGCGCCGTGGCGGCCAACACGCTGGCCGTGCTGGTTCCCTGCCACCGGGTCATCCGCGATACCGGCGTGCTGGGCCAGTACCGTTGGGGCAGCGCGCGCAAGGCCGCCCTCCTGGTGCGTGAATCAGCCGCCACCCTGCCGGAACTCAGCGATTGAACAGGCCCTTGAGCAGCTCGACGCCGTGACCGAGCAGGTCGCCGCCGGCCGGAATTTCACCGTTCGGGGTCAGGCGGTCGACGATCGAGGGCAGGTACTGCGAGGCCATTTCGGCGGCCTGCTGCGGGTCGATGCCGAGCTTGCCGGCCAGCTCGCCCAGCTGGCTGCCGTCGAGCACGCTCTGGATCTGCTCCGGGCTGACGGGCAGGTTGGCACCGGTGCCAACCCATGAACTGACGATGTCGCCAAGGCCGCCCTGCTGGAATTTTTCCACCAGCCCGCCGACGCCACCGTTTTCCTGGATCAGGTTTGACACAGCCGAGAGGGTGTCACCGCCCTGTCCCATCATGTCGCCTGCTGCATTCACCAGACTGTCGAAAAGTCCCATCGTGTTTCTCCTGTTGCCAGTGACAAGCGGTGCGGCCGGAGTGCCGTCCGACTTGAGCCTAGATGCTGCCAGCCAAAACCTGGCTGTAGCTGATGAAAGGCCATGCCGTAAAAATACCGGTGCCGGGGCTGCCGGTGCGAAGGAGAGGCGCATTGCCGGAGGCAGGGCCGTTGCCGGGCCGGCCGCCGTCCGGCCGGTGGGCCGTGTCAGCAGCAAACCGCAGGTGACCGGACGCCTGGCACCATCGCCTCTCGGCAGGCGTGGCCCGGTCGGCATGGTCCGGGCCAGAACAAGCCGCTGCAGGCAGGCTGGCGGGAGCCGGTCACCGACATGCCGGACGGGACGCAGCATGCCGTCCGCAGCTCATTCGATGGCGAAGCGCAGGACGAACAGCGCCGCCACCACCGCAATCGGCAGGCTGACCTGGCGCCACTGGCCGGACAGCACCTTGACCAGTACGTAGCTGATCACCCCGAAGGCGATGCCGTCGGAAATCGAGAAGGTGTAGGCCATGGTGACCACGCAGGCGATGGCCGGCGCCGACTCGGTGCTGTCGTCCCAGTCGATGAAGGTCAGGCTGCGCAGCATCAGGATGGCGACAAACAGCAGGGCCGGCGCGGTGGCGTGCGCCGGAATCATCGCCGCCAGCGGCGACAGCCACAGCGCGGCGAGGAACAGCAGGCCGATCACCACGGCGGTGAGGCCGGTGCGGCCGCCGGCAGCAATGCCGGTGGTGCTTTCGAGGTAGCTGGTGGTACTGGAAGTACCGAGCAGGCTGCCGCAGACGATGGCGGTGCTGTCGGCCAGCATGGCCTGCTTCAGGCGTGGCAGCCGGCCGGTCGCATCCAGAAACCCGCCGCGTTCGCCAATGGCGATCAGGGTGCCGGAGGTTTCAAAAAGATCCATCAGGAACAGGCTGAGGATGATCGCCAGCAGGCCGCCGGTCAGCGCGCCGTGGATGTCGGCGGCAAACAGGGTCGGTGCCAGCGACGGCGGAGCCGACACGATGCCCTGGTAGGGCGTCAGTCCCGTTGCCACCGAGATGGCGGTGACGGCGAGGATGCCGATCAGGATGGCGCCGCGCACGCCAAGCTTGTCGAGCACCACCATCAGCACGAAGCCCGCCATCGCCAGCAGCGCCTGCGGCGTGGCCACCGGGCCGATGGTAACCAGCGTGTCCGGGCTCGCCACCACGATGCCGGCGCTGGAAAGGCCGATCAGGGCGATGAACAGCCCGACGCCGGCGGCGATGGAGTGCTTGAGGCTCTGCGGAAAGGCGTTGACGAACCATTCGCGGATTTTCAGGCCGCTGACCAGCACGAAGAGCAGGCCGGACACGAACACGCAACCCAGTGCCACTTGCCACGACAATCCCATGCCCTTGACGAGGCCGAAGGTGAAGAAGGCATTGATGCCCATGCCGGGTGCCTGGCCGATCGGGTAGTTGGCCAGCAGACCCATGACCAGCGAGCCGATGGCGGCGGCCAGGCAGGTGGCCACAAAGGCCGCGCCGTGGTCGATGCCGGCCTGGGCGAGGATGTCGGGATTGACGAACAGGATCGCCGACATGGTGAGGAAGGTGGTGCAACCGGCGAGGATTTCGCGGCGCACGGTAGTGCCGTTGGCGGCAAGCGCAAACAATCGTTCTAGCATGGACAGAGGGCAGTGAGGGTCAGCAACACGCATTCGCGGAACAGGCGAACGCCCCGGGGAACCTTTCCCTGGCAAGGGCTACCGGCAAGACATCCGGCGCCCGAAAGGGCGCGAGTATAGCGGTGAACGGCGGGCTTGTGAGGGATGGCTGTCTGTCGCTAGAGTAGGCGGCTTTGCCGTTCTGGAAGTTGTCATGAAAACCGCCGTCCGCGGAGCCTTGCTGTCCTTTTCTGCCGATCCCCTGCGCGAGGAGGCCGACAGCTGCATGCAGTACGAGCCTGACGGCATCGTGCTGATGGAAGCCGGCCGCATCGTTGATCTGGGTCCGGCCAGCCGCATCCTGCCGCTGCTGGGTCCGGACACGGAGCTGGTCCACTATCCGCACAAGCTGATCCTGCCGGGCTTCATTGACAGTCATGTCCACTATCCGCAGACCGAAATGATCGCTGCGCCGGGCGGACAGCTGCTGGAATGGCTGGAGCGGTATACCTTCGTGGTCGAGCAGCGCTTTGCCGAGCAGGCGCACGCCGACCAGGTGGCGGCCTTTTTTGTCAGCGAGCTGCTGCGCAACGGCACTACCTGTGCCGCCACTTTCTGCACCGTGCACCCGCAGTCGGTGGATGCACTGTTTGGTGCGGCGGCCCGCTACGACATGCGCCTGCTGGCCGGCAAGGTGTGCATGGACATCCACGCCCCGGCTGCCCTGCTCGACACGCCGCAGCGTGCCTGGGACGAATCCGGCGAGCTGATCGCCCGCTGGCACGGCAAAGGCCGCGCCGAGTACGTGATCACGCCGCGGTTTGCCGGCAGCTCCACCCGCGAGCAACTGGAAATGCTGGGTGCGCTGGCGGCCCGGCATCCGGACATGGCCATCCAGTCGCACGTGGCGGAAAACCGGGCTGAAGTGCACTGGATGCGGCGGCGCTTTCCCGAATGCGAGCACTACACCGGCATCTATCACCGCTACGGCCTGTTGCGGCCGCGCGCCGTCTATGGCCACGGCATCTACCTCGCCGAAAGCGAGCGGCACCTGCTGGCCGAAACCGGCGCGGCCATCGCCCATTGCCCGACCTCGAACTTCTTTCTCGGCTCGGGGGCCTTCAACGTCCATCAGGCGCGCCAGGCCGCCCTGCCGGTCAAGGTGGGGCTGGCGACCGATATCGGCGCCGGCACCAGTTTTTCCATGCTGGCGACCATGGGCGCGGCCTACAAGGCGGCCCAGCTCAACGGCAATGCGCTGAGTGCCCGGCAGGCGTTCTACCTGGCCACGCGTGGCGGCGCCGAAGCGCTGGGCATTGCCGACAAGGTCGGCTCGCTGGCAGTCGGGCTGGAAGCCGACCTGTGCGTGCTGGACCTGCACTCGACGCCGCTGATCGACTTCCGCATGCAGCAGGCCGATTCGCTGGACGACGTGCTGTTCGTGCAGATGATGCTGGCCGATGACCGGGCCGTGGCGGCTACCTGGGTGGCCGGCCGCTGCGTGTATTCCGCCGCCGCTGCCTGATGCGCAGCGGGCTGCGGCTGCTGGCGCTGGCAACCGGCCTGTGGCTGGCGGCACCGGCTGTGGCCGGATTCCAGAGCGAAGAGGCGCTGGCTGCCAGTGTGGCCGCCGGCCTGCGGCAGGCCGTGACGCGCGCCACGCCGCCCCGGCTGGTGTTCGACAACGCCGAAGAAGGCCGGGCGTGGCTGCTGGCCATGTCCGGCCGGCTGGCGCGCCGTGTGCCGGACAGCTGGATGCGCGAGCGCCTCCTGACGGTGATCCACTACGAAGCCAGCCGCGCCGGGCTGGACCCGGCGCTGGTGCTGGGGCTGATCGAGGTGGAAAGCGGTTTCCGCAAATACGCCATCAGCCCGGTCGGCGCCCGCGGGCTGATGCAGGTGATGCCGTTCTGGGTCGGCGCCATCGGCGCACCGGACCACAACCTCTTTGAGGTCACCACCAACCTGCGCTATGGCTGCGTCATCCTGCGCCACTATCTGGCGCGTGAAAACGGCAACCTTTACCGGGCGCTCGGGCGTTACAACGGCAGTCTGGGGCCGACCGGCTATCCGGAGGCGGTGCTGGGCGCCATGCGGCGCTGGCAGTGACCTCATGGCGCGCCACCGGCCTCGGCCGGCCGGTAGCGCTTTTTTTACCGCCGTCGTACGGGCTGCGGCAACCGGAAGTGGCGGGTTGACCGCTCAGGCCATGACCAGCGCGCAGCCGCTCAGCCGGTCGTACAGGAACTGGCGGTCGCGGTCGAACAGCGTCCAGGCCACCGGTACGATGGCCCAGACACTGGCCAGCCAGCCCAGCCAGGCAAGCTCCGGCTGGTAGTGCCCCCAGGTCCAGGCCGGCAGCAGCGGTGCGTAGAAGAGGGCTGCCAGCACGAGGCGCAGCAGGGCATGACGCCAGTCCGGCCGGGCACCGTCAGCGGTACGTACCAGCGCGATTTTCCAGGTTTTCATCGCCAGTGTCTGGCCGCCACGGGTCCAGCACCAGCCGAAATAGGCGTACACGATCACGGCCAGGTACAGCTGGTAGGCCACCCGCAGCCACGGGATTTCGCCCAGCCACAGGAAAAGCGGCTGGAACAGCAGGCCTGCCACGAACAGGACGCCGATCAGCAGCAGGGCATCGTAGGCAAGGCTTCCGATCCGGCGCAGGCGGCCGGCGGGCAGGGTATCGGCAGGAAGGGTCACGACAAACGGGCCAGAGTCAGGAAAACGGCATAGTTTAACGCGGCCCGGCGGCGAGGGCGGCCGCCTGTTCGCGTGCCAGCCAGTCTTGTTCCAGCCTGGCCAGCCGTGCCTGGCGTTCGGCCGGCGGCAGGGCCTCGATGCCGGCAAAGCGTTCACGGGCGGCCTGGCGCTCGGTGCCGGTCAGTGCGGCCCAGTCGGCCAGGTGCAGCTGCACGCGGGTCTGTTCGATCGGAGTCAGGCGGGCCCAGTCCTGCGTCAGGGCCAGCAGCATGCGTTTTTTCCTGGGGTGGAAACGGTCCCACTCGGGGGCCAGCGGGGCCAGTAGTGCCTGTTCGGCCGGGGCCAGCTGCGCCCAGCGCGGATTGGCCATTCGTTCGTCGGCGTGACAGGCTGCCAGCAGGAGGGGCAGCAGCCAGAGCAGTCGGGGCGTCATGGTGCGGAATCCTTGTCCAGATAGGCCGCCGGGGCCAGCTCGCTGGCCAGCAGGCGCAGGTCCAGTGCGCCGTTGACGTCGGGCGGGGCCTGCCACTGGCGCCAGGCCAGCGTGCCGCTGCCAAGCAGGCAGACGGCCAGCAGGGTGCTCCAGCCGGTGCGTCGCAGGGATACGCGCCAGTCCAGGTACAGGGCGCGGCTACGGGCAGGCAGCGTGGTGCGGGCTGCGGGCAGAAGCCGGCCGGGCGGTGGTGCGGCCCGCAGGCGTGCGGGCAGGGCATCCAGTCCGGCGGCGGCCGGCAGGTCGCGCTGGGACAGGAGTTCGGTGATCAGCCGGCGGGCCTGCTGCTGGCGTCGCAGTACCGTTCCTGGCAGGCAGCCCAGCGCACGGGCCGCATCGGCGGGAACGAGGCCAAAGCCGCTGCCGGCAAACCAGGCATCGCGCAAGGCGGGTGGCAGTACGCGCAGGGCGCGTAGCCCGGCGGCATCGAGATCCAGCACGCAGTCGGGTTCCAGCGGTTCGGCAGGTTGTCCGTACCGGCGGCCGAGGTGGCGCAGTTCGGCAAGGAGTGCCGTGTGCAGGTGGTGCCGGAGCCAGTTGTCCGGATAGCGGCAGCCCAGCCGTGCCGGCAGGCCGTCGAGGAGGCTGGCGGCAGACTCTGTTGCGATGCCACAGGCGTCAAGATAGGCACGGGCCAGGGCCAGGTCTTCGGCAGTGATTTGGGCTGGGGCAAAGCCGGGCATGGAGTGAATGTCGGTCTGCGGAGTAACGCAAAAGCGTAACAGATTATTGCCCGATTCGGCCCATTGGCAGCATCAGCCGGGGGCCGGTCTGCAAAAGCGTGGCACGGATCGTGAAAACCGCTGCTGCAAGGGTGGGCACGATGCGTTTTTTCCGCGCCAGATCAGGGCTTTTGCCGGTTTTTGCACAGCACAAATCCGCTTGACCGTGCTTTGTCATATCAGCTAGGGTTGTTGGCCATCAAGGAATGAAATCAGCATTACTAGAGGCTAGCAAAATCATGGAAATCTCCGGCGCCGAAATTGTCGCGCGCTGTCTGCAGGCGGAAGGCGTCGAGTACGTCTTCGGTTACCCCGGCGGGGCAGTGCTGGAAATCTACGACGCGATCTTCAAGCAGGATCAGTTCAAGCACGTACTGGTACGGCACGAGCAGGCAGCGGTACACGCGGCTGACGGCTACTCGCGCTCCAGCCGCAAGACCGGCGTGGCGCTGGTCACGTCCGGGCCGGGGGCAACCAATGCGATTACCGGCATTGCCACTGCCTACATGGATTCGATTCCGATGGTGGTGCTGTCGGGCCAGGTCACCACGCCGGCCATCGGCCTGGATGCTTTCCAGGAAGTCGACATGGTCGGCATCACCCGGCCGTGCGTGAAGCACAACTTCCTCGTCAAGGATGTCCGCGAGCTGGCTGCCACCATCAAGAAGGCATTCCACATCGCCAGTACCGGCCGTCCCGGTCCGGTGGTGGTGGATATTCCCAAGGATGTCCAGCAGGCGAAAACCGGCTTCCATTATCCGGAATCGGTCAGCATCCGCAGCTACCAGCCGGCCACCCGCGGCCATCCGGGGCAAATCAAGAAGGCAGCCCAGCTGATTGCCGAGGCCAAGCGCCCGTTCATCTATGTCGGCGGCGGTGCGGTGCTGGCCAATGCCAGCGACGAAGTCATCGGTCTGGCGCGTTACCTGAATGCGCCGGTCACCAATACCCTGATGGGACTGGGAGCCTATCCGGCCACTGATCGCCAGTTTGTCGGCATGCTCGGCATGCACGGCACCTACGAAGCCAACCTGGCCATGCAGAACTGCGACGTGCTGATTGCCGTCGGAGCCCGCTTTGACGACCGGGTGATTTCGGTGCCGGACAAGTTCCTGGCCACGCCGAAAAAGATCATCCACATCGACATCGATCCCAGCTCGATCGCCAAGCGGGTCAAGGTCGACATCCCGATCGTCGGCAATGTCCGCGACGTGCTGGGCGAGCTGCTGAGCGTGCTGCAGCAGGAGAACCTGCGTCCCGATTCCAATGCCGTCGAGGCGTGGTGGCAGCAGGTCGAGGAATGGCGTTCACCACAGTGCCTGCGCTTCGACCAGGGCAGCGAGCTGATCCTGCCGCCGTACGTGGTCGAAAAGCTCTACGAAGTCACCGGTGGCCAGGCCATCGTGACCTCCGACGTCGGCCAGCACCAGATGTTCGCCGCCCAGTACTACAAGTTTGACCGTCCGCGCCAGTGGCTCAACTCCGGCGGTCTGGGCACCATGGGTGTCGGCCTGCCCTACGCCATGGGTGCGCAACTGGCCAATCCGGATGCGCAGGTGGCCTGCGTGACCGGCGAAGGCTCGATCCAGATGAACATCCAGGAACTGTCGACCTGTCGCCAGTACACCATCCCGGTCAAGATCATCAACCTCAACAACCGCTATCTCGGCATGGTGCGCCAGTGGCAGGAACTGTATTACGGTAACCGCTACTCCGAGTCGTACATGGATTCGCTGCCGGACTTCGTCAAGCTCGCGGAAGCCTACGGCCACGTCGGCATGCGCATCGAAAGGCCGGCCGATGTCGAGCCGGCGCTGCGCGAAGCCTTCAGTCCGGCACTCCGTGACCGGCTGGTGTTCCTCGACTTCATGACCGATCGCACCTCCAACGTCTACCCGATGGTCGGCAACGGCAAGGGCCTCGACGAAATGGAGCTGCCGCCGCACATGCGCCACAACGGCGGTGACGGCGAGCGCGACTACGGCAACCTGTGCTGATCGGGAGGCAACAGAAATCATGCGTCACATCCTGTCCATCCTGATTGAAAACGAAGCCGGTGCCCTGTCGCGCGTGGTGGGACTGTTTTCCGCCCGCGGCTACAACATCGA
>JAGPIM010000087.1 GCA_018055005.1 Laribacter sp.
CCCCCCGTAGGTAATACGGTTATGCCGCAGAACGTATTGTTTCCAGACAAGGAAACAGAACTTCAGTGAGATGCACGGTATCGGGCGATATGCCTGCAACTTCTGGAGACACCGACATGACCGTATCCCGCCACAATGCCGATCAAGACAACACCCTGCTCACCACACCCACCGCTCTGATGCTCGACACGCGCCTGACGCCACTTGAACGCAACGGCTGGCAGGTACTGCGCATGCTGCGCGCCTCAGACGGAACCAGCTCACTCGCCAGCCTTGGACAATTGCGGCGCTACCTAACCTCAATCCCGCTCGGCCAAAAGGCTGGCTACGAAACCGCATGGCGTGTGCTGGTGGTGTTGCGCCTGACCGGCTGGATCAGTCTGGTCGGCCAGCAGCGCGATCCGCTGACCAGCAATGTGTTGAGCGAGAGGTATCAGGTACATGAGCACCCCCATGCCTTTGCCCAAGCTTGCGAAATTGACCCTGACCTGCCTCAACTGCTGCATGAGTCCGCAGGGCATGAGAACAACCAGGTATCGCGGGTGGCGACATATATCCAGGCCACGCTGGCTCAGGCACCAGCCGACAGCGACATTGAAGACGATAACGATGATGCGCCGCCGCCAGCCTCGACTATCGAGCCGAAAACGCTTGCGGAAGAAACCAGCCCGGATATGAAGTCTGTCAGCCCGCCGAGGGTTATGCAGCAGAACAGCCCCCCCCGCCAGGAAACACCGGATTCTGCGCCTACGTATAGTTTGTGTAAGTATAAAAAACATACGTACCGTCCAGGCGAAAACGAAAAATCCCCCAGCCTGCCATTGCCACCTTGCCTTGAGGGCGTCAAGCCCAGGCAGCAGCAGGACATTCAAACCGCCTTGCATCGGTTGCCCGAGCAGCAGCGCCAGGATGTCCTCGATGAGTTGCAGGCCCGCAGCCAGAGCGGCGGCGTGCACAACGTCATCGCCTACTTCTTTGGGTTGATCAAGCGGGTGTTGGCCGGAGAGTTCCGCTTTTGGGCTGGCCGCAAACTGCGCCAGCCCGAGAGCTCTCCCGCATCGGTAAAAACATCGGCCACCCCGCAGCCACGGCCTGAACCCGCCCCCGCTTTCAAGCCCGCTGCGCCGGAAGTCGTCAAGGCACATATCGCCCAAATGCGCAGCATGCTGAACAGGCCCGCAAGTGTCGGCGAGTTGGCCGCCAGGCTTGTACAAGACAAGGGATGGCGGACTGACCCGGCATGAAACGCATGTCATCAAGCGCGCACCACAGCGCTGCCTGAGCAGTCAGGACATGGAGCTGTCCTGACTGCTCAGGCAGCCGACAAGGCCGTAGGCCGCGTCAGTGGCGCAAAGCAAGAGCCGCATACCGAGGGGGGCTGCAGACAACAGCCGGCCTCCTCGCTTGATGCGCCAGTTGAAGGCCATTACCCTGCGCCAGAACTGCCTCCGTAGCCTGAGCGTGTCGTCACTGCCCACCGCAGTGACGACACCGCGAACCGCCGCAACAATACGGGCCGGGACAGCATCCTATTGTCGCTGTCGCGCATGATGATGCCCCGCGATACTGATCCCGTAGTGACCTGCCGGCAGGTGTAATGCCGGACATGCTGGCGCAGCTTCCATGCGCCGTCATTGCGCAGGCCGTATCCATCCGGCCACCCCAAAGGCACCGGCTTCTGCAAGTGCCTGTCCGCAAGGATGAAGCCACCCCAGGTGCGCCAGGCCCATTTGCGCGCCGCCCTGCAACAGGGGGGCCACGTTTCTCACTGAGCCATCCGGCGTCGGCCCATCCGCCGCAGCGTCCTGCTGCCTGTCTGTCCCATGCCCGCTGTCGTCATCAGTCGGGAGCTTTCCCTTATCCCATCCACAGGAGGTTGATCCATGCACTACGCACGATGACATGCCGCCCGGTCTTCCCACAGGAAGCAAGGCGGACGCCTCATACCGAGGCAACGGGTGTACTGAGCACCCAGGCCCTTCGCCCTTCGGGGATCTCGCAATAGCGAGTTGGCAATAACACTTACCGATCACCCTCTCAGCAAGACGCCATACCCGCTACACAGGAGAACACCGTGGATGATTTGACCTGGACGCTGAAACAGCTATGCCGACGCAACCGTGACGGCAGCTTTGCCACGCAGGCAGACCGGCAGCGCTCCCTGACGTTGATGGCCCGTCAGTTACGTGATGCCGGGTTCAACCAGATGCAGGCCCGCTCGCTCAAGGGCAAACACGTTGATGCACTGCTCAGTCAGTGGCAGGCACAGGGACTGTCGACCGGCACCCTGAAAAACCGCCTGAGTCACCTGCGCTGGTGGGCGGAAAAAATCGGCAAAGGGGGGCTGCTGCCTGCCGACAACCGCCAGCTCGGCATTCCTGAGCGCCAGTACAGCACCAACCAGAGCAAGGCGCAGACCCTGGACGAGCGCCTGGACACCATTCGTGATCCATACGTGAAAATGAGCCTGCGCCTGCAGGCCGCCTTCGGGCTGCGCCGCCAGGAGTGCATCAAGTTCCAGCCGACCTGGGCCGACCGGGGTGATCACATCGCGCTCAAAGGCTCATGGACGAAAGGCGGCAAACCGCGCAGCGTCCCCATCACGACACCGCAGCAACGCGCAGTGCTCGATGTTGCCCGGACACTGGCCAGAGCCGGTTCGCTGATCCCGGCGCACAAGTCCTATATCCAGCAGCAGCATGTGTATGACGGCCAGTGCAAGGCGGCTGGACTGAGCAATATGCATGGCCTGCGCCATCAGTACGCCCAGGCAAGATATGAGGCGCTGACCGGCTGGCAGGCGCCGGCTGCGGGCGGGCCGACCACGGGCACGCTGACCCCGGCCCAGCGCCAGATCGATGCGCAGGCTCGCCAGATTATCAGCCATGAACTCGGCCATGAACGGCCCCAGATCGTCACGCTGTATGTGGGACGCTAGTCGCCGGCTAGCCTCGTCGCATCCACAGTTCATACGCCTGGCCCGAGAGCATGAAGTAGGCCGCGCCAAGCAACATGATCAGCAGCACGACGCCGCTGGCCCGCGCGGAAAACCGGGTGTATCGGGCCAGGGAAAACCAGACCGAGGACAGCGTGCCGCTGGCCCGCTGGTTCATCAGGGCGAGGTAATGCAGCGATCGGAGTGCCGCAGCAAGCGTTGCGCCGATCCCCATCACGACCCCGAAGAGCTGGGACAGTATCCAGATCCGGTGCTCGTCATCCAGTACATCAAAATAGTAATCAATGATTCCATAGCGGAAAGCCGCCTCACGGGCGCCGGCAATAATGCCTGCCTGCGCCAGTTCGGTCAGGTAGATGGAGGCGCCCACTGCCACCAGGGGCGTGAAGATATACCAGCCCCATTCCGCGCTGTTGTATTGCCCCCGGATGGCAGAGGCCAAACCAGCCGCCAGGATAAACGCCGTGCAGGAAAACACTCCACTCAGCCAATAGTGCAGGATGTCACTGGCGTAACGGCTATACCCCCAGATGACAACGGCCACGACCAGGAACAGTGCGCCAAGGTAAGCCCACACGTCGTCCGAAGAAGAGGATGTTCCCCGGCTTTGATTTACCACGACCGTTTGCCTGAAGGTGATAACGGTCTGCTGCACTGTGACAGGCGCTGCCGGCGGAGGTGAGTTGTTGAATCCGCCAAATAGCAGCCCCAATATGGCGCCGATAAGTGGGGATATAACAGCGCTTTGTACAAGCGGGTTATTTATCCAGGCAATAAACGCGTCCAATCAATGCTCCTTTACATGCTCACATGGTTATACCGACCCGAAAGAAAAAACCGCCTGCAGAGCGATGTTGCCATTAAATGACAACTCACTCCGAAGACGGCTTGTTTATCGGGCCTGCTGCAATTCTCTGTATTTTTATACAGATCAAATCGCGAAGCGAGCATTACACCTTGAACTGCGCCACCATACCATTGAGGTCGACTGCCAGGCGTGACAACTCCTGCGCTGACGCACTGGTCTGGTTGGCACCTGCCGAGGTCTGCAGCGACAGGTCGCGGATATTGACCAGGTTGCGATCCACCTCGCGAGCGACCTGCGCCTGTTCTTCCGAGGCACTGGCGATAACCAGATTACGCTGGTTGATCGCGGCAATGGCTTCGGCAATCACTTCCAGCGCCTGCCCGGCCGCCTGAGCCTGCTGCAGCGTCCCGGTCGCACGTTGCTGACTGTTGTGCATGGCCTCAACCGAGCGGCCAGTGCCCGACTGGATGCCCGCAATCATCTGCTCGATTTCCACGGTCGACTCCTGCGACCGGTATGCCAGCGCCCGCACCTCGTCGGCCACCACCGCAAACCCCCGTCCGGCTTCGCCAGCCCGCGCCGCCTCGATGGCGGCATTGAGCGCCAGCAGGTTGGTCTGTCCGGCAATAGTGCCGATCACATCCAGCACGCGGCTGATTTCACTGGCACCGTTCGCCAGTTGCTCGATCTCCCCGGCCGTCTCGGAGACATCACTGACCAGCAGTTCGATGGACGCCAGCGCCTGATTGACCTGCTCACGGCCTTGTTGCGTCGTCTGGTCGGCACCTTTGGAAGCATCTGCCGTGCTGACGGCATTGTTGGCCACTTCTTCCACCGCCGCCGTCATCTGGTTGACCGCTGTGGCCGCCTGCTCGATTTCGGCGTTTTGCTGATGCAGGCCCCGGTTGGTGTCCTCAGTCACGGCATATAGCTCTTCCGAAGCGGACGCCAGTTGATCGGAAGAAGCGGCAATCCTCTGGATGGTCTCGCGCAGCCCCTCCTGCATCCGGCTCAGGGCGCGCAGCAGCATGGCGGGCTCGTCCTGGCCGGTGACCTGAACTGCCTGGGTCAGATCACGTTGAGCGATACGTTCGGCCACGTCCACCGCATCGGCCAACGGCACCACGATGCTGCGGGTCAGCCATACCGCGATCACGGCCAGCGAGCACAGAATGAGTACTAACGAAATGCTCGTTTCCAGCCTCACTTCATCGGCGACATTGCTACTGGTTTGGGCGGCATTTTCTGCGCCCTGGATGTTGTACCGAATCAGCTCGGCCAGCGCCTGCGAGGTCGCCTCGCTGTACTCGGTCAACGGGCCGTTGGCCAAACGCCGCGCCTCTTGCAATTGGTTGGCGGATACCGCGTCGAGGATGGCCGTCTGCATCTGCTGGTAGGGCTGGCTCGCAGCCTGCAAGGCCTGAAACAGTGCTTGGTCGTCATTGGCGACGATGGTCGCCTCGTACGCCTGTAGCGCGCGCTGTACCTGTTGCTTGATGTCTTCGATGCGCGACAGTTGTTGAGCGCCTGCGTCTTCTTCAAGCACGCTGCGCAGCGTCAATGCACGCAAGCTGCCCAGGTGGTTGCTGACATCGCCCAACGCAATGACCGCCGGCAACCAGTTCTCCCGGATATCGTCAGCGGCATTGTCCATCCGCTCGGTCGCGTAGAACGCCAGCAATCCCATCATCGTGACAAGGCCACCCAATAGCGTAAAGGCGCAGGCAGCCCGTTTCCCGACTTTCATTCCTCTCAAATACATGTGTAGTTTCCGACAATGGTGGTAGCACTCATGCGCGCTCGCGATCGGTTCAGATCGCTTCAAAGAGACGCATGATGCTGCATTTAATGTGGATAGCGTTGGAGATTCGCCCCCTGCGCAAACCCACTGTATCTGACTGCGGCGTGAATACAGCCGCAAATGCCTGTCAGTGGATTTGCCGGGGCAGAACCGCGTCTGCCACCTCGATATCCGCGTGCCTGATCTTCTCCAGCAGGGCAAGAAATGCCTCATCGCCACTCAGCATCCGAGTGAATACAGCGCACTGGCAGACCAGGGACTGGAGCAACAGCAACTGATCCTCGGCGCTCTGACAGTCCATTACACCGGTCAGAATCAGGGTGTAGGCACGCTCAGCATGTTCGCTGGCAGTTTCTGAGTAGGTGGTTTTTTTCATGTTCCCTCCCTGGATGACCGTGCTGTCACCAACCGCGAGCAGGGAAAGCAAAAAGCAAGCAGGCTGGTGGTGACCCGCAGGGGTGACAAACCGGCTATTACCAAACCGGCCAGGCGCGAGCCTGCCCTGCGGGCCGCCATGAAGCGTCCCGCTGGTAATAGTTCGGGTTGTCACACCCGGCGCCGATGAGCGGCGCGTGGCAAGGATCACACAGCGCCAAGCCGTGAATCAAGTTAATCCGCCCAAAACAACTGACTGCGCGAGCGAAATACGGTGAGGGTGGATGCCGCATTGTTTGTCGACGAACACGGCGGTTTGTCATGAACTGCCGGAGCATCCTTTGACTCCGGAGAAACTGTCATGCCCTCGCCGTTTTCACCCGCCAGACCTGGCCGACCATTGCGCCGCGTGTTCATCGTCATGGCGCTACTGGTCGCTGGCCTGTTCGTCCTGGCCTTCGTGGCTACCTTCATCGGCATCCATCTGCTTGGAGGCATTGAGCGCTGGCAGCAGTGGCTCGACGATCACGCCGGGCATTTCTTTGTCTGGCGCCTGTGCCTGTATGCCGCCGTCGTGGCCGCCTGGCCCTGGGTGCGCCGCCGTCGCCTTGCACGCGATCCTCAGTCACGTCGGCAATTGCGCCAGATCGAGGTGCTAGGCGTGCTCGGCATCGTCCTATCCGAAGCCAGTAACTGGCTGCGGATGTACTGAGCTGGGAATCCGCCATGACACTGATGACAACCGATTATCTGGAGTATTACCTGACGCTGGTCGCCTGGATCGTGCATAACGGCATCTGGGCCACCGTGGTGACCAGCGGGGTGATTGCGCTGCCGTTCCTGGCCATCATCCTCGGCGAGTGGCTGAACGTGCGTACGGAGGGCGCAGACGAGGGCAACAAGGGCATCCTGTCGTCTCAGCGCATCGAGAACCGTATCTGGGTCGCCATCGTCGTGGTGATGTTCGCCTGCGTCCCGACCATCGACGTGGATCTGGCAACCATCAAGTTTGATACCAGTCGTTCGGCCCAGTGCCAGGTGAATGTGCCGCTGCCCAGCGAGACGGGCTGGAGCCAGTCCTTCACTACTCTCAACAACCAGAGCGCGAAAGTACCGGTGTGGTGGGCGTTCATGCATGCGCTGTCGCGGGCGGTGACGGGGGCTGCGGTCGCAGCCATTCCGTGCGGCACCGACCTGCGCCAGATGCGCATGGAGATCAATGCCACGCGCATCGCCGATCCGGTGCTGGCCCAGGAGGTCGCGGACTTCACGCACAGCTGCTACGGCCCGGCACGCGCCAAACTGTTCATGAGCCGCCCCGATCTCGACGATGACCAGATGCACGACGTCACCTGGATTGGCTCGCGCTTCTTCACCGACACCACAGGCTATTACGACGCCTATCGTGCCCAGACGCCGCGTGACGGCTGGCCTTACGACAGCAACCGGGACGCCGGCCTGGCCCAGGTGCCAAGCGGTGCGGGGTATCCGACCTGCCGCCAATGGTGGAGCGATGCCGGCAACGGCCTGCGCGCCCGCCTGCTGCAGCAGGTCGAGCCCGGCCTGCTCAGCCGCATCGCTGGCTGGGCGGGTTTTCTGAGCCGCGCCGAGGTGGATGATTCCGTGGTGCGCGCCATCGCCGCCCCGCGCCAGCAGAAAATGAACCTGGGCAGTGTCTATGCCGATTACGGCGGACAGATCGACAAGACCCTGCCCAACATCGTCACCCGCGCCGCTGGTGATGTGGGCATGGCCGTGGGCAGCCTGGCCTTTTTCCCGGCAATGGACGTGGTGCGCCAGGCGTTGCCGATGGTGATGTCGCTGCTCAAGATGGCGCTGATCATCAGCACGCCGCTGCTGTTCACCCTGGCCACCTACGATATCCGCGCCTTCGTCACGATCAGCTGCGTCTACTTCGCCCTCTACTTCGTCGATTTCTGGTTCGAGCTGGCCCGCTGGATCGATTCGACCATCCTCGATGCCCTGTATGGCTGGGGCATGGGCTTCAACCGGCCGCATATGAACTTCAACATCATGATGGGGCTGGACAACACCTTCGGCGACATGCTGCTGAATTTCGTCATGGGCACCATGTTCATGGTGCTGCCGACGTTTTGGGTTGCTGCATTAGGTTGGGTGGGCGTACGCGCTGGCGGAGCACTGAAAGGACTGAATGACGGAACCGGGGGTGCCGGGCAGGCCGGCGCGAAGGGGGTGTCAGCAATGTCTGGCGGCAAGCTGAAATAGCCCGCATCTAGTCCTTGTCGTATCGGGGATCGTAGTAGCTGGGATCTGGCGGGTCGTTGTAGAGATTCGGGTCGTAGCCCGGATTCTTCATGTGCTCGTCAGGGTCTGGAATTACCCAATCCTGATCATGATCGGCGCCAGTGCCGCCGCCAGCATGCGCCAACACTGCAACGCCCAGGAACACCAGAGCCAGCCAGAAGGCGAGGTACAGCAGCACCAGAACGGCGACGATCCTGAATGCCCAGAGCAGGATGCGGGCGACCTTTACCGGCATGCCATGTCCGGCCAGCCAGGCCACAAAACGGGCTTCCTGGCGCAAGAATGCCCGATACCAGCTCCCCAGCCACTGGCCCAGCTTCCAGGCAGTGCGCTGCTTCTGTGTGTCGTGCTGCTGCATGATGAATACCTCGCTGGCTCAGCAACCGTATCGCGGGCTTTTGCTGCCTCCGCTCTCAAAGGGAAACGGCAAAGGGCCTCAAGGGTTGAGACAAGGGAAGAGGCTCAAGGGTCAAAGGCCCTATCCGAAAAGGCCAAAAGGCGCAAAAGCCGCTCTCCCGAGTGGAGCTTGTACAGCAGGTGCGCTCCCACACCTGGCCGGCGTTTTCCGGCCTTCAATAGTGATAACGGCAGGCGGCAATCAACAGCGCCTCATCCGTCACCGAATACACAAACCGGTGCTCGGCGGTGATCCGCCTCGACCAGAACCCCGCCAAGTTGTGGCGCAGCGGCTCCGGTTTGCCCTTGCCCTCGAAAGGGGTGCGACGGGTCTCCTTGATCAGCTCGTTGATCTTCTTGACCATACGCTTATCTGCGTCCTGCCAATACAGATAATCATCCCAGGCTTGCTCAGACCAGATCAGCTTCACTCGGCGATATTCCGCTCGACACCCTGACCTCGCTTGAGGCTGTCAATCGAATCCATCAGGCGGCGTGCGTTGGCCGGAGAGCGCAGCAGGTAAGCCGTTTCCTCCAGCGCGTTGTACTCCTCCAGCGACATCAGCACGCACGCCTCACCGTTCTGGCGGGTTATCAGGGTCGGGGCGCGATCCTCGACGGTCTGCACCATGGTGGCCGACAGGTTCTGCCGGGCTTCGGTATAGCTGATAGTGCGCATGGCAACCTCTCTTTTACATGTACAGCTCATTGTACATCATGCAAAAGTCGGCTACCAGATTTCCTTTCCATTGGCTAGACATCCCAAAGCCCTGCATCAACCCGCGATATGACGCGGCAGCGCTACCCCGTCCACCGTCTGCGGCAAACGCCCCTGTGCCAGCAGGCGCAGATAGCTTTCGATCCCTGCCATGCTGTGCGGCACCGCCTGCGACAACACCGGCTGAGTGATCGGCTCCCCGCGCTCGCAAGCATCCAGCCGATCTGCCCAGTCCTGCATCATCATCCGGCGCTGCTCCACATAGTCCGCGTGGTTGTAGGCGGCGCGGATCTTGTTGGGGTCGGCATGGGACAACTGCACCTCGATCCATTCCTTCGGGTAACCCAGCTCGTTGAGCGCCGTGGAAATCGTCGCCCGGATGCCGTGACCAGTCAGCCGGTCGGCATAGCCCATGCGATGCAGCGCGCCGTTGAGCGTGTTTTCGCTGATGCGTTCCTTGAGGCGGCTGCGATGCGACAGCAGGTAGTGCTGCGCGGGGCGGCGGGCGTGCTCGTCGATCAGCACACGCACGATGTCGATGGCCTGCTGGGGCAGTGGCACAATATAGGGCGGAATGGTCTTGCCCTCGCGACGCAGCTTGACCTGCAACTGCTTGACGATGACTGGCGGGATGATCCACAGCCCGCGCTCCAGGTCGAACTGCTCGGGCACAGCCTGGCGCAGCTCCCCGGTACGCACGCCGGTCAGCAGCAACAGGCGCAGGCCCATTTTGGTGACTTCCTGGCCGCCATAGCCGCGCAAGGTCTGCAGGAAGGCCGGCAGCTCGTCCATGCGCAGAAACGGGTTGTTCGAGACGGGCGGCTTGGGCGCGGCCACAATATCGAGGTCGCTGGCCGGGTTGTAGCGCAGGCCCTTTTCGACCATCGCATAGCGAAACAGCTGATTGAACCAGGTGCGCACTTTCTCGGCGGTGGTGAACGCCTTGCGCCGCTCGATGCGGCGCAGCACGTCCAGCAGGTGCGGGTTATCGATATCGAAGATGGACAGCTTGCCCAGCCATGGCAGCACGTCCTTGGCAAAAATGCGGTCGATCTGCGACAGGGTGCTTTGGCGGCCCGTTTTCAGGCCCAGCGCCTTGAAGTCACGCCAGGCCTTGAAGACGGATGCAAAGGTATTCATGGGCGCGGCCAGCTCCGCCGCCTTGACCTGCAGCCGATGAACACGCGGATCAATGCCACGGGCCACCTGCGCGCGCAGGTCATCGCGCTGCTCGCGCGCATCCTTGAGGGACATTTCGGGATAGCTGCCAACGGCAACGCGCTGTTGCTTGCCCATCCAGGTGAAGCGGAAGTGCCACTTCTTGGCCCCACGAGCGGTGACGAACAGCACCAGGCCGTCTGTATCGTTGAGGGTGTAGTCTTTGCCGGTGGTCTTGGCCTGCCGGACTACTGCATCGGTTAACGCCATGGGTACGCCTCCTTCTCAGGTTGAGGAGAGGTGTACCGTGCTCAGGGGCAGTGGCTCAGCAAACAATCCGCACCAGCAACCGCCCGGATTTCATGTACTGTTTCGTGTACTGATTGGGCGTGGTTGACAGTGGAACTGAGCAGCTTTCGCTAGACATTCCCCAGGGCCGAAACCCTGTTGAATCAAGAACCTACAGACTTTGGTGGACGTCTATAGATGAAGAATTGGAGCGGGAAACGAGACTCGAACTCGCGACCCCGACCTTGGCAAGGTCGTGCTCTACCAACTGAGCTATTCCCGCATCGGTCTGGCTGACTGCCTGACTGTGAGAACGCATTCTAGCGATGTTCC